>JAADDK010000023.1 GCA_013154005.1 Methanobacteriota archaeon
CATGGTGCGATTCTAACCTGCCAATGAAGGTTCAATACTCGTCCATACTTCATCCTTTCAATCCCAGCATGGTGCGATTCTAACGTGTGCCCGGCAATCGTGATTTCATAACCCCCAAATGCCCTTTCAATCCCAGCATGGTGCGATTCTAACTTCTCATCGTGTTCTTTATGTTGATCGTGTTTCTTGTCTTTCAATCCCAGCATGGTGCGATTCTAACAAGTTTGCGTATCCCGATTGGCGCCATATCGGCACCAACTTTCAATCCCAGCATGGTGCGATTCTAACTATGTGCCCCCGCACGGCCTTGTAGTGCACACGCAGGACTTTCAATCCCAGCATGGTGCGATTCTAACTATCCGTACCCGGAGCAATACAATTTGCTATATCAGCACTTTCAATCCCAGCATGGTGCGATTCTAACCATCGGGCGGTATCTCTCGCTCCATGGTATCCTGTGAACTTTCAATCCCAGCATGGTGCGATTCTAACACGCTTCGCGGAAATTGCGGCTACTCATTGAAGATATTGCTTTCAATCCCAGCATGGTGCGATTCTAACTGATTTTCGCGGAGACCCCAGAAAAGACGATTACAGCTTTCAATCCCAGCATGGTGCGATTCTAACAAACCCACAAGTCCATGCTAAAACTGAAATTCCCCGCCTTTCAATCCCAGCATGGTGCGATTCTAACGCGGGAAGGCATGGGATTCTCAAGCTTCAAAAACAGCTTTCAATCCCAGCATGGTGCGATTCTAACAAATCCTCTGTCGTAGTTTTTGATCATTGTGTGTGTTAGTTTCAATCCCAGCATGGTGCGATTCTAACTCGCTACAGCTGCACCGATGTTTTCTTCGCCCAGCAGTTTCAATCCCAGCATGGTGCGATTCTAACCAACCAAATATAAGAAATTCATGTTAATAAATATTTCGTATTTTACTCGGTTTCCCGGACAGGTTTTTATTCGTTCACGTCTTATTTTTTGACAGATCGCCGGTAAGGGTGTTCATTTATAAAGAAACGTCAAAAAATTACAGGAGTAAAATATATCATGAGCAATGTTTCTTTATCTTCGTGAGAAACGTTTTATACTTTCAAAGATTGTCTTTTTCAAGCACTGGCGTGGAGGTGCAGTAATGAGCGAATTTGAAGATGCTGTGGAAGAAGTTTATAATGCGCTTGAAGGTAAAGTCGATAAAGAAAGTATATTCCGGGAGCTAAAAGAGTTTATGGATATGCGCGTGCCGCTCAACGAAGCGAAGAGAAGCGTTATCAGAAAATACGGAGGCACTGTGAAGAACCTGGGCTCTGAATACCGGAGCCTCGCATCACTCGTGCCGGGAGAGGGCCGCCTGAACCTGCGGGTTAAGATTCTGTCCATCAACCCGAAAGAGTACACCACCAGCGATGGCGAGGTGCGAAAGATGTTTTACGGCAATATGGGCGACGAATCCGGAGTATTGCCATTCACCGCCTGGCAGCTCAACATCGCCATCAGGAAGGGCGACTGTGTGGAGATAAAAAACGCGTACACGAGAGAATGGCAGGGCCAGACCAAGGTAATGCTGGGCCAGAACACGAGAATAGAACTGCTTCCCCCCGACTCCGTGAAGGTCAAATCCACGCTCAGGCAGGCGAAGGTTGCAGAGCTGCATCCGGGTATGGGTCTGGTCGAGGTGGAAGCAAAAATACTCAGCGCCGAGCCGCGCACCGTGAGCGTGGACGGCGTGGAAAAAACCGTTTATTCGGGCACGCTGGCCGACGAGACCGGCGAGATTCCGTTCTCTGCGTGGGACACTGAGGTGCGCGCGGGTGATGTGCTGAAAATCTCGCGTGCATACGTGAGCACGTTCCGAGGCATGCCGCAACTGGTATTTGATTCGCGCTCAGAGATAACGAAATTAAATAGAGAAATAGAAATCACCGAGGTGCCCGTGAGCATCGACACTCTCGAAGGCAAGGGCGGCTTCAACGCTCTGCTCGAAGGCGTGGTCATAGACGTGAAAGATGGCAGTGGCCTGATTTATCGCTGTCCGGAATGCCGGCGCGTGGTGGACGGCATGAACTGCCCCATACACGGACGCGTCAAACCCGTGCCAGATCTGCGAATAAAGGCCATCGTGGACGACGGCACGGGTGCGGTTATGTGCGTGTTCAACAGAGAGCAGACTGAGAAAATACTCGGAATGACTGTGGACGAAGCAATGAAAAAAGTGCAGGAAAATATGGGCATCAGCACCGTAATAACCGAGATGATAGAAGACAAGCTCATAGCGCGTCCCATTCGAGTTCGTGGCAACGTAATAAGCGAGGAAAAGTACGGCCTGCGAATGTTCGTTAAAGATTTCAGTATCCCCGATGTTAAGGATATTGCCAAAAATGCGCAGAAGATGCTTGACGAGATGGAGTGGTGAAAATGGGAAGAGAACCTGCTTGGAGAGTTTTTTCCGCGGAGTTCAACGCTTCGCGAGAGGTTATCAAGGCAGAAGAGAAGAAAAAACCGAGTTATGTGGTCACACCGCTGGGTGCAAAAATAAGCCGTGTGTTCATAGTGGGCGTGTTAACAGAAGCGCACAACGTCAATGATGAGGTGATCACCGCGCGGGTGGCAGACCACACTGGCGCATTTCACATATTTGCCGGCAAATTCACGCCCCGCGCCCGGCAGTTTCTTGACTCCACCGCGCCTCCAAAATTTGTGGCAGTGGTGGGCAAGACCAACGTGTATCGCCCCAATGAGGATACCATGTACGTGTCCGTTGTGCCTGAGCACATCAAAATAGTCGACGAGGTGCTGCGCGATTACTGGATGCTCGATACCGCTAAAAAACTGAAACTCAGGGTCGAGGCAATGAAAGAAGCGCTCAGCATGGAAGAGCCCACGGTGGACAAACTGATCAAGCTGGGCTTCACTCCCAGAATTGCAGACGGCGTGGTCACCGCCATCAATCTCTACGGCCGCATCAATGTGGAGACGTATGTGGACATGCTCAAAAACGCGCTCAAGCACCTGCTTCCAGAGTACAGAGAGATGGGCTACGAGCCGCCGGGCGTGGAAGAGGAAGAAGAGCCCGACGACTTTGTGGAGCTGGAAACCCGGATTTTACAGATAATCGACGAACTGAACACCGGCGCAGGCGCAGAGTACAGCGAGATTCTGAAGGCAATGCCGGACGTGGAGCCCGCAAAAATAGACCAGATTCTCGACTCGCTTAAAGACCGCGGCGAAATATACGAAAGAGGCTTTGGTGCGTATTTCCGCGCCTAACCCTGCATCTCTTTTATTTCTTTTCTGAACGATAGTTTGAGCAGCGGCGGCGTTATAAGTGTGGTGACCGTGACAAATACCATGGTGGCAGCAATGAAAAGCTCCACGTGCTGCGGCTGAATGGGGTGCGACGGCGCGTTTATTGCCACAGTCAAAGATACGAGTGCCACCTCCATACGCGGCACAGAGCCCACACCCATCTGCCACGCTTTATGCCAGTTAAATCCGCCTATGCGTGCTCCTATTCCTCGCCCAAGAATCTTTCCAAATATGGCCACCGCGAGAATAACAGCCGCAAGAATCAGCGCGTTTATGTTGGTGAACACCCCGATATCCATCTGCGCGCCGGTGTACACGAAAAACAGAGGAATGAGAAATCCGTATCCAATCGCCCGTATATCCTCAATTACAATCTTCTTTGCGGGAAGTGCACTCAGCACAATGCCCGCAAAATACGCACCCTCTATGGCGGCCCCAAAGCTGTATTCTGCAAGCGTGGAGAACAGAAGCATCACGCCCAGAAGCACACCAACCATGCCCCGCTCCGTCTTGATGTACTTACGCGTGAATTTTGTGATGTACGGCATATAGTACCATGCCGCTATGAGCGTTACTATGAAGAATATGGCCAGCTGCACTCCGAACACCACCAGACTCCCGCTACCCACCACGAATATTATAAGAAATATGCCCAGAAAATCGTCCATCACACTCGCACTCAGCGACGCTGCACCCACATCGGTGCGCAGCATATTTATGTCAAGCAACGTGCGCACCGTCACACCAATGCTCGTGGCAGTGAGCAGCACACCCATAACCAGACTCTCGCGCATATTGTAGCCCAGCGCCAGCCCGGACAGCCAGCCAATTACCAGCGGCACAAACACACCCATCACCGTGGAGAAAGTCGCCACCTTGCCCGTGGACTTAAGCTGGTCAATATTCGTGTCCAGCCCTGCAATGAACAGGAGCATGACTATGCCAAGATTGGCAATGTAATGCACGGGTTCCTCACCCTGAAACGCATGAGCGCCCCGGAGCTGAATCCAGTTCTGCAGCCATGCGTGTATATCCGGCCCAAAATAAAATCCATAGAGCACGAGATTTCCGAGAATAATGCCAAGCACAATCTCACCAAGCACGCCGGGTAGTTTTCCCTTCTCAAACAGAGTGTCAAACATCTTTGCGAACACCAGAACAATGCCAAGCGTGAAGAGAAACGCGGCGTACTCCATGAAATTTCACCTCATTTAGAATAAGGGAAACATACCATCAAATAAATAGATTTTCAAAAGAAGAGATAGTAGAACATTATGACCGTGCCGGAGCCCACAATGTCTGCCAGCGTTGTGATTATGGGTATCACAGTGTTGTCCGGGTCCATCTTCAGCTTTATGCTCAGATACGTGAGATAATACGAAATCAGAATTAGAAGGGTTGCGGCCAGCACGCCGGCAGCGAACACCATGCCCACCACCACAAAACTGTGGGTGTACACAAACCCGAGCCCGGCCACTATTGAAGACATGATGAAAGTCAGCACGAAAGTGGAGGCAACATCACGCATAAACTGCTTTCCGCGAGGTATGAACCCCGGCTCAATGTATCCCAGATATATGTGCGAAGAGAGCCGCGCAGAGAGCACACTGCCAATATTGCCCAGCGTCTCCTGAAACGGAGGCAAAAGCAGCAGAATAAGCGCAATTTTGTTATCTTCCCACAGCGTACCGGTGACCAGCTCGAACAGCCCCACAAGAATCAGAACCACAAAGCTCTCTTTGTAGATTTTCTTGCCCTCTTTGTTCCTCAACGTCTTTGTAAACACGTAAATTGTGTATGCAACCCATATGCCCAGCAATCCAAAACGCAAATAGTGGGGAAGCCACAGCACCAGCATGGCGCTGAACACCATGAAAAACACAACCATGAAATCACCTATGGCGGAGATGAGCGGCACGCCGATATTATCCGGGTTCCAGTTTTTCTCGTACGATTTCACGGATATGTACGCCGCCACGGGAGTGAGTATGGAAGATGTGAAAAAGTGATTGGTGAGCACGATTGTGAGTATTATAAACACGGGCACCACGACATCGCGAGAGAAATAAAACACTCCGGCAGTGAGTCCTATCATAATATAGCTCACGGTGAACGCCAGCGCCACCGAGGAAATGATATTGATTTTTACCTTTTTGTCCTTCATTCCCGATATCTCGCCCAGATGCAGCTTGGAGCTCAGGCGCGAAATCTGCGCACCGTACACGTTGCCGCGCATATCCAGCAGTGCGGGAAGAATCATGAGCAGCCCGGGCACAGCGTTAAAAACCGAGATTGAATGATTGAGGAGAATGCCTGCGAAACTATCGGCTATTAATGCGAGAAGAAGCGCCACGAAGCTTTCGCGTATCATCTTCATATCCACGAGGTGGCGGATCATCGCTCACCACCTCCGCTGCCGGTGCCATAGTGGTGGGAAAGAGATGCGCATATAAAAAATTTCACCACGCAAAAAATATATTCTGCAAGGCATGGCGAACCATGGACGCTTACATTATATTCGTCGAGCCGCAGTTCACCGGCAACATAGGATTTTTGGCGCGCACGATGATGAATTTCGGGTTTGAGAAAATGATTCTTATCAATCCTCCCGAATTCGATGACGATACGTATCGCTTCTCCAAACACGCCCGCCATGTGGTGGAAAATGCGCTCATTCTTCATGATTTCAAAGATGTGCGCAAATATGTTGATTACCTCGTAGCCACCAGCGGTGTGGACACCGCCTCACCGAAAAAATTCAAGCGCATATCACACACACCCAGAGAAATGGCAGAAAAACTGAGTGGCGTGGACGGAAGAATAGGCATCGCGTTCGGCCGTGAAAACTACGGACTCTACAACGAAGAAATTGAGCAATGCGACGCGCTGGTAACCATTCCAACCAATCCAGCGTATCCGATAATGAACATTACCCACGCGGCCGCGGTGGTGCTGTACGAGATATACGTTCACTCTGCAGAAGAGCGCAATATGCCCATCGCAGAGAGCTCCGAGATTGAACTCTTAAACGAGAAATTCTCAACCATACTGACCGCCATTAATTTTCCAGAGCACAAGAGAAAAAATACGGAGGTGATGTTTCGTCGGCTTATGGGAAGGGCGGTTATGACAAAGTGGGAGTACCATGCCATGATGGGCGTGTTCAATCGAATCCTGTACGCTGTAAGGCATAACAAAGTATGAAACATTTATATCGGAGTCCATTATCTCCTCCACGGTGAGAAATTATGAAAAAAATAGAAGTTTCACCCTCAATATTATCCGCAGATTTCTCCGCGCTATGCAAAGAGTTGCGATTGTGTGAGCTGGGCGGCGCTGATTACATACATCTGGACGTGATGGACGGCCATTTCGTGCCCAACATAACGTTCGGACCGGTGGTGATAAAGAGCATACGAAAATGCACAAAGACACCGTTCGATGCGCATCTGATGATTGAGCGGCCGGACAAGTACGTGAAGGATTTCATAAGCGCCGGTGCAGACATAATCACCGTGCATCGTGAGATTAAAGTGGATATCAAATCGGTGCTGCGCAAGGCGAAAAATTACGGTGCCGAGGTTGGTCTTGCTCTTAACCCGGACACGCCTTTTGAGAAGGCGAAAGAGCACATGGACAGTTTGGATTACCTGCTCATCATGTCTGTGTATCCCGGCTTTGCAGGGCAGAGCTTCATTCCGGACGTGCTCAAAAAAATCAGGGAGGCGAGAGAGTACATAGACAAAGAAGCCCTGAGCGTGAAAATTGCAGTGGACGGTGGTGTGAAGCATAACAACGCGAAAGATATAGTCGATGCGGGTGCGGATATACTGGTTGCGGCGAGTGCAATATTCAGCGGCGATGTGGTGAAAAACATAAAGGACTTCAAAAATGGAAAGATTTAAGTTGGAAAAAGCAATGATTGAGAGAGGTGAGGTGGAATGAAAATAACCTGGCTTGGCCATTCTGCGTTTCTTATCGAAGACGAAAAAAAAGTTCTGGTGGACCCGTTCATAACGGGCAACGATATGGCTCCCGTGAAGCCCGATGATGTGGATTGCGATATAATTGCCGTGACACACGGACACGGTGACCACTTGGGCGATGCGGTGTTCATATCCAAGCGCAAGGATGTGCCCGTGGTGGCTATATACGAAGTGGCGGAGTACGTGAGCTCAAAGGGTGCCAAGGCGGTGGGCATGAATTTCAGCGGCACTTATGAACATGAGGGTGTGCGCCTGACAATGGTGCCTGCACTTCATTCATCTGGCATAACCGAATCCGGGTTCAGCGTAGATGGCGGCCTGCCTGCAGGGTTCATCATCGAAATGAACGGAAAGAAGGTGTATCACGCGGGCGACACGGGTCTGTTTGGAGACATGAAACTAATCGGCGAGATATACCGTCCCGATGTGGCGCTTCTTCCTATTGGCGGGCTTTTCACAATGGATACGCATCTGGCCACAATTGCGGCGAGATTGATTAAACCGAAATATGTGATACCCATGCACTACAACACGTGGCCACCAATCACCGCCAAGCCGGATGAGATGCGCGAGGACCTTAAAAGAGAGGGTATTGAGTTGGTGGTGCTCAACCCGGGACAGAGTTTTGAGTTCTAACCCCATACATTTTTTTGAGCATTATGGGCGTGAGAATCGAAGAGAGTATCACGTAAATTATCGTGGTGGCTATTATCGCAGAGCCCTCGGCGGGAGAGAATATGCCGCTACCGTAAGCGAGAGAGGCAATGACCAGCGCGACCTCCATCTCCGGAGTCATGCCCACACCCACCTTCACGGCCGAGGAGCGGGGCATGCCCGCCGCGCGGGCGCCCAGCGAGCAGCCAATTATCTTGCCCAGAAACACCAGTGGAAGCGCGCCCAAAAGAATCACGTTAAAATTGCCGAGCAGGTTGAAATCCACCAAAATTCCGACCTTTACAAAGAATATGGGTATGAATATCGCGTATGCTATCGCTTTGAGTGGCCCGATTATGCGTCGCTCCTGCGTGGATTGCCCGACGAAGAGCCCGGCAAAGAACGCACCGGTAATCATTGCTATGTGCGCCATCTGGGCAAAAAACGCAAAAAGAAGCATTATGCCCACCGTGACGCTTACAAGCCCGTAGGGCACGTGCAAAAATCTGTCTGCAGCGTTCATTATCCTCTCAATTATGCCGTATTTGGCAAGAAGATAAAGCACGATGAAAAACGCGGATATGCCAACCAGCAGCTCAATAATCTCGCCCTGACTGAGCACCACCGTTACGAGGATTATGCCAAATATATCGTCAGCCACCGCGGCCGCCAGAATCGTGTTGCCCACATCGGTGTTCAGAATATTCATATCCATCATGGCGCGCACCGTGACACCCACGCTGGTAGCAGTGAAAATCGTGCCGAACACCATGGCCTGCGTGGGCGTGAACCCCACCGCGTACATGGCAAATCCGAATCCCAGCCCGAATGTAACGAGGACTCCAAACGCGCCGGTGAACAGCGCACTGCGCCCGCTCTTTTTGAAATCACTTAATCGCGTCTCCATACCGGAAAGAAACAGAAGAAATATTATGCCCATGTCCGCGAAGAAATCGAACGCGGGGTGATATATATCAAAATTCAGCGAAAAATTGTAATCCACAAATGAAAACTCAGAGGGAAGAACAAAGGCAACGAATGAAAACGCTATGCCCACCAGTATCTCGCCAATAACCGGTGGCTGCTTTGCTCTCATAAACAGCTCGTCCATAATTTTGACTAAAATCAGGGCAAGGGCGAGTTCGATAAGCATACTATTGCCCGGAGATACGCACTTCAATCAGTTCCAGACCGTTCAGGTCTCCAATCACGTGCATATCGCTGTCCACCACTGGAAGCTCCATGAGCTTGTTTTCGAACATTGTGCGAAACGCATCTGTCAGAGTATCCGAATCTTTCACGCATATTGGAGGCAGCATGATGTCCCTGGCGCGAACGTCCTTGCTGTACATCAGTGGAAAGCTGTAAGTGATGAACTCCACAGGTATATCCTCGTAGTAGAGATACTGCAAAATCTCAGTCAGCGGAATTATGCCCACCAGCCGCTCGGAAGAATCAATCACATACACAGTATGCGTTTTCGGGTCCTCAATCAGTTTTCTCGCCACCTCGGAGACAGGCGCGTCCTCAGAAACCGTTGTTGCTTTTTTCGTTATAAGAGTCCTCACATCGCCCACTCTCAACTTTGCCATAGGTGAGATATGTGTTTGTGCGGTTTAAAGATTTCCCAACACTCACCGCCCATCTCATTCGAAGAGTAAGAAAGATTAATATACCTGCTGTAATTTTTCCATTTTAGATGCCACCGTTGCTTAGCCCGGTAGAGCGGCTGATTCGTAATCAGCAGGTCGGGGGTTCGAATCCCCCCGGTGGCTCTATATGGAAGATGTGTGTGATACCATAGAAAGAGCTCTGAAAGAGTGGATTATATTTTATTTTCAAAACAAAATGCGTTTTTTCAAACCGCTGGTATGGAGCGTGGTAGCCATTTTCGCGTGTTCTTCGGGATACATGATTTTCCAAATTTTCTATCTTGGGAAAAATATAGTAATTGCCCTTGGTGGAGTAATAATACTGGGTGCAGTTCCGGTTATACTTTATATTGTGGGAATGAGCAATTACAAAGAACACAAATATTTTTTTGATATGGTGAAAAATGACAACTTTGAAAAGTTATACGTTCTAGATGCAGATATATCGATGATTATGACCCTGAACAAGCTGTATCTTAACGTACACGAAAAAAACTTAATGGAGGCAAAAAGAATAATAAATAGCATAGATTACAAATTCAACATTAGAGGCAACGTATTAAGCAAAAACTATCGTGAGCCACTTTTAGATATAGAAAACAAAATAATTCGTTGCGCTTCAATCAAATTTCCAGATATGCCTGCGTGAAAAATTACCAAAATTCTTTTGCATGAATGTATACGGGGTGCCCTGACCACTCTGGTTTCCTCAGCAAATTAATAAAGACATGAAAATATGATGACAAACCTCATGATTTTCGCAATTTTAAAGGGAAAAAATGAGTTATATTATCAAGTTTGATATTCAAACTCTGTCAAAGCAAAATTAATACAATTCCCGAAAAATTAATATATATCTTAATTCTGTTCTTTTACGATATAACATGGATGTAATAGGCAGGTACCTGAAAGAACTCGGTCTCACACAATACGAGGCCGATGCATATATAGCCATTCTTGAAAAGGGATTGCTCACCGCCACGGAGTGTAGCGCCGCCTCAGGGGTGCCCAGACCGAGATGTTACGATGTGCTGCGTTCTCTTATGGAAAAAGGTCTTGTGCGCATGGAGCCTGGCAGGCCGGTGCGATATTCTGCAATACCTCCAAATATCGGATTGCTCAATCTATACAAGACCTATCAGCAAAATGTTAAACGAGACCTCGAATCGAAGGAGCGAACGCTCAAATTTCTGCTTGATAATCTGAGTCAGGTTTACACGAAGGGAAATTACGGAAACATAGAAGAATATGTGTGGGTAAGCAAAGAGGATCTCAATCCGCTAAGCCATCTGGAAATACTGCGCGATGTGAAAACCATGTTCTACCTGATTACCCCGTACAGCGAATCTATTGATAGCGAATCGGAGTTTTACAACGCACTTCTTGATGCCCTATCTCGCGGCGTGAAAATCAAGCTTATCCAGCCAATAAGCGGCACAGTGAATTTTCAGGCATACGACTACCTCATTGCGCATGGTATGGAAATTAAGCATATGCTTAACCCTCGCGGATTCTTCTCAATATCAGACGAGGAAGTGTTTATCCGGCTCATAAAAGACAAAAAATATGTGGGTTCTGTTCGCATACGTGACGAATTCACCCGTGAGACCCTTCTCGACTACTTTAACCGGGTGTGGGAGCATGGGAAAGATTACAAGGAGATGAAAGAACTGTATCGCCGCGTACGTCCTGAAGATTTTGAGTTCACTATGAATCTCCCATCGAAGGCAAGAATCCATTATGTGGAAATCGATGAGAAGGAAGGATACGTAGAATTCTACATCCCCTTAATCAACGCGAAAGGCTACATTTCGGTTTTCTGGTTTGAGGAAAATGCAGGCACGGTGGAAGAGCTCATAAACAAAACAAGCGAGAAAATTCGCGCCGCGTCTGTACAGCTTGGGGAAATAAAAAGCACCGGCACCATGAAAATAGTTGAGGGAAGGTGGAAAAATCTGGTGCTTGGCTCAGGACCCATTAAATACAGAATAATGGGCAGAGGCAATAAAATATATCTCATAGTGGAAGGAATAAACGCCGGTGAGAGAAGAGATGTAGAAAGAGAAGCGATGATTGCGCTGGACTTAATAGCCGATACATTTACTGTTTGATTTTTTCTATAACTTTATTGAGGTCTTCTTTTGAACCAATAACGGCCAGAAGGTCACGCTGCCATGGAACTATGATAACATCCGTCTTCTCGCCCTTTATTGTTATTTCCTTAACCTCATCCCCATACTCCCGGTGTGCGGTTGTGCCGGCGCCAAAAGCAGCGGCACACATAATACAAAACTTATCCCTCTCCACATGCTCAGGTAAACTCCCCTCTACAAACATGCCGTCTCGCTTTATTATTGCATAATGCATTTTTTTCTCACCCCATCTTGCTTATTACGAACATGCAATAAGGGTCTCCCTTACTTTCGCATTTTTCCTCTTCAACGTTCACAATCGTGCCATAATACTTTTCATATATCTTGCGTATAATGCCACGAAGCATGTTGCAGGTGGGCATAGTTGAATCATGCACCTCTGCTGAGCCTGTGGCCTTTACCTGATTCTCCGAAAATTCTACATCTTCAACCCAGCCACGTTCTTTCAATATTTCAGCAACTTTCTCAAAGTAATTTTCTCGAGGAATATCCTTGGCTATTTCCTCTCCAATTATCTCTCCGCTCCTGAAAAACAGTCCCACCGACGCGTACGACATGATTCCCTGATACACTTCCTTAATCTTTATCAATTCTTCCTTAGTCATTTTTATCTCTGTCATGGCTATCACCCATCATAATTTATTCTTCCCATATAAACTTATCTCAAATCTGCATTGATTCATAACATTCGGGACATACGAGCATGCCCTGATACTGCCTCAATCGAAGTGAATACTGCCCGCATGCCTCACAGCGTCCAACAACATACTCCACAGGATTTTCTTCATAATCATGGTTTCTGTGTATCCTCGCATACTCTCTGGCAAGCGCTATCAAATCGGGTGCAATTCTCACTATATCGTTTTCGGAAAGAAGCCCCACCAGCTCCTTACCTCTTATCACCGGTAATTTTCGTATGCGCCTACGTGACATTACTCGCGCAGCAGTGCTGATACTCTCGTCCTGAGAAATCATAACAACGGGGTGGCTCATTATATCACGCAGTGTGGTTTCTGCAGGATCATTGCCCTCCGCCACAATCTTTGTTATCATATCTCTCTCTGTCACTATGCCCACATAGTTGCCATCAGATTCCACAATCAGAGTACTTATTCCCCTCTTTTTCATAAGCTCTGCACCTTCACGTACAGTCATATCCGCGGGCACAACGGCCGGTGAGCGGGACATCACCTCCCGCACCAGTATACTGCGCATACGATCACCAAAAAATACATTAAAAACATTGTTTAAATATCTTTTGTAAAAATTAACCGTTTGATTTCAGGTATTCGTCAGGGTAGAGTCGATAATACAAATAGCTGTAAAATTTCATGTAAGCTTTCCTTGTGAAAAACACGGACACTTTAACCTGCCACTGCTCGGTTACGATGAGAAGCATATTATCCTTAACTCTAAATCCAAAAGCGCTTAGCGCATCGCCGGTTATCAATCGTATCTCATCTCTCTTCGCCCTGTACTTTTTACCACCATAAGTGATTTCCACCGTGTTATCCGGCAGGAACTCTACACTTACCGAAAAAGTGGTGAAAATCAAGGTAAAAATTACCAGTATGAAATAACCAATTGTGTATGCTATGAAACCTGCAAAAGCCACTGAGCTATCAAATGCTGAACTCATTGCGTAGATGACGAGCTTGCCTATTCTAAAATAGAGCAAGAGGGACGCGCCCACTACAAAAAACGGAATAATCGAGTTGTATGCAACTATTTTTCGGTACTGCAAAACACCGGCGCCGCGAGGATACACATACACACCCGCATCTATGAATCCCATAGCGCCCAAACCCAAAAGCGACAAAAGCGACGCTATGCAAAGCCCATCAACTGCCCTTCATAAAGAAGCGAATAAACGAGCGTTGCTGCCAGTAAAACCACTGCCACTGCGCTTACAATAATGTACCATTTCAATGTCGATGGGGCGGTCCTGCCGAGCATAAACCCGGATTACATAATCGATTAAAAATTTATCTTACCATTCTAAAAACAATCTGGGTGAAAATCTGCGAATCTTCAAACTTTCCGTAAAAGCGCTCAAGAGCATCTCTCAGAGCCTGCAAATCGGGAAACCCGTCAAGCCGGGCGTCCTCATCGGTCAACTCGCAAAATCGGAGCTGCCTAACACGCACAATTTCCGCACTGCCCAGTTCCGCCGTTCCCGCACGTACTATCACCACTTCACCGGGCGCGTAGTCTTTCACCCCCAGCCGGAGCGTGGCTTGTTTTTCTCCGCTAAGAATCTTCGCCGTGAAATCTTCGCTGAAATTCAGATACTTCGTCATTGTATTCACCACCTATAAATTTGCGCACCGTTTCGCGTAATTCTATCACCACATACATATCTCCGCGCCCCACAGCCCGGCCCGCCTCGTGCCATGTGCGGTGCTGAAGCACCTTTGCAATAAGTATTCTCTCCTGCTCGGCGCTCAGGCGCGGCTTTTTCTTTGCCATAAAATACTGCTTTGCAAGCTTCCAGAGCACGTCAGCCGTCACCTCATAATTTGCAGGGCCCCACGCGTATGCGATTATTCTTTTCCAGTCTTCATCGCTCAAATTTATTTTACCGCTTCCAGGAATTGCGGCCAGAATCGCCCGCGCCATGTGAACATCCATTTCTCTATGCAGATCTCCAAGGAGCAGTACAAAGCGTTCTGCAAACTTCCGGGAAAGTTCCTCCGCGTATGAATCAGGGGTCCTGAGAACGACCACAGAATACTCACCAGTTTTCTCATTCATCCTGGGTGAAATGTGTACAGGCAAAAACCCACCACGGGTCCAGAATCTCAAAAGTTGTGGTGTGGCACCAAACGAAGATCCAACCCAATCTGCTTCTTCATTTTTTATGTATTCAAGCATTCTCGTTCCAATACCCATATTCATAAAATCAGGATGCGTTGCTATTCTCACGATTCTGTAACCCTGCTTTTTTGCAAACTCCCTGTTTCTGTAATGTTTTATTATAACGTCTGGAACAATATTACCCGGGGGAATGTATCCATAGTACATATCTTCCGCAAACTCGCCAAGCGCACCCTCCCGGGCCAGCTGCACGGAGCATACAATATGACCTTTATATTCAAGCACTCTAATTTCATGATTGGGTGCATCGCACAGTATTCCAAAATCGTTGGGATTGTTGCGATAATGGGCCAGCACGAATATGCCATAATATTCTCTCAATTTTTGCTCGTTTTTTAAAAGTTCTTCGATTTTATACCTTTTGTATTTTAATTTGCTCACATCCACACCCTCAATGGTGGCAGGCTCGGAATCCAGCAGCAGTGTAGAAAAAAGCCAGTGTTCTACTGGGTCTCCAGCAGCGTATCGTATCGGTTCATGCATCTCAAGCATGCGCACATGAATTTTCTGTCGTTTAAGCGCCCCCAGAAATCGTACAGTAAAAGCACGACCGGTGCCTTCATAACCATGCGTAGTCGTTGAATAAATAACTCTCCTGTGACCAACATATTTAAGAAGCAGGGGAACGGGTATCCCTGCAGCCTCATCCACGACAAGCAGATCACATCGGGTTGAGGGCACGGACACCGGATCAAGATACTTTACCCGCGACTCTAATTTTTTTGCACCTAACGCCTCAAGTGTAGACCTGAGAAATCGAAAAAATTCCCCAAGGTTTTCTTTTTTAGGTGCGGTTACACACACATTACGACATCTCTTATTATAAAGCATATGGCCCACCGCCATACCCAGAACGCTGCTCTTTCCCCGCCCGCGGTCTGCGGTGAGCACTATTGCCATTCTGGATTTTATCTCTACAATTCTCCTAAAAACTCGTTCCTGGTCATGGGTCATAAAAACCAGATTATCCATGAAGGGTATCAGACCATCATGTGCCTCCGCGCATCTGGCATTGCACTTCTTAATCCATTTACCATTACAATAAATTGCAACACCCGGCGACTCCATCAGCTTGTTTATCACCCATGGAATGAAATTATGTTTAATATCCTCTTTAGAGTATGGTGGAGTGAGTATGCTCTCATGAAAATAATTGATGCTGTGTGCCCACACCTCAAGTGCTGGGGTTAAAAGTATTAGGAGTCCTCCACCCCTCACCGTTCCAGCAAGTTTACCAAGATCATTGGGTACAAATGACTCATGTAAATCAATTCCCACCAGGTCATAGGTGGCACCCATATACTTATCTGCATTCTTCAGTTTTTCAGATTCAAAATCGCCTTCCAAATCACCACGCCATGTGAAAACTATCCTACGCTTATCCGAAAATTCAGTGAAAATATCTCGAAGCAAAGTTAAAGTTTCATCTCTTTGCCCGGCAAGCACCACGAGGCGCCGGTGATTACACCGTTCTGCTTCCTTCGCAAGATGGAGAATATAATTTAGCATAGCTATTTACTCAATAATCTCCACCGTGTACCCCATATCTTCCAGAAACTTGCGCGCCTTCTCGCGCTGGTCACCCTGCAGTTCTATGCGCCCGTCTTTCGCCGTTCCACCAGTGGCAACCTTGCGTTTTAGCGCTTTCGCTATCTCTTTCACATTCACATCTTTTTCATTGAACCCCTCAATGATGGTCACCGTTTTTCCATAGCGTCTGCGGTCCGTGTATATCTTTATCACTTGCTGCTCCTTGGAAATCTCTTCCCAAGCAAACAGCTCATCCGGAAGTCCTGTTATTGCCTTCTTCATTACAGTTATGCCAAAATTAACCAAGTATAAATAACTTTCTATCAACTTCCCACTGAAAATAACGTGATAATTACGTTTTAGGCGTGGTTAAAAACAAATAATCAAATAATCTCAACGCATTTTCCCCTTGGAGTTAGATGGGTATGAACGTTCTTCGGTGTGCAGGGGTGAGCCGGTAATGGAATGCGAAAAGAATGAGCAAAATAGCGGGTATGACTATCAAATAATGCTTGACTGTCCGAACAGATTGGAGTCGAGGTATCTGGAATATTATCCGGAAGATAAAAGGAAATACGTGGACCCGTGCCGTCACAGAAAGCTCGTATTTGACGATACCGTTAGAAAAGTTCTTGAAAACACGTTAACTCTGGCGAAAACCGCCAGCCGGCCAGATGAGTACATAGACATCATATTTAAGATAGAAAAACTGCTTGGTGAGCGTTACGGTGAGGAAAAGCACAGAAAATTCGAAGATGCCTTGCGTGTTATAAATTCGGTTACGGACCCTGTTCGCAGGGCCGAGTTGCTGCTGCGCTATGCCGGAGAGAGGGGCCCGGAGCCTCGAGCCGAGCGCATCAAAATTTACAGAGAATGCTACGAGCTGTATTCCAGCATAAGCGAATTAAAGGACAGAATAAACGCACACACGGGCATGGCGCTGGCGCTCAGGAGTCTGGGCGGGGACCCGGACCGCGAGTATCTGAAAAAAACGTTCGAGGAAATTAAGAGCATTCCCACTCCGGTGCTTGCCGTGAAGATGGGTATAAGTTTTCTCCAGAGCGTGATTGATGCGGAGTTCGTGCTGGGATTTGAGTTTATGGATGAATACATAGACTTCGCAACGGAGCTTGTGAAAAACCATCCCGACCAGGCGGTGGAAATCAGGCGGGAATTCGATGATATTTTGTCCATTCTGCGGGACAGCATACCATGGAAAGAATTAGATTCCGCACACGATAAAATACTCGAACTCACCTCTAAATTACTGAAATTCGCAGATGCGCATCCGGACAGATGTGAGGGGATAAGGTTCAGGGACGATGTGTACACATGGAAAGCTGCTGTGCTAACTGACATTATGGAGCGTGAGCCGGAGCGTATAAAGAGAGAGCTGGATAACATTCTCACCGAGCTGAACAAGGTGCATCCAACAATTTGCAGATACGAAGATTCTCACGATAAAGTTAGATCAGGATATATATACACATTGGAGAAAATATACCGGGGCTATATGAAATACGCAAAGCTCACGTATCCTGCAAATCCGGAAAAAACGTTGAGAGAGCTGGAGCTGCTCCTGGAGAAAATAGAAATCATACCTTTTGAATGCACACAGAAAAGCCTGAAAGAGAGCATGAGAGGTGTGGTTATAGCACTTTTAGAGCATTCACTGCGCCTGGACGACGGCAACGCCGAAAGAATACTGGCTCTTGACCCGAACGATGAAACGCACGTTTACCCGTACGTGTTTGATGATGCTATGAGCACTGTGCTAAGTGAGATGGAATGTTGCGATAAAGAGGAAATAAAACAGTTTTACGAAAAATATCGCCCGCTTATGAGAGACAAAATGATAGACCTTCGGGCAATCGTTCCGAAAGATGTCAGTAAAGAGTGCGTTCTGAACACAGTTATACCGCTCATTAAAGAGTATCTAAATCCGAAGTTTTTGAGTGATGCAAAATCTAAATCAATTTTTTTATTTACGTCTTCTATATTTGAAGTTGCACCGGAGCAAACTTATGAGTTAATTGAAGAATGCATTCGAATATTGCTGGAACTTGGAGATGAAAACCAGGCATTTGATTGTTTTAAGCACATTCTGTACGACATGGGCGAGAAGCTGGTACGATACGACCCGGAGAGAACGTTTGAGATTATAAAGAAAGTGTTCAGGGGAAAGGACGTGTATTACATAAAGGATGTTATTCCCGCGTTTGTGGATACTCGTCCACAGCTGGCGCTGGAACTTTTGCATATTTATGATATGCGCTGTGAAGATAAAATTTCTCTTCAAAAAGAACTGCTGAAGTTTCTTCCCCACAAGCACCCGGAGCTGGCGTTTGTCGTGATGAAGGACATGTTTAACGAACTTGAAAAGCATAAAAATGATGATGACAAAAAATGTTTTCAAAAATGTGCGAAGCACATACTGGAGAACATGGCCCCGGTGCTTATTGAACTAAGCAAAACCGATGAAGAAAAGTGTATGCTCTTGCTGAACAGATTCAAAATGGCTTTTGTTGATGAAAAGTGCAGATACGAAATAATCAAGCACAGAGATAGCCTGCTTCATGCGATGACCATACTGATGAAAAATTGTTCGTCCGAGCATATGAAGAGTATCCATGAGGTTGCAAAGAATCTTTGCTGTGGCGATTATTCATGGGCCAGTTTCATCGCCGGGCTGATGGCGCAGCACGAGTCCATTTATGGATACTCACTTTTTATGGAAACACTAAGAGCTTTAAAAAAATCAAAAAACGAGTATCAAAAAATAGTGTATCTGGAGAATTTGAGCGTGGATATCTCGCAGTTGTCTGGAAAAGATAGAAGTAAAATGCTCAAAAAAATTATGCGTATAGCCGATAACATGTCCGGACCGTATTATTCTGCGCTGGCAATGCTGGGCATCAGCAAAGGAGTAAAGCCCTGGGACAAAACACTATGGAAAGAGACTCTCAACAAAGCGGTGAATTATATAGATAAAATCAAAAATGAGTTTGACAGAGACGCAATTATCCCCTTAGTGGCGCTGGAGCTGCGCGAGCTCTCCCCGGAGCGGGCAATAGCGCTCGTTGAGAAAATGCACGGCGAATCTGCCAGAATACGTACGTTTTATGAACTGGCCCTGAAGCTTGCGATAAAAAACACATCTTCTTAATTTTTGATACGCGAGTTAAATAATTTAATATCTGTAATCCATAACCATCCGGTGATTTAAAATGGTGGAAATCAAACCCTTCAAAGCAATACATTACAGCGAGGATAAGATTGGCAAAGATTTAAGCAAGGTGATTACGCAGCCCTACGACAAAATAGATGCGAAGATGCAGGATGAGTATTACCGACGGCACGAGAACAATTTTGTGCGTTTGATTCTTCCAAAGGAGGAGAACCGCTACGAAATGGCCGCCCAACGCCTTAAAGACTGGCTCTCTCAGGGAATTCTGACCCGCGACGAGAAGCCAGCAATATACGTTTACACACAGGAATTCGAGCTTCGGGGTAAGAAATACACGAGGCGCGGGTTCATAGCGGCAATGCGGCTGCACCCCTT
>JAADDK010000073.1 GCA_013154005.1 Methanobacteriota archaeon
AATATGTGGTGAAGGTTCTGAGAGTTAAGCACCCTGTGCCCACGCTCGCATACTGTTTCAGAGAGAAAGACATACCGCGCATTGACCGGGATAAGGCGGACGCACTGGGTTTGAACAGCAGAGTGCTTGAAAAATTGAGAAAAGAGGGCAAAATCGTCTTTAACGGCCGGGAAATCACCATTGATCAGGTGGCTGGGGGCGTGCGCAGGGGCAGAAAAATCGTGTACAGCGGAGATACCGCGCCCGTGCCGGAGATGGTCGAGTTTGCCAGAGATGCGGATATACTGATTCATGAAGCCACCGCCGATGCTTCGCTTGAGGAGAAGGCGAATAAGTACGGGCACTCAACCGCGCAGCAGGCCGCGCAGATTGCAAAAGAATCGCAAGTGCGAAAGCTGGTGCTGGTGCATATCAGCCCGCGATACAGAAACCCGAAAAAGATTATAGACGAAGCGCGGGAAATTTTCCCGAACGTGCACGTGCCCGCAGACCTCGAAGAAATGCTGGTAAAAGTGAGAAAAGATTAGTCTTCCGGCTCCCAGAGGTACAGGTCTCCGTATTTCTCGCGCTGGCACCTGCCATCGTATTCGTGGATTATTACCTCGGCCACAAACACCTCTCCGCGAATCAGATGCCCGCCGACAACGGTAAAATCCTTTTTGCCCAGTATGACGTGAATGTGCGGGAACACCTCTTCGATTTTGCGTGATATGTTGCCCATTGCGCTCAGAAGCTCGCACTGCTCGTTAATCTCTTTTTTGAGGTACCTGCCTTCTTCCTCGCTGAAATAGCCGATTTCGGCATTTTTAAGCGCGCCGATTATGTTCACCGATGCGCAGTGAATCTCGTTTCGCTCTGCAAATTCTTTTATGAACTCCATCAAATCTCGCCCTTCGGGAATTCGAAACACGTAAACTTCCTTAATTTTCATTTTTCACGCCTCCCTGCTGCAATTATCGCTATAAAAAGCATGGTTATTATAACCATCGGTTGAAGTTCGGGCACGGCGAGATAGTACGCGTAAACCCATGCTGCCTGCGATGAGTACCATACTTCGTCCCAGCCGCCGGACGAGTCGATTTGCACGAACAGCATGCCGTGATACGTCTCGCCTATCACCGTGTCCGAGGTGCTCGGCCCGCTGCGCACGTTCAGCACGCTGGCATTGACAACCCACACGTTGCCGTACGTGGTTTCGGTGTACCCGGCAGAGCACCACCCGATTCTGTCATCGTAGAAAAATTCCCACCATTTGTAGCCGGAGGAGTCGTTGTGCCACGCAATTGCCACGTATTTTTGACCGCTGCTCACGAGCCCGATAATCGGGTAATTCACGCCCGGCCCGGCGCGCACGTGCAGTGCGCTGGCAGTAATCGCGAACACGGTTATGTTTTTCATGCCCGAGATGATATGAATGTAGGTTATGCTCGTAAAGTTGCCCGTGTAATAGCTTAGCAGTGAAGCGTTCCACAGTGAGGGAGTATGCGACGCTATGCCCACGCTGTTGCCGGAGCGCCACACAACCAGTGCAGCGTGCTGCCCTGCGGTGCCGTTCAGTATCACCACATCGCCCGGTTTGAGCCATGAGGGCACGGAGTAAGTATCGTACGTGATTTTTTCCGTGTTGTGGAAATTCAGCAGATTGGCGCTCAGATTTGCGCATGATGCCATGCTGCCGTTATTGTCCATGCCCGCGCCCGCACCGTCAGTGCCCTGCCACATGGATAGGCCACCGGCAATAAGCGCCTGAGCCACAAAATTGGCAGAATCCGTTGCGTACTGCTCATACTGCGGATTGTGTGAGTTCCACCACATGCTTGCGTAGCCCACCGCGCCCTGCGGGTCGTACATGCTCAGGTTTTTCGGGTATTCGGGGCTGTGTATCACAAAATTATCGTACAGCTCCTGCAGGTCTCCGTTGAAATAGTCCATATCCACGCTTCCCGATATACCGGTCACGGTGCCCGAATCGCTGTACTGCCAGAAATTCCATGTGCTCCACACTCCGGTTCTGGGCGCGCTCACACCGTACTCTGCAATCCACAAAGACCAGTTTTTTGCCAGGGATGAGTCGAGATAACTTTCAGCGTAGTTGGAGTTGGTGTAGATTATCCCGCGAATTCCCGTTTTCTCGTATATATAGTTCATAAATTCGTTGGCCCAGTTGCTCAGCGCGGTTTTGCCCAGCGATGAGCCCTCTTCCAAATCCAGCACGGGAAACAGGTGCCCGGAGGTGAGATACGGAGATATTACGTCAAGAAAATGCTGCGCCTCCGCGGTTGCGTTGTAGGTGGTGGGCTCTGCAAAATGATACGCACCCACGTACAGCCCGGCCCGCGCGGCGTTTTTGATGTTGGCGGTAAACTCAGAATCCACATACGTTGTGCCTTCTGTGGCTTTCACAAACGCAAACCGGTATCCGTCCTGATACACTTCGGTCCAGTTCACCGTGCCCTGATAGTGCGAGACGTCCACACCTTTAACATACGTGGCTCTGACCTCGGGATGAGGAACGCTTATGAGAATCGAAGCACTTGCCAAAAAAATTATAATTGAAAAAACCAGAACTGCCGATTTCATAGTATCAATCCAGATGATTTTTTATGAACGCGAGCACTCTACGGCGATACTCGTCCGGGTCCACTTTCACGCTGCGCACGTGCTTGCCCGACGTGACCCACAGTTCCACGTCCGGATTCACTTTTCTGTTCTTCTCGTAGAATTCCATCACTTCGTCCACCTTGACCAGCGGGTCCAGCGAGCCGGCAATGAGCAGCAGCGGTTTTTTCACGCGCTCTGCATAGTCGATTATGTCCACACCTTTCGTGCCCGCAAAGAATGAGAAAAACGGATGCGCACTGTCGTAAATCCATTCCGGGAGATTGGCAAAATAGCGCAGCCCGCGGCGCCCGGTCGAGTCCATATAAATCGGGGGGCTATCCGCCACGGCACAGCACACATTATCAAATTCCAGTGCCCGAATCGCTATATCCGCGCCCATCGAATAGCCCACAAGACAGTTTTTCTCAGTGCCCAGTTTGTCGAGCACCGCTTTTATGTCCTCGATTTCTTTGTCTCCCACACTGGTGTGCTTGCCCTCGCTCTCGCCATGCGCGCGAAAATCGAATATTACCAGATTGTACGGCTCGTCTTTCAGAAACTCCACCATCTTCTCTATGTAGAACGTCCAGCGGCTCACAGTGTATCCGTGCAGCAGAAACACCGTAGCGGGGGAGTTTTTGTTCACGTGCCAGCCTTTCAGAGTCAGGCCATCCGCGGTCTGCACCTCGAAGTCTTCGTAGTCCATGCCGTAAGTTTTCGGGGTCCACTCTCCGTGCTCTCTGGGCGGAGTGGCCATCTTGTATGCCACGAATGCAAAGAACAGAAGCACTGCAAGAGCGATGATAAAAATAATGATTAAAGCGATAATGAGCAGGCTCACTGTTTACCACGCCCCAGGTGCTTCATCTTCCAGATTAAGGGCAGTGCTATGATGATTGATATGGCCCCAATGGGGAACAGAACCTTGTAATTGCCGCCCGCTGCCTGCACGATTGCTCCACCGAACAGTCCTGCAATGAGAATGGGAAACGACTTTGTTGCTTCAAATATGCCGTAATAGCGACCGTTGTATTCTTCTCTCTCGTACTTTGTGAGCAGGTCTCCGACTACAGGCCAGGAGGTTGCAAGAAGCATGCCCCAGCCGATTCCCGCCAGAGCCATCAATGCGGTGAAATCTGTCTTGGTATTTGCGAACCAGCCGTACAGGAACGGAATCAGGAATATCAGCCCGCCGATGATGATGCTCTTCTTTCTGCCGATTCTGTCGTAAAGCGGCCCGCCCACAACCGCGCCAACCAGCACGGTGATATTGAATAACGCCATTAGAAGATTGCCGAATGTGGTAACGTCTTTCTCACCAAGGCATGATTGAAGGATACCGAACAGGAAGACGGCTATCAATTCAAAGCTGAGCCAGAACAGCACCTGTGCGAGATAAAATGATACGAAGTCGTGGTCGAATATAATGTCTTTTATGTATTGCAAAAGGTCTTCCGTTCTCCTTTTGTGTGGAAAATGCTTCTCTTTTATTCCGAAGAATATGACCAGCGCCGCGGTGGTCAAGAAAATGGCTACCAGTGCAAAGGGAATCAGGAAATAACCGGTTTTAATCATTGCCGCTATGGAATCGTCCATGCCCGCGGCGGATTTTGCGCTTGAGCCCACGATGAATATGGTGCCGAACAGAAACAGGTTGCCAGCCCATTCGAACAGGGTGACCATGCCGCTCACTTTTCCGCGGGCTCCGCTGGGCACCACGTCGGGCATTAGTGCTCTATACTGTGCTGCAAAGCTGTACATACCAAAATAGAACAGGCTCAGCACGATGGCGAATACTGTGAGTGATTGGTGCGTGGTATAGCTGAAATACACGGCCAGAATCATCAACGCTGCAAATATGCCGCCAACCAGAATGAACGGCGTTCTGCGGCCGCGCTTGGATTTTGAAACGTCGCTGAGGTAGCCCATTATGGGTGGTACAAAGAGACCCATTATTCCCTGAATTGATAGAACTGCGCCTATTATAAACGGAGCGTTTGTGTACTGCTCCTTTAAAAGCGGAAAGGTGAGACCTTTATTTATTGCCCACCCGGTGCTGGCACTGAAACCCAGAAATGCAAGACCGAGAGCAACTGCAAGGGAGTAATTTCTTTTTCTTGCATGCTTAGAAGACATGGCAGAGATAACGAGAAAGATAAATATAAATTTTTCTTATTGCGAACTTTAAATCTTTCCACTGCGCAGTATGCGCACGAGCAGTTCTCTGTGCTCCGGTAGAAGCGATAGTTTATCCAGTTCTTTAACCACTTTATCAACATCGTACTTAATGCGCTTCAGATGAAACTCGCCGTCGTATATTCCGTAAGCGGCTCGCGCATCGCCGTCGCGAGGCTGTCCCGCACTGCCGGGATTGAAGTATCTGTACCCGTCAAGCGTGCCGTTGCGCGGAAAATGCGTGTGCCCGTAGATAAGCGTGGAAGCATCAATTTTGCGCCCCAAATCGTTGCGCATGCAGTTCGGGTCGAAGTCGAACATGTATCCGTAGAGCGGGTTCTCCGGGCACGCGTGCACAAAGTAGAATTTCGAGCCGTCCACGTCTTTTTCCTCGTATAGCGGCAGCGTTCTGAGAAATATCAGGTCATCTTTGCTCAACTTTTTCTGAGTTATATGCTCGCGGGTGTAAACGCTCAATTCGTGTGTCTTCTGGCCGCAGTGGCAGTCCACGCCGAACGCGTTTGCGTAGTCGTGGTTACCCGTGACCCACACCTCGGGTTTCAGCTCGCGCAGGATATCAAGAACCTCTTCCGGGTGCGGGCCGTAGTCCGTTATATCGCCCAGAAACCAGACAGCATCGTAGCTTTCCTTTTCAAGTATTGTTCTGAGCGATTCCGAGTTGCCGTGCGCGTCGCTGAGAATCAGGATACGCATTCACAACCCTCCGTATTTTTTGAGCTCCCAGTCTGTTATGGCGAGGCGGAACTCTTCTATTTCCTTGCGCTTCATGTCCACGAAAGTATCGTACAGCTCGGAGCCCAGTGCATCTCGAACGAAAGAATCGCTGTCCATGACTTCGATGGCCTCTTCCAGCGACGATGGTAGCGAGGGATACTCCCTGAGTTCTGCGGGAGACAGTGAATAAAGGTCATAGTCCACGGGTGCGGGTGGTTCTATTTTCTTCTTTATGCCGTCCAGACCCGCGAGAACAATCAGCGAAAAAGCCAGATAGGGATTCGCCGCCGAGTCGGTATTGCGCACCTCTATATCCTTCATTCTTGCAGGCACGCGTATGAGCGTGCTGCGATTTCTGTAGCCCCATGCTATGTAGCGCGGTGCCTCCAGCCCGCCGCACAGGCGCTTGTACGACGTGATGGTCGGATTGGTTATCGCCGCCATATACCGGATATGCTCCATCACACCGCCTATGAAGTACCGGGCCTCCTGTGATATTTCTTCTTCGCCTTTGAACACGTTCACACCGTCTTTTTTCAGGAACAGGTGCACGTGCATGCCGTTGCCCGCGAGCTCATGCGATATTTTTGGAATATATGAAACCTGCATGCCCATCTCCTTTGCAATCCAGCGAGATACTAATTTCGTGTATGTTGCGTAATCGGCGGTGCGTTCCACAGAATCAATCCACAGCAACTCAATCTCAATCTGACCGGTGGCGTTCTCGTGATGATGATATCGAATTGGAATGTTCATCTCCATCAGATACTCGCTCACCGCCTTGCGATACTCGAACGTCTCGTCCGCGTACGGCGGGTCAAAGTAATGCGTGTTGCCCTCGCCCTTTTCGCTCGTGACGAAATACTCCATCTCCGGGCGCAGCACCGCGGTGTAGCCCATGCTCTGCAGCTCCGCGTCCACCTTGGCCGCCAGATTTTTCGGGTCTTTTTCGAACCTGTTTCCGGAGAAGTACGTGCTTAAAAGCACGAAGAACTCGTTCTCGCGCCATGGAATCTTTACGTACGTGCCCATGTCCGGTTTTGCCACCAGGTCCGATTTGTTCACGCTCGCGAATCCGGGAATCGAAGAGCCGTCGATGCCCAGCCCGTTTTTGAAAAATGACTCGTAATTCTTTGGGATCGCGATGGTGTGTATTCTTCCCTCTATGTCGGTCAGATTTGCGTATACCCATTCATTCATAATTGGGTAATGCAATGCGAGTATATCAAATCTCCCAAGCAGCACTGTTTTATTTGCGTATGTACAGCTCCGCAGTTTTCATTGTTCCTGCGCTCATTGCCTTTATCAGCTCAAACGGAATGAATGGCAGTGCGCCCAGGCAGAACCCTTTGAGTATATTGCCGTATATTAAGCCCAGATACAGAGAGCCCGCTATGAGTATAACCATCAGTCCGATTAGGGTGGAAATCACGGCGCGAGTGTAGGAATTTTCGCGGTATATTAATCCTATTATCACGGGGGCTATTATGAACCCTATCAGATATCCGAGAGTGGGTGAGCTGAGATATGCAAGCCCTCCGCCATTTCCGGCAAACACAGGAACGCCCAGAAATCCCAGCACCACGTAGATCAGCGGCGGTGCAAACCGGTATTTTCTCAAATGCAATCCCGTGTATCCCACAAAAAGGGTTTGCAGCGTGAAGGGAACCGGGGTGAGCGGTGTGTATATTCTTATTTTTGCCCCCACAGCAATCAATGTGGTTAGAAGAAATATGCTTACAATGGTGTTCTTGTGCTCGTATGTTCTGTACATTGCATTTCTGAGTGTATGTGCCTCAACATTTACGAAACTCCCTCTCTGCGCCATAATCGTAAATTTAAATTCAATATTTAATTTTTTTGGAATGATAAAGTTCGTTTATGAGATTTAGCCGCGTATCAAAAATTTTGAGTTTCACATGTGCAAGTAATGTTTATAACTCTCAAAAATCATTTTGCCATGACATATCATGTCAGAGGTGAATGTGATGAGGAGGTTATACAGGTATATGCTGGTGGGTGCTATGGTGTTCGTTCTCTTATTTAGCGCGCCGATGGTTGTTATGCAGCACCCCGCCAGGGATTCGGGTTTAAATGAGCATTTGAGAGCGCAGGTGCCGGTGGTATCCAAGGGTATCTGGGTGTGGGGCTCCACAATCCGGGGAAAAGAGAGTGAGTTTATGCAGTGGGTAATTCAGCACAATTACACAGATGTGTTTGTTTTGATAAAGGGTGTATCCGGCACGGTGAAGTATGACGTGCTCAGCACGCTTTTAAATCTCACACATGAATACTCATATTCCCAGAGAATCTGGGCATGGGTGGTGGGGTTTCACGATGAAAGTCATGCCAATTCTTCCTGGGACTATCTGGTGGGAGACTGGATTTCTCCTGCCGATACAGGGTATAGAAGTTATCTGGCAAGCATAGTTAGAAAGGCCATAGACCCATCGCTTGGCTATGTTTCTTATGTTCCATACGGCGTGATGCTCGATGATACGTTTCAGTGGCCGAGCCATGATTACGGAAGCAATGTGAGCTACAGAGTGGCCACCATAATGGACACAGTTGCAGAAATAAAATCCGAGATTGATACTGTGGAGAATTCCACGCATACAATCATTCATTTAGGTTTTGCACCGCACCCGGAAACGAGTTATTACTCTTCCGACGGCTCGGGCGGGTATTACACTTACTCTGCATACGAATACGGGCAGGATTTTGGGAGTCTGGCAACGCTGTGTGATTATCTTGCTCCCGAAACGTACAGGTACGGATTCTACGACGAGCCCTCATCATGGATTGCGCAGGTGGTTAATGATATCCGTAATGAGATTCAGCAGGAGCACCCGGCGATTGTGAATGATGTGAAAATCTATCCGGCGCTTATACTTTATAACAGTGATACTGATCCGACACCGATATATGCGTCTGACCTTCAGAGCGATATATCTTCAGCGCTCAACGCCACTGACGGGTTCAACGTTTTTAGATACGCATCTGCCTCGGTGAATCCGGGTAATGGTGAGGATGCCTATGATTATCCCACAACGGCTCAGGAAAGCGTGCTGGATAACTACGTACCGGAGCAGGAAAACATCTCTCTGGCCACGGCGCTCGATTCGCCGCTCATATGGCACACAGGCGGAAACGCAACATGGTTCGGAGAGTCAAATATAAGCTATTTTGGCGGCTCGGCAGCGCAGAGTGGGACCATAGGTGATGGAGAGAGCACATATCTCTACACCACCGTGACCGGCCCGGGAAACATAAGTTTTGTGTGGAAGGTGTCCAGCGAACTGAACCACGATTTTCTGAGTTTTTACATAGATGATACGAAGATAAAGAGCATATCTGGAAATGTGAGCTGGGAGGAAGAAACGTATCAGATAGATGCGGGCACGCATACTCTGAAATGGGTTTATGCAAAAGATTCGAGCGGCTCGGCCGGTCTGGATGCGGGCTGGGTGGATTATGTGAGATGGGTGCGGGCTCAGAACTCTTCTGGGGCGTGGAACAATACGGAGTTTGGAGATAACAGGGATATTGCAATATATCATCAGCAGCCCACCTCTTACAATGACCCGGCATTCTCGTCTGGAGAGTACAAGGGCTGGTGTGGTGTGGCATCATCGTACATTGTGCTGCACAGCCTTGACCATGACCTTCCTGCAAGATTGAAGACAAAGTACCCAAACTGGGTGGACCCGGAGTTCAGCAGAGGGCTCATAGAAGCTGACCCCTACATCTACCATTACGGAAGCACGTATGCTGTGGAATCGCTGATGGTGAATGAAGGTATAGGCTACGATTCGGGCACCGCCGGATACGGATACTCGGACCTTACGAAAATTTACACGTGGCTGAACTCTCTTAACATAGGGGTGAAATTTGAATACAAATATGTGCCTTTGAGCGAGATGAAATATTATCTTCAGGACGGGTGGATGGGAGTTATGAACGTGCAGACCGGACACTACGTGGCCGTGGTTGATTATACATACGATAATGCAAGCGACCCCACAAAGGAGTATTTCTGGATACTGGATCCCTGGCCCACGAGTTACATTGGTCCCAGTTCAGGAACCATCTGGAACCCCACCACTCCGGACCCTGATGGCGATGGCAAGGATGAATTCAACGTGAATCTCACATGGACTTTCAGACGTTTAATCTGGAGCAGGCAACCGAACGGCACCACCTCTTACTATCAGGGCATATACGTTATGACCGGCGAGGGCGTTGACAAAGTTTTCAGGGACCAGAACGGAAATGGCACACTCATCATGCTGCATGCCACATTTTACGATTCTTCGGACAAATATGTGCTTTTCAAAACTCCAACGTCCATACCCACCGACCCGACAGTTCAAAATGATTCGGTAAGGTTGCTTAAGATGGTAAACGGATATCTGTACTCCCGTGTCCCCGGCGTGCTTACTGAGGATAACGCCACCATGCGTGTTATGAACCCGGAAAACGGCACATGGAGCACCATAACCGTGCCCAGAGGAAGCGTGATTCTCAAGGGTGTGAGTCCGTATTACGCGTACATGGCGGCAAAATACACGTTTGGATACGCATCTGAAATTTACGAGGTGGATATTAACAACCTCAGTTCCACCGTGCATGTGCTTAAGATGAAGGCCCCGCGAATTCTCCTATACACAGGCACCGGAACCATTTATCAAAAAATATACGATTCTCTGATATGGATGCGTTTTCATGTGGATGCGTACAGCGACCCCACCACTCTCGACCGGCTACTTGATCCGTCCTTCAGATACTCAATAATATTTATGCCCGGCGGGAGTGCCACGGATATTGCCAACGGAATCGGCGAGACGAGGTTACGGGAAATTGCACAGTTTGTGGCTAACGGTGGTGGCTACATTGGAGTATGTGCGGGAAGTTATCTGCCAATAAAAGGATACAACAACGCAACGTCTTGGCTGGAGATGGTAAATGCGAGTGTGAACGACACCAATCCGGGCGAGGGTGAGGTTACCATAAAGGTCGTCAATGCTAACGACCCGGTTCTTTACGGATTTAACGGGCAGTTTACCATGATGTACTATAACGGCCCTCCCCTGATCCCCGGCGGCCTCTCCACCTCCACCCTGAACCTCCCCACGCCCTATCCAACCACTCTGGCCACGTTTGTATCCGGGGTGAGTCCGGTACTGGCCGGTAGAACCGCCATACTCCACACCACCTACGGCTCGGGAAAGATAGTGCTTTTCAGCCCGCATCCTGAGCACGATGAAGTGTTTCCGGGCAGGTACCTGTGGCGCCTGTTCTGGAACGCAATATACACCACCTCATCAGAAAATGCGGTTATCGGGCAGGTGCCCGTTGTGCCGGAGTTTCCCGACTACGAGATTCTGGTGGTTCTGTTGCCGCTGCTGGTGGTGATTGTGCAGAGATTCAGGAACTCAAAAGATTACTGACCTCCTCATATCTTTTTTTCATCTCTATTTTTTTGAATATCTCCGCTGACCTTGTTAGATATCTTTTCCCCTCCTCGATGCCGTGCTCAATCAGAAATTTGCCGCATTTTAAGTTGTAGATTCCTTCTTCCACCATGTTTCCGCTCTGAGTTATCTCTACGGCACCTTTCTCTATATATTCCACGCCTTCTCGCGCACCCCGTGCAATGAGCACAAATCCCCACAGACGCAGCACCTCGGCGTGGAACGAGGGGTTGATGGGCTCTTTCAGAAACTCTTTCAGCAGTTCCACATCTTTGTCGCATATGCGCCCGTCCATAACTTCATCTTCGAGAAGCGATAGCAATGCATTTAAAAGACCCTCTCTGTCTCTGGCATTCTTTGCGAGGTTCAGAGCCTTTCGATGCATTATTTTGGCAGTATCACAGTCGTTGAGCTCCCTGTACGAGTCGCCGAGCCCGGTGAGTGCGAGCACCAGCCCGTGGAGATCTCCCAATTCTTCCTTGATTTCCATGCTGTTTTCAAAATGGCTTTTAGCAAGCTCTATATCTCCCAAAACCAGATACAGAAAGCCAAGGTTTGTGTGCACCGCGCTGAGAAGATATCTGTCATCGATTCTCTTTGCCAGTTCCAGACCCTGCGCGTACGCATCAATGGCATCTTCAAGTTTACCCAGATTCTTGTAAATCACACCCATATTGACCAGCGCGGTTGCTATCCCGGACACGTTCCCTATTTTCTCGCTGATTTTCTTGCTTTTTCGGTAATAATTCAGCGCCTCATCGTATTTTTCCATCTTCTTGTACGTTAGCCCCAGATTGTTCAGGGTGGAGATCATGCCCACCTCGTCTTTTATGGATTTTCTGAGTGAAAGTGCCTTTTTAAAATGCAGTATAGCATCTTCGTATTTTCCAGAATACATTTTAAGCGTGCCCATGAAATGGTGCGCTCTCGATAATATGTCTTTATTGCCTCTGTTCTCTGAGATTTTCAGAAGATTTTCAAATATTTTTTCTGCCATATCGTAATTTCCCTGTCTCATCAGCAGCCAGCCCTTCAGCCCGATGGCACGAAGAGATAGCTCACTAACCTCCGTGCATATGTTTACGGATTCTTCCGCGTATTTAAGTGCATCTTTAAATTTGCCTTCAGCCTCAAGAGTGAGCGCGATTCTCAGCAAAATATCCGCCTTTTCATCACTTTTTCGTACCATTTTAAGGGCAATTTCGTATTCTTTTAGCGCACCCGAATAATCGCTTATTATGCGCTTTATATCTCCTATTTTTACGTGCCACTGCGGGACGTCTCTTATTTTCAAAGCTTCTTCATAATGATTAATTGCCGTCTCGTACGCGTAATTTTTAAGAGATAGCTCTGCCAGCATGGTGTGGTATTTGACACCTTTTTCCTTCTCTCCTGCAAGCGTGTAATGATACGCAAGCTCTCCGTAAAACTTTTCCGGGCTCTCGCCATATATTTTTTCAATGGTGCCTGCAATTTTCATGTGCAGTGCCTTTCTCTTCAGCCCGGACATCTCTTCATACAGTATATTTCCAATAAGGGGATGAGTGATGCCAATCTTTTTCTGTTCCGGGAACTCAGTGATGAATCCGGCCCGTATTAAATTATCTATCTTCTCAGCAAGCTCAAGAAAATCCATACCGGTAATGCTCTGAAGGATATCTACGGGTATCTCCTTTCCGTACGTGGCGGTTATTTCCAGTATTTTCCGTTCTTCCGGGCTCAGAGTGGCTATTTTCCTGCTCACCACATCTTTTATTATCTTGGGCACTTCGTACTTTTCAAAATCGATAAACGAGCCCTTCTGCGGGTCTATTTTTCCATCTTCCACCAGTTTTCTCACGAGCTCTTTGACAAACAGCGGGTTTCCGAGAGTGCTTCGATATATGAAGTCCACAAAAGGCTCCGGCACCTTGGATATGCCCAGCATTTTGCAGATTAGCTCTCTGGTGTTTTTCCATTCAAGAGGATGCAGTTTGATGCTCTCGTATAATTCGTAACGGCTCATGGTGGATAGCACATCTTTAAGATTCTCGTTAATCTCGTCGTCTCTTAACGTGTAGATGAAAAGCACCCGGCTGTTTTTCAGTTTTGAGGATAGATACAGCATCAATCCCAGAGACGAGGCGTCCATCCACTGAATATCGTCCACAAAAACAACTATGGGCATATCTTTGCTCATCTCCTCGATTCTCTTGGATAGGTCGTAAAACATCGCATTTCTCTGCTCCACATTGGGTATGTTCTCACCCGCCGAAGCGCGTATTATGTCGGTGAACAGCTCGCCGAACGCCTCTCTGTACGGCAGATAAGTTTCGGTATATGCCATGTACGCCTGTCCCCGAAATATGCGAAAACCTTCCAGAGCCGCTATTCTTAAAAACTCTTCCACAAGGCTCGTTTTGCCAATACCCGCCGAGCCGGTTATAAGAACGGTGTGCCCGTTTCCCGTGAGTGTGTCTTCCATCACATTTTTTAATTTTTTGAGCTCTTCCACCCTGTTTACAAAGATGTGCTCTTTTTTCAGACCTATATTTTCAAAAAGATATCTATACTCACTTTCAAAAAGTAAGGGTGTCTTTTTCACTTCCAGGGTGGCATGCATCTTGCTGAGTATGTCTATTAAATCCTTAAAGAACGCCATTGCCCGGTCTCTCAGATGCCTTATTATGGTATCCGGGCAGTCCACATGCACGGCACATGGCCTTAGCCGGGATATGGTATCAAGGCCCTCGAACATAAGCGATTCCACTTCCATGTCGTCGCGAAGGCTCAGAATCTTAACATTGCCATAGCTCTTTTTTGCCTGTTCTTTATTTTTATCTGTGATTACGAGCGAGCACGGACGTAGCTCAAATTCATCAACTATTCTGGAGATGGGCGCGGGAATCACGGTGCTGGATTCAAGATACATATCTGCAATTTCTTTCAGGGGAGAATTAGGGTCGTTTACAGCAAGGATTATCTTTATGCTCTCGAATTTTTTAGAAATGCGGAGCACGAATTCTTCGATTTTTTCAAAACCGAATCTTGCACACAGATACTCTAAGCCCTGGATAATCAGATACTCCCCGCCCTCTTTTAGAAAATCTTCAATCATGAGCTCCACATCGAAATCCAGTCTGTCGGGGGATATTCCGGCGGGATGCGAAATGTACGTGAGCCAGATATATTTCGCTTTGAACGAGTATCTCTTGATAAGCACTTCGGGATTCTTTATGGTGAGCACAAGCGTTTTTTCCGCAGGCAGTGAAGATGAGGCCATATGAAACGCGTAGTTTTCATCAAACAGTACGTTGATTTTGCCCGTGAAGTGCGGCTCATCTTTTTCAGGGTTTTGTCTGGAGAAGCCCAGATTTTTTGCGCGTTCCCAGCCGAGCGGGGTCAGCACATACACTGTAATTTTGCGTTTTGCACCTTTCAGGCGCTCTTTTTTCGCTTCAACGAGTCCCGCATCTACCAGCTCTTTGAGAAGTTTTGATACGTAGGTTCTGTCTATTTTTGTGCCTTGGGATATTCCGGGCTGGGTGAGCGGCCATCTGTCTTCGATGCCGCGCATGTTTTTTGCAATATGGAGAATGATGGCGTCGGAGCGTGATAATTTCATCATGCTATTTATGGGGCACCAATTACTTAACGTTTGTGCAGTTTTTCCCCATACTATGCTGGGAGCAAAGAATGGAAAATTAATAAATAGAGACTACGCATACATATATGATGACAGGTTTTCAAGGTTTGCACAGCAAATTTGTTGACCGCTCGAGAGAGCTGGCCATGCTGAATGAGGTGGCGAAAGACGTTTTTGATGGGCGCGGACGTGTGGTGCTTGTGGAGGGTTTTGCAGGGGTCGGCAAGACTGCACTTATTGAGCAGTTTATGGAGAACATGCGCTCAAAATTCACCGTGCTGCGGGGCACGGCAACCGCGGATATCCGGTACGTGCCTTACGGCATATTTTCGCAGATATTTCGCGAATACGGCAGCATGGAAGAGATACGGCTTTCTGAGCGAAGGAGGTACATAGAGAGCCTTGCAAGGCGATTACTGGAAGAACCAAAGATGCTCTTTGTTGACGAGTCGGGAGATGCCGCGTTTTACCTGTATAGGGTAATGAGCGGGCATGCGGAGGGGCTGCATATTTCACCATTTCCCCGGGACAATGTGATCTGGCTCACGGAGCTCTCCACCACCCGCCCCGGAGCGCGGCCCTCGCAGCTTGATTTTTCCGTTATTCCCGAGATTCAGGATAACGTGAAGCAGAATACAAAACTGATTTTCGTGGAGAATCTGAATTATTTGTTGCTGTACAATTCGGCGTCGCAGGTGCTGGAGTTTCTTTATTCGCTTAAGCAGATGTATCCGGACAGAATAATCATAATAGCCGGGCGCAGTGAGCTTATGACGGGGGAAGAGCGAGACACATTACTGGCGCCCTTTGATGAGGTTATACATCTTGAATGGGAAACCATGCAAAGACCCGGAGCGTTGATTTCCGTGAAGAACAGGAAGGAGGGCGTGGTTTTCTCCACCCGGCCCGGCGCGGGAAAATACACGGTAGGCCCGGGGTATCTCGAACCACAGCGCATGGAGTTTGAGCTCTCGGACAGAATGACCATGGAGCTCGATGCGGGTAATGATGTGGTTGTGGACTGTGCGGCGATGCTGATTCGCGCTCACGGCTTGAGAAAGTTTGCAGCATGGATAAAAAATATGGGAGATTATGCCCATACGCGGGGACGTAAAGTGTATCTGGTGGTGGAATCTCTCGGCACCCTGCAGAGAAACTATCTGAGCTATATCTCCAGTGCCTCTGAGATGACGGAAAAGGTGATTTACGAGGACATGGAGCGTGTGGAAAGCATACGTCTTTACGATGCAATACTGTCGTTTTTGAAGAATCGCGCCTCAAAATTACCCATCTTGTTAGTGGTTGAGAACGTGCATCGTATCGATAGAAGCTCCCTCTCGCTTTTAGAATACATTGCTGCAAACTCCGAGAATGCCCGGATTATGACCGTTATCACTTATCGTAATGAGGATATTGTGTCCTATCCTGAGGCACTGGAAACGGTGAAGCAGCTGCGACGTCTTGAGCACGCGCTGTCCATGCGCCTGAAGAGTCTGTCTATGAACGCTCTTAAACAAATGTTTCCTGATTTTGATGAGTCCAGGGTTGAAATTATTTACAGAAAAAGTGAGGGAAACCCGCTTCTGGCACTTACAATAGCCAGGAGAATGATTGAAAACGAGGAGGTGCCGGCATCATCTTCAAGCAGCGGGTTATCTGAAGAGTACATACCCGATAGCATACGGGAGAGCGTGCTTCTCATGGTGGATTCTCTCGATGATGATGTGCTTTATTTTTTGAGATTTTTCGCGGTATGCGGCGAGTCGGTGAGCGAAGAGATATTGAAGACCCTGTATCCCGACTACAAGGCATATCTGCCGCGGCTTATGGGAACCATTCTCACACGGGAAAACGGCGTGATACGATTTGTTTATTCCACGTACCGGGACGTGATTTACAGCACAATAGCCAGAGACACGAGAGATTTGATGCACCTTAAAATAGCAGCGGTGCTGGAATCGCTCGGTATGCACGATGATGCGGCGCATCATTACTATATGGCGAGGGATAAAAGATCAATTCCTCTGCTTATGAGCTCTGCGCAGCGGGCAATGGACATATTCGCGGTGGCAAACGCGGTGGAGTTTTATGAAAAAGCGCTGGAAATTGCCAGAAAGCACAGGGACCATGAGCGGGTGCAGGAGCTTCTGGAAAAGCTGGGCGATGCGTACCGAATCATGGGCAAATATGCCCGCGCAATTGAGATGTATGAGGAGCTTCTGGCGCTTACATCTGGAAGGGAGGTTGAGATTGCCACGAAGATAGTATCCTGCCACACCCGACTCGGCAATTACGATGAAGCGCTACTCATTTTAAATGAGCATATGAAGCGTTCCGACGGGCTTTTGCGAGGGCGAATGCTGGGGCAGAGGGGAATGATAAGTTTAAATCGCGGAGAGTTTGACGATGCTCTTAGAGATTTTAAAGAGTATCTGAGCATTGCTGAGAGTGAGAACAGTGTGCAGGATATAGCCACGGCACTGCGCAATTACGGGTTCACCTATTATTATATGGGCGATTATCAGCGCTGTGTGGAGCTGGTTAAAAAAGCGGTGTCTCTCTCTTCCGAGATTGGGGACTATGACGGTGTTGCAACGGGATATGCAATTCTGGGGCTGGCGCAGGACAAGATGCACAATTTAGATGGGGCGATGGAGTATTACCGCAAATATCTGGAAATGGCGCGAAAAATGGGAAATATGAACTACGTGGCCAAAGCCTACAACAATATGGCGTTTGTTTTCATCAGAAAGGGAAAATTTGAAAAGGCCCGATATTTCCAGATGAAATCTCTTGAATATGATTTGAAGCTGGGAAATAAGAGAGATATATCCATTTCGTACTACAACCTTGCAGAGATAGAAGCGTCCAGCGGCGATTATCTGAAAGCTCTGGAATATATGAGAAAGAGCACAGAGTACGCGGAGAAGATTGATGACAGATACGATGTGTGCACAAATCACATACGCACCGCGGAGTTGATGATGGATATGCGAGATTACGAGAGTGCCATAAAGTATGCGGAACTTGCAATGGATATCTCCAGGAGCATGGGGTATGAAGGTGAGCAACTGCGTGCAGAGCTGATTATTGCGAGGGCGCTCGCGCATAAAGGTGCGGTTGAAGAAGGAATGAAGCATCTCAAACATGTGGAGGCGGCGCAGGATATGACAGGAGATTTGGAGCTCAGATACGAATACGTCATTGCCGCGGTGGATATTGCACTCGTTTCTGGAAATATAGACTGGGCAGAGAGCGTGCTTGATGAAAATATAGACGCGCTGGCCACATTGAGCGATGAGAAGAGAATAACGCTGTTTCTGCTACGTGCCAAACTAAGGTGCAGGCGTGGAGACGTTCAAAATGCCATACGCTATTTTGATGAACTTCTTGGCGAGTTGAATGCCGGTGAGAGAAAGAAGCTGCTGGCAGATACGCTTATTGAGTTTGGAAAATGTCTGCTTTCGGTGAATAAAGAAGAAGCCGAAGAGCACCTTAAAAGAGCCTTGGAAATCTACAGAAAAATGGCACTGAATTCCATGGCGGAGGAAGTTATGAAGCTTCTTAAATGAGTGCAGACGCAAATTTTTTAATTAATCTCCGCATGCTTCCACACATGAGGGAGATAAGAGCCCCTAGAGGCACAAAACTGAATGCCAAATCATGGCAGACCGAGGCTCCGCTTCGGTTGCTTATGAACAACCTTGACCCGGAAGTGGCAAAGGACCCCGCGCATCTCATTGTGTACGGTGGCACGGGGCGCGCTGCGAGAAACTGGGAATCTTTTGATGCAATTGTGAAAACGCTGAAAGAGCTGGAGAGCGATGAAACTCTGCTGGTGCAGAGCGGCAAGCCGGTGGCGGTTTTTAAAACAAACGAGTGGGCGCCGCGAGTGCTCATAGCAAATTCCAATCTCGTGCCGAAATGGGCAAACTGGGAATATTTCCGCGAGCTGGAAGAGCGGGGACTTATAATGTTCGGGCAGATGACCGCCGGCTCGTGGATTTACATAGGCACGCAGGGCATATTGCAGGGCACTTACGAAACGCTGTATGCGGTGGCGCGCAAAGAGTTTGGACAGCACGACCTGACCGGCAAGTGGGTTCTGTCCACGGGCCTTGGCGAAATGGGCGGTGCGCAGCCACTTGCCATCACGATGAACAACGGCGTGGGCATAATCGTTGAGGTGAACAAGTGGGCCATCGACCGCCGGCTGAATGGAGGATATCTGGACACGTGGACCGATGACCTTGACGAAGCGCTGAAGATGAAGGACGAGGCGCTGAAAGAGGGCAAGCCGCTCAGCATCGGCCTGCTCGGCAACGCCGCTGAAATTTATCCCGAACTGGTGCGGCGCGGCATAGTGCCCGATATTGTCACAGACCAGACCGCAGCGCACGACCCGCTGAACGGATACATTCCGGCGGGCTACACGGTGGAAGAAGCTGCGGAATTGAGGGAGAACGACCCGGAAAAGTATCTTAAAGAGGTGCAGAAATCTCTGCGCAAGCATGTGCCCGCAATGGTGTGGTTCAAAGAGCACGGCTCCAAGGTGTTCGATTACGGTAACAATATCCGCGCTCAGGCCAAAGAAGCAGGCGTGGAAGACGCGTTCAAGATACCCGGCTACGTGCCCGAGTACATACGCCCACTGTTCTCCGAAGGCTCCGGCCCGTTCCGCTGGGTGGCGCTGAGCGGCAATCCCGATGATATATTCGAGACGGACAACGTGATACGCAAATTATTCCCGGATAACAAGCACGTGCTGCAGTGGCTCGATAAAGCGGAGGAGCACGTGAAGTGGCAGGGCCTGCCCGCGCGCATACTCTGGCTTAATTTTGGAGAGCGAGAAAAGGCGGGACTGGCGTTCAACGAGCTGGTGCGCGAGGGCGTGGTGGACGCGCCCATAGCCATTGGCCGCGATCATCATGATACCGGAAGCGTTGCCTCACCGTACCGCGAGACGGAGAAGATGAAGGACGGAAGCGAGGCCATAGCCGACTGGCCGATTCTCAACGCGATGCTGAACGTGGCAAGCGGCGCCACGTGGGTTTCGTTCCACCACGGCGGTGGCGTGGGCATCGG
>JAADDK010000052.1 GCA_013154005.1 Methanobacteriota archaeon
ACATTGAAAAAATTGAAAATTAGAATTTCTCAAAATGCAGCCGCTCTTTCTCGATCTTGCTCTCATCGTGCGGCGGCTTGGTTTTCTTGGGTACACCCACCGCCATGATGCTGAGCACTCGCATCTCTTCGGGTATGCCCAGCAAATTGCGTATGTTTTCTTCCGCGCCCTCCACACCGCGCACCTGCACCCAGCACGCACCCAGGCCCATATCAGCAGCTTCAAGCCACAGATGCTCGCAGGCGATGCTGCAATCTTCGATCCACCACTGCGATTTTTGTTCATCTCCAACAATCACAAATCCCGCCCCCGCACGCTCCAGCATCTTGGCCCAGGGCGTGGCTTTGGATAGCTTCTGCAGCGTTTCGCGCTCTCTCACCACAATCAGATGACACGGACGCCAGTTCATTGCGCTGGGTGCGTACATGAACGCTTTTATCAAATTATCCACCTGCCAGTCTTCCAGCGGCTCGCCGGTGTAGCTTCTCAGGCTCCTGCGAATTCTAATTGCCTCAATCACGGGTTTCATGTGTGGGAATTGGAAATATAGTAATTAAATCATTTCACGTGTTCGGCGCGCCTTACTCTTCTGGTCAGATATTTTATTTTCCGGCCGGTCATGCGTCTGTACAGCCATTCAATAACGAAGGATAGAATTACCATTGCCACAAACACGCCCACGCCGGTTAGAGAAGAACCAGCCACCACGTAGAACAGTATCGCCACCGCAAAGAACGCCAGCACCGCCCCCACCAGCGAGATGTACCGGTTGCTTTGGGTTTTTCTGTACAGCCGGAAATTGGCAAAATTCACCAGCCCGAAGAGAATGAGAAACCCGGAGCTGCCGATGGTGGAGATGCTGGACAGGTCGAACAGGTTCGCCACGATAATGGTGAGAACCGCAGTGATGAGCAGCCCCTCCACCGGCCGCTTCCAGACCCTCTTTTCAAAAACTTCAGGAAGCTCCCCATCTTTTGCGATAACATAACTTATGCGCGCGGAGCTGTAAAGTGTGGCGTTTATCGCCGAGCCTGTGGACAGCAGTGCAGCTATGGCAATCAAGACGAATCCCGCATCTCCTAAAAACGGCTTGGCGGCCTCTGCCAGTGCGTAGTCACGTGCATTTATAAGCTGAGCCAGCGGCAGATTACCAACCGCCACTGCGGCTATAGCAATGTAAAGCACGATAACAAACCCCACCGCCGCATAGTACGCGCGTGGCAGCGTGCGTGGCACGTTATCCACATCTTCCGCGGTATTGGCAATGAGCTCGAATCCTTCATAGGCGAGAAATATAATCATACCTCCCGCTACGATGCTACCCGGGCTGACCCATGTATCCGGTGCGAGGCGTGCGGCGTTGATGGTCCAGAACCCAAGTATCACAAAGAAAATCAGTATCGCAAGCTTGATTGCCACAATGTACTCCTCGCTCTCGCCCACCGCCTTCGAGCCGATGATGTTTATCCCGGTGAACAGAAGTATGGCAGAGGTGATAAGAACATGTCGCCAGAACTCGTAATTGCCGGAGAAAAACGTGGCTCCATAACTTCCGAACGCGTAGGAGTAGAGCGATAGCATGATTATGTAGCTGAGATACAGCAAAATATTCAATCCGCCGGTGAATATGCCCGTGCCGTACGCCTGATTCAGAAACTCCACTGTGCCGCCGCGCGAGGGATACGCCACGCTGAGTTTTGCGTACGAATAAGATGTGAGCAGCGCCACCAGTCCGGCGATGGCAAACGCGATGGGCGCGCTTCCGTGCGAGAGCTGCACGGCAAGGCCGAGAACTGCAAATATGCCGCCGCCCACCATGCCACCCACACCGATGGCGAACACGGACCAGAACCCTAACTTTCTGTCCCCCCGCATAATGAAGGGAATAGCATCAAACAGCATAAGGATTTTCCACGAGATAGATGGAAGGCTATTACCTATAAAACCTTCACTCTTCTCAAAGCATGTCTTGAAAAACCAGATGTTTAAAGCCCTTGGTTTTCTTGTGTATCCCCGCGGAATAAAAACCTCATTGGCTGAGACATTCTGACGTGGCAATCTTCGTATTTCTCCCCCAATATCCATAGATAAATCTGCTCTGCTTGGTGGGTGTTTTTTAACAGTGATTACAACAACCTCTGCGAATGTGCCGAAAAGCCAAAAATTAAATCATTGCGAGAAACAGGCTCACGGGAAGTATCAGCACATCGCTCGCTATGTTCGGATATCCCCACTTTGTAAGCAGCACCTTATTTTTCACATCTACCGCCGGGAAATCTCGCACAGACACGCTCTCCTGCCATTTCACCTCTATTCCAAATTCTCCAAAGCACACATCTATTTCCTTCTTACCATAGTGAAACCCTACATTGGTACCAACTCTTCTGGCCACAGCCTCGGCCACAACCCCTTCCACAAGTGCTGGATAATCCGCCCTGTTAACTCCGTACACCATTCTCTGAACGACGTGATAAATAAACGGATCCACAAAATACGCCTTTCTCATCTTCCTGTGAATCAGAGTATGGCGGGAAATATCGTAGCTGTGAACATTGCGAATTATGTAAAGATCTTCCAGTATCTCTAAATACTCGCGCACTGTGGTGTGGCTGCCTATCTCCGTTTCTTTGGCGATGGAGGATAAAGAGAATCGCGTGCCGTAATTCTTGAGCACCCCACGCAGGGTCCCGTGCGTTATCTTCTCGCTTCTTCCGATTTTGGCTATATCATAGATGATCCATCGCCAGTATGTGTCATATGTGTACTCGCTTATTTTTCCATTCTCCATGTACTCATAGAAAGCTCTGGGAAATCCTCCGCACTCAAGAAATTTATAAAACAGTGTATTCAGCTCGTCCTGAAAAGGTATCAGTTTTTTTGCCTTAGTGTACATCTCGGATATTCCCACAAATTCAAAACTCAGAGTTTTGAGTATGTTAATTAATTCCGTACTGCCAAACAGAATGGCAAAATTTCTAAAACTCAATGGTAAAAACTCTCTCAATGTTAGGTTCCGCCCCGGGAAACTCTCTTTTTTTAGATTTATGCTTGATGAGCCCGTCATGTACAGGCTCTTCCCCCTCAAAAGTCCGGTATCAAGAAGATACTTTATAGCTCGCTGCCAGTCTTCCACGAAGCTTATCTCGTCAAAGAAGAGATACTCGCATTCTGGACTGACTATGTCTATGGCCTTAACGACATCCAAAATATCAGTGTACCCTGAAAGCATCTCACAGCTGAAATACGCAATTTTCCTGGGATCAATTCCTCTGTTAACAATCAAATCATATATCAAAAGCCGAAAATAGGTGGTTTTACCAACCTGCTTTGGGCCGAATATTAGATGATTACCCGCCTCATTGAATTTGTAAATAAGCTTCCTGTCTTTCGCAAATGCCTCGCGAACCTTTTCATCCTCTTTTATTGCATCTCCCACGATCCACCATGGATTCTGGTCGTTCAGGGACTCAATTATCAAATCGCGGTCCATAATTGATTACATGGTGTCAATATTCTTAAAATTTTTGATTTTTAATTGTCAATATTTGCAGAAAATTACCGCCTCAAATTTAGTCACTTAAAGCGAGCATCGGACACGGGTGTGGCTGAGATGGCCACGCTCGGAAAACGATTCTATTCAGGTGCGTATTTATCGCGCAGATATGCCAAGGAAACGGACAGACCAAAGAGGAAAAATGGAAGGATGGTGAATTACTACATCAGCGACGAAATGCCTGAAATGATAGCATCACACAGGGGCGATTTATCGAGGTTGCAGTTTGTAGAAGAGGCCGTGAAATACTATGTATCCATGCACAGCGCAACCGAGCAAAAGGATTATGTGGGTGAAGGAAATAATCCCGCAGGCAGGGGTAACCGAGCCAGGTCAAAGGTGCGGGATTTAGGGTCCCGTCTCGAAGGAGTTCGAGGGTTCGAATCCCTCCCCCTGCACTTCTCATTGCTTTCTGGAAAATGCTAAATAACTTGAAGGATTAGTTATTATAAGATGAATGAGAAAGTAGAGCGATTTGTTAAGGAGCTGAAGCGGAATCTTGAGGATAAATACGGGGCACAGATAAAGAAGGTGATACTGTACGGCTCACAGGCGCGGGGCGACGCCACGGAGGAAAGTGATATAGATATCCTTGTTGTGGTAAAAGATGATGCCAATTTGGAGGATATAGATAAATATCTGGCGTATTTGTCTGTGGAATATTATGTTAGAGATGTAGAACTTGTTAATGCGTTTGTGATTAGAGAGAGTGAGTATTATACCAAACATTCTGATTATTTAATAAATATTCGTCAGGAGGGATTTTCTGTATGAATGAGGCAGAGGAATTGATGGAAAAAGCAAGTAGATATCTAAAAGGTGCGGAAAGAGATTAAAGTGTTCCATATCCTCTGTGGATTATTGGCATTAAGTTTAAACATAATCAGCACATTGAGAACGCATGGAATTCTCCATCAAGCCCGTTGGAATTCTGAAAAAAGAAGAGAGCACGTACATCGAGATTTTTAAAGAATACCTGCCCGCCACCACGGGCTGAGCTAGGGACAGCAGATAC
>JAADDK010000124.1 GCA_013154005.1 Methanobacteriota archaeon
AAAAAATTATCTACTTCGCCAACATATCCATGCATTGGTGAGAGTATGGCATGGAAACCGGATACATTTACAAAATTTTCGTACCTGCAGGACGTGAATATCAGCAAAGATGGCGCACTGGTCTCGTATGTGATTAAGCGAGCAAATCTGAAAGAAAATAAATATGAGAATACGCTGGTAATTGAAGACCTGAAAAATGGAGAGAGAAAATACGTGGACGACGGCGTGATGCCCCGCTTCGCCCCGAACGGAAAAAAGCTGGTGTTTCTGCGCACAGATGAAGAAAAAAAGCGCAGTGATCTGTATCTTTTAGATATAAAAAGCATGACCGCGACCCGGCTCGTGGAGGCGAAGAACATTAAAGGTGTGGCGTGGCATCGAGAGTCGCGAAAAATAGCGATACTCATCTCACAGAAAAATGATGACGAGGACCTCTGGTACGATTCTTCCGTGCCGGTGTGGTTCAACGGTGAAGGATTCAGAGATGGTGAAAAATTCAAGATTCAGATATACGACACCGAAGGAAAAGTTGTGGTGGAGGAATTTGAAGACGAGCGCATTGCCAATATATTCTGGCACGGTGATTCAATCATTTACACCTCGTTCAGGGAAGACGCAATGTTCAAGTACTACGACCTGCGCATGTGGGACGGCGAGATAAAAAACATAATGGAAAATGTGCCATTTGCCATCTCGGACACGAATGGAGCGGATATCCTGCTGATTGGCAAAAAGGGAAGAGAGAAAATAAGCGAGCATTCGTATCTGTACATATTCAGGGAGGGAGAGATAATTCCTATCAACGAGAAATACGGGCTGGATACCATGGACGGCAAAATTGACGCGCAGGGCAATGTGTACGGTGTGGTTGCAGATTCCGGGAGCTATATCATTGAAAAATACGAAAAAGATAAGAAACGAATCACTCCCGACAGGAGCATGTCTTACTTTTTCTCCGTAAGCGATACTGGAAAAATAGCGTTCATTCTATCCAGCGCGACCTCACCGGGAGAGGTTTATATATACGAGAAAAAAATGAGGCAATTAACCGCGTACAACGTCGAGATTCTCCGCATTCTAAATCCATTGCCGTACCGGCATTTTCGATTCAAGAGCTTTGATTCAAAGAGCATTGACGCATGGTATATCAAACCCAAAGGAAGAAAAAAAGCACCGCTGGTTGTGTTTGTGCACGGCGGCCCCAAGGGCATGTACGGGTACTATTTCCGCTACGAGATGCAACTTTTGGCGTCCAGAGGATACTACGTGCTATTTGTCAACCCGCGAGGCAGTACAGGCTATGACGAAGAGTTTGCGCTGGAAGTACTGCACCACACCGGTGAGGGTGATTTTCAGGACATAATGTACGGCATAGAAACACTTCTTAAAATGGAGAAAAGAATAGATTCAAAGAGAATAGGAATAACCGGCATAAGCTACGGCGGGTTCATGACAAACTGGGCGGTGACGCAGAGTCCCATATTCAAGGCGGCGATAAGCGAGAACGGCATATCGTACTGGTTCACCTCCTACGCGTTCTCGGATGTCGGGCTCTGGTACGATAAGGAGGTGGTGGGCGAAGAGCCGTTCAAAGATGACACATATCGCCGATTGAGTCCGCTGTTCTATGTGGATAACGTGAAAGCGTCAATTCTGCTGATTCACAGCATGGAAGATTACCGCTGTCCCATTGACCAGAGCCTCATGTTTTATCATCTTCTGAAAGAACGGAAAAAAGACGCACATATGCTCATGTTCAAAAAAGGCGCGCACGGGCACAGCATTTATGCATCGCCAAGACATCGCCTGAAAAGATACAAAATATTTGTGGAGTTCTTCGACGCAAAACTCAATGATAAAGAATTTGATATAAAGAAGGTACTGAAAGGTGAATGAGCATGGAAGAGTTCAACATTGACGGCCTGTATGGAAGATACTACCCCGGCGAGAGAGGCACGTTCATTCTCCTCCACGGATTGCTCTCCTCCTCCGGTGAGTTTTTCGATTATCCCGAACGCCTCAATCAGCAGGGCTACGCTGTCATAATCTTTGATTTTTCAGGGCACGGTAAAAGCAAGGGCGTGGTGGGCTTTGAGAGCATGGATAAGAACCTCAACGACATCAAAAAGGTTCTGGAACATTTTAAGAATAAGCTCGTGCCTCCGCTGATAATTTTGGGGCATAGCCTGGGCGCGGCCACCACCATTTACGCCCTCGCTTCGGGAATAGGAGATATGGGCATCGCCATCGCACCGCCCGCCAGCATCAAGGGCGAGATGAAGGCGGGTGAGCGGATAATCTTGCCCGTGCTCTACGGAATAGCCAGAGTTTACAGAAAAGTGAAGAAACGATGCTTTTACATAAAATACAGGGCAAAATACGAGACGATTTACGTTCGCAAAGACACGGTGGAGAAGGCCCGCGCGCTGGGATTTTTGGGAGATAGAATCTGCATGGACTCCTATCCGTACCTTATGCGTGTGGATACACTGAGCATGGCGAAACGGGTGGATAAGCCGTGCATGGTTATCACTCCCGGCAACGATAAGCTGGTGGCACCGGAGAATCAGAAAAGAGTGTACGAGGCGCTGGCAGGCCCGAAGAGGTACTATGTGGCACAGGGCTACAACCACTCGGTGATGGGCGAGGATAGGGGAGACGTTATAGAAGCGCTTCTCAATTTTGTGGAAGAGTATATGAGTTCTCAAAGGTAAGCATTTTTAATAAATTCCGAATTTTATTTTTTGAAATATTGATACGATAATTATTTATAATGCTTGGTGCATAATCCTTATAGCACAGATGATTTAGCATGAAACGGAAAACCCTTTTAGCCGGATTTTTCGGAAACATAATGGAATGGTACGATTTCACGGTATACGGGTTCTTTGCCGGTGTGATAGGCGCAACGTTTTTCCCGCCCGGCGATAAAATCGTCGCGCTTCTGGGCGCGTTTGGCGTGTTTGCAGCCGGATACTTCATGAGGCCGCTTGGAGGTATTATCTTCGGACACGTGGGCGATAAGCACGGCAGAAAACGGGCACTGTTCTTCTCGATACTTCTCATGGCGATACCCACAACGCTCATCGGGTTGCTACCCACTTATGCGCAGGTGGGCTGGTATTCTACACTGCTTCTGGTGATTCTGCGTCTTGCGCAGGGGCTTTCTGTGGGTGGCGAGTTCACCGGCTCCATCTCGTTTCTCGTGGAAAACGCGCCTTCAAAGCGAAGGGGCTATTTTGGAAGCTGGACCACGTTTGGCGTGCTCGGCGGCATGCTTCTCGGCTCGCTGGTGGCCACGATAGTGGTAGGATTGCTGAGCTCCGAGCAGCTTCACGAGTTTGGGTGGCGCATACCGTTTCTGCTGGGCGCGGTAATCGGGCTGAGCGGCGTGCTGCTGCGGAGAAATATGGAATCTGTTGCGGAAGAGAAAAACAAAATGACACCCATCATGGAGTTCTGGAAAAATTTCAAGCTTGACGCGCTGCGTGTCATACTCGTTTCCTGGGGATTCGGAGTGAGCGTGTATCTGATTCTAATCTACATGCCCACGTACTTATCCAGTTTTCTGAACGTCTCACCTTCCATCGCGTTATCCACGCACACCGTATCTTTAGTGGTCATGCTGGTAATCATCCCCCCGCTGGGCTTAATTTCTGACAGGGTGGGCAGAAAAATAGTGCTGCTTCTCGCAATGGCCGGGTTTGTTGTGCTCACATTACCGCTTTTCTACGTGTTCATGATGAACATTTATCTCGCAATACTCGCCGCCATGCTGGTGTTCGTGCTGCTTCAGGGCATGCTACAGGCCGCGCTTCCCGCGTTTATGGCCGAAGTGTTCCCGCACAGGATAAGGTACACGGCAATGTCTGTGAGTTATAATATCGCGCTTGCGCTGTTTGGAGGCACTGCCCCGCTGGTGGCCACATGGCTCATTCAGATTACCGGCAACGTGCTGATGCCCGCGTATTATCTCATGCTCTCGGCGGGAATTGCTCTGCTCACGCTTCTCTTTATGAAAGACCACTCCAACGATAGATTATCGTAACTTCCAAAACCGTGCAAAAATCTTTTTATCACATAACGCAATCTTGCAAAGAGGTGATGAGATGACTGAGAAAACCCTGCATTTGAAAAAAATACTGGAGGAGATGAAGGAGCGCGGTGAGACATGGGAACTTTTGCGACTTTTCGGGCCTTCCGGGCCGCGCGTGGTTGTTGAGGGAAAAAAGGCAGTAATGCTCGCTTCCAACAATTATCTTGACCTGGCGAATGACCCGCGCCTTAAAGAGGCAGCCAAGGAAGCGATTGAGAAATACGGCTGGGGCGCTGGAAGCGACTGGAGCATAGCCGGCTACACGGACCTGCAGGAAAAACTGCATAAGAAGATCGCAGAATTCAAAGAGACGCCCGCAGGACTGGCGTTTCAGACCGGTTTTGCAACCAATGCCGGCGCACTTGCCAAGCTGGTGGGCAAGGGCGATGTGGTGGTGAGCGATGAGCTGAATCA
>JAADDK010000121.1 GCA_013154005.1 Methanobacteriota archaeon
AACTTAACCTAATATTAGGGTTTGCTTAATCTGGCCTACCCTCTCAAAAGGCCCATTTTATGGGGGGTTTTAGGGCTTAGTCTATCAGGCTCAATGGTTTTTTATGCGCACGAAAAAAATCCGGCCCGTAATATAAGATAGTATGATGTTTTTTAGGCTTAAGGTTTGCGAGTTTCCTTAAATGTGTATAAGTATATTTTATGTGTATGTGTATGTATATATTATGGGTGTATGTGCATATGAAATTTATGGGTATTTAAGTGTATATTAAGTATTTTGGGTGTATAATAATTATATACAAAGAAGGAGGTACGAAATTATGGCCTACATTGAAAAAGAGAAAGTCGCAGAAATCCGAAAGCGTATCAAAGCCGCTTTCAACAAAGAGTGGAAATTCTCCATCGTCCGTGACGACTATTCCGGTATCCGCGTCGCTGTTATGAAAGCTCCTATCGACTTCCGAAAAGATTACATCTTCAAACATTTTGAAGGAGATCAAGAGCGCGAAACAGTATTCAAAAGACTCAACGAAGGGAAGTTTGAAGTCAATGAGTTCTATATCAATGAACGCTGGAGCGGGGCAGCCCGCCGGGCCTTCAACAAAATCATTTCTATCATCTATGAAGTCGCAGGTGTTCCCGTAAACCGGAACGCTGACGACCCCGGTGCTGATTACCCCGACTATAATTTTTTCATCTGGCTTCAGATCGGGAAGTGGGATAAGCCTTGCGAGTTCCCCCGCGACGCTCAGAGCGCGGCGGCTTGAAAGTCAAGCAAATCTACATCTTGCGAAAGTAGATCGTCCGTTGCTTTTCGCTCCACCACCTTCGCCCTGGCCGGTGGCCGGGGCTCTTCTTTTTTTTCAAACTTGAATTTCCGACGCTTCGCCGCCATTCTTGCCCGCTGTTTAGGGGTTTTTCGCCCCTTATATCCGAAATGCTCAGTTATGATCTTGCGGTACTGCTTCACGTCCAATTTTTCAAAGACTCCGTTATCTAAGAGTATCTTCACCTGCTGCAATACCGGCACACCCAACTCAATCATAGTTTCGACTTCTTCCCGATAATCTTCTACCAAAACTTGCCATTTTGGCCGCTTCTCCACTGCTTTTTCCGCTGCTTCGATAATCGAATCTCTCAAGCTCATTTTGCCCCCTTTCTCTCAATACCTCACCAATACCCCAATTATACCTCAGTTATACCCCAGTTTTTCCCCACTTATACCCCAATTTCTCTATCTATAGCCCTCTTTTCTTACCCGCTCATCGTTTTTTACCCGATTTTAACGGCTTGAAAAGTAGCTAAAGTGTCCGTGTAAGCGCGTCTTATAGCTTTTTGACCTATGTAAATGCTATAATAGACATATTACTATGGGTTTTTCATAGGGGTTTTTCATAGGGGGTAAAAATGGCAGAAAATACAATCGTCGATGAGCGATACAATTTGACTGAAAGGGACCTTGGGATTTTTGAGCTCATGGGGGTTTTTGCGGGGAAAACTTCTCTCCCCGTGCTGGCCCGGACATTCTGGCATGACGCGAAGCGGCCAGAGGCCCAGGCGCGAATGAGGATTGATAAACTGAGGAAGAAGGGGCTAATCAAACCTAAGAACACCGGCCTACTAAGTCCCCGGAGTTACTATATTCCGACGGCGGCGGGCCGGGAGATCATAGAAGATCGGTTCGGTATCCATCTTTCAAGCTCACCGCACTTCTCATTAGCTACATACTGGCACAACGCCTATGAACAAATAGCTTGGTATTGGTTGCGAAAGTTTGGCCGGGACCCGCAGCGGACGATAGTAAAAAAGTGGAGTCGGGATCACCACCATACCCCAGACCTCTATTACATAAACCAGAAAGGGAAGATCGTTTATGTTGAGATCGAGATTAGCAAAAAGAACGCTGAGAGCTATTCCCGCATCTTTACCGAGATGAAGAAGGACGGAATCGGGGCGGTGCTCTATGTTTTTGAAGATGAGAAAAAAATGCGCCAGATCGGGCGAGTGCTCCCGGTATGGGACCCCGTGCGATATGTCACGATAGAGCAGATGATCGGAGCCGACCGGCTCCCGGCGGTCAAACAAAGTGATTTTCTGCTGAAAATAGGAGAGATGAAATGAGCCACTTTAACAAGACAGGTAAGAAAGGCGAGAATAAGCGTGTTGAATCGAACCTCGGGCGGGCGATTACTTCGGTAGAAATTGCGACCGAAGAGCTGTTCCAGAAAGCAGAAAGGAAAGACCCCGTTCCTTACATCAAGCGAGCGGCAGAGCTTGGGAAAACCTTCTACGGTATGTACCATGCAGGCCCCAAAAAAGGGAAGCCCTTCGCCCTCGATGAGGGGGACACCACAATGGAAGCCTATATCGGCTCCACCGGCACAGGTAAAGGAGTGCTCTTAGGTAACAAAGCGCGGGAAGCTATTGAAAAGCGGAAGGGGCTAATCATAGTTGATCCGAAGAAAGACGGCTTCCTTCCTCAAATCTGCAAAGAAGCACTAGAGGAACAGGGCCGACCGCAAGATTTTTATGTAGCAAGCTGGCCGCATAACTTCGGTTATATGGGCATCAATGAAGAAGATAGCTATATCGACGTAGCAAACAAACTCATTGACGCCCTCGGGCTTGAAGAGACGGGCGATCCCGGCACAGATTACTATCGGAAAAACGCCCGCGTGCTGCTTAAAAAAGTGCTTCGGATATTTTTTGACGGTGATCTTGGGGTAGTTGTCAAAAAAGATTTCCGGGATATCCTCAATCATATACGACATTTGAAAGAAGATTTGGAAAAAGCAGAGCTTTACGAAAAAGAGCTATCTAAGAACAAGCCAAACCAAAACCTTATCGAAAAGTACGAAAAGCGGTACTTCAAAAGCGAATTAGTAGAAGGCATTTATTGGGACAATACCGACGCGGAGACCCTTGATTCTATCTCTAAATCTCTTTCTGAGATAGCCGAAGGCGCAGAGATTTACCCCGGCTTTTCGCTGGCCCCAGCACTATATGAGGGGGCAGTGATCTATCTTAAAATCGATATGTTAGATCATAGCAGCTTGAAGATGGTAAAGATGATGATTACCGATGCAATCCAGCAAGCGCGGCGACGCAGGGCCAACACGGTGATTATTGCCGATGAGCTGAGTTTCTATGCAAACAGAACGATCAGCGGAGCGCTGGCGACGGTGCGGAGCATGGGGCTAAAGTTTCTGCTTGCTTTTCAGGATATCGGGCAGTTGCCAGAAGATGTTAGAGCGCCAATTTTGAGTAACTGCAACGTGAAGATTTTCTACAAAATTAGCGACAAAGAGACGCTTGAGTACGTCGAAAAGATCGGCGGCAAGGAAACTGTCACTAAGTATGCTCTCTCAATCGACGGCCAGCCGCGGCTATCGCAAGACACTGAAGAGCTGCTAAACGCAACGCGGATCAGAGCTCTCCCCCGGACGGAGGTAGGGATAGTGATAGCGGAGGCACTCCCGGCGCCGGTGATGGTGCGGACCGCTTTTGTCGCCGTCGGGCAGGAGTTTGATTGGAGTGTGCATGAAGTAGCGGAAAAATCGAAGCTGGCGGATATTGAGGGTGAGTTTAGAGAGCGAAAAGAGCGGTACCGCGTGAAGATCGTAGGTGAAGAGCGCTTGCTTGAAAATTCGGATTTGTGGGCAGTGAAGTTTGAATCAGAAGAAATTTTATAGTACAATGGGGGCAAGGCTAACGGACGGACGGAGGTGACCGGTCGAGGGTAGCCGCCCTCTCCCTCATCATCTCGTCCGCTTCGCCTTGCCTGTCTACCGAACTACACAGGTCGCGTTATTCAGTCTTTTAAGACTTGAATAATTGCGACCACCGCCTGAACAATCATGATAAATAACATAATATATTCCATTGGCTTTTTCCCGAATCTGGCGCTCCCACCCTCAGTTTCACCATAGCACCAAACCGGGAAAAATGTGCAGCTCGATAGAACCGCTTCCCATTGGAAAATTAGCATAACAAGATTTTTTGAGATAGTCAATCGCCCCCATTTTTGCTAAAATTGACATGGCCCCGCCGGATTTGGCCACGCGAGAGAAAACCTCCTTGTTTTTTCCGTCAGCATAGCGGCGACCGGCGAAGCGCCACCCTTTCAAAACGGTCCGGGGGCTTAGTCCCCCGGATTGAAATTTCCCTCTTCTATATCGTCGTTCCCCCCTCTTTTCGATTTAGCGCCCTTTTATTGTCACAGTTTCCCCCAGCCCGTCGTAGTTGCGGATCAGAAAAAAGCCCGGCTATTTTCTCTTTTCACCAGCATTTCAAGAACCACGGCCCGCCGAAAAAGCAGGAGAAAACACGAGAAACCTTAAACAGAGAGAAGAGAACAGTAAAAGAACAGATAAAGAACAGTAAAAGAACAGATAAAGAACAGTTTGAAGCCCCATAAAATGGGAAGTGAACACTTAGAG
>JAADDK010000070.1 GCA_013154005.1 Methanobacteriota archaeon
ATCCCGAAGATGCAGATGTTATTGTAATAGGCACATGTATTGTTATCGGGCACACAGAGCATCGTATGGTGCGCAGAATTAACGAACTGAAAGAATACGGAAAAAAGGTTGTGGTATACGGGTGCCTGCCCTCCGCGCTGCCAGAGCGCGTGCCTGATGGCGTGCTCACTCTTAAAACTTGGGAATTTGAAAACGCACAGGGCATAATTGGCACAAATCCTATGAACGCAATACATACAATGGATTCTGTGGCAACTATTCCAATCTCCAACGGCTGTATGGGCTCTTGCAATTACTGCATCACACGCCTTGCTCGCGGCCATGTGCATAGCAGGAAGCCGGAATGGATTGTGGAGCAGGTTCGCAGGGCGCTTAAGATGGGAGCAAGAGAAATACGGCTGAGCGCCCAGGACACCGCGACATACGGCCGGGACATCGGCACGACGCTTCCACAGTTAGTTGAAAAGATTCTAAAAATCGATGAAAATTTCAGGATTCGCATCGGAATGATGGAGCCGAGAGAGACGCTTAAAATTCTTGATTCTCTGATTGAAATTTACAAAGAACAGCGAGTTTACAAGTTTTTACATCTGCCCGTGCAGAGTGGGGATAACGAAATTCTGGAAAGAATGAATAGGGGCTATGTGGTGCAGGACTTTGAGAATATTGTCAGCAGATTCAAATCCGCACTGGGCGATTTTCTCTTATCTACGGATATCATCGTGGGCTTTCCGGGCGAGAGCGATGAGACTATAACAAATACCCGGAATATGCTTTTAAGAATCCGGCCGGAGATACTCAACATCACTCGCTTCTCTCCGCGTCCTAAAACTCCCGCTTACAGGTGGAAAAGACCGAGCACAAATGATGTAAAAAGATGGAGCGCAGAACTTTCACAGCTCTATCATGAATGGATTGCGGACATAAACGAGAGGTTTGTGGGCAAAGAGCTCAGCGTGCTGGTGGCGCAGCGGGGCAAGCGCGGCAATTACACCGCCCGGACTGACGAGTACCGGCCCGTGATTCTGAAAGATGCGCAGGTGGGAAAGTTTGCAAAAGTGAGTGTGCACGGCGCTACAGCTTCGTATTTGCTCGGAGACATCACCCATTATCTTTAAAATTTCATTATGAATAGCCTAGAGATTCTAACACTTCTCTGTACCAAACAGAAAAGTAAGGGGAGGTGCGCTTTGCGAGAGGAAGATACCACCTCACCGTTTCTTCCAGATACCATTTTCTTTTTTCTTCGCTGGAATACTGCAGGCAGAACACGTTATTGAGCCGGTCTGCGAGTTTTACCACTCTCGCTTCCACCGGTGCCGCGTTGATTCTCGCCATATATTTCACCATATCAAACTCACTCTCCCACGGACGTTTCTTTGTCAGCGCTTTTACCATTTGATAAATCTCCGCTCCAAACTCATTTTTTATCTTACTTTCCGTCATGTCGCTATCTTCCAGCGTGTCGTGAAGCAGCGCCACTATCACCGCCTTTTTCTTATTAAACGATTCATCACCCTTTGTCATTGGCAATCTACCCTCACTCAGCATCATCGCCGCCACAGGATACACGTGCTGCTCCAGATACGGTGAGCCATCATCTCTCCTCTGGCTCCAATGCGCTTCTCTGGCAAGAGCAATTGCTTTATTCACTTTTTCATCAAGCAATTCTTCGGCGCTGAGCCACATCTTTAAATCACTTTCCTGAAAGCACGGAGAGATTATCACCGTTCGGCGGTCGTTCTTATCTCCCCTTCCCGGATAGGTCTTATATCTCCCTTTGTAGAAATACATAATTCCAGATTTGACTGCGAGATAGTGACAGCCGTGAAGCCACGCCTCAAAAGAGCCGTCCTGCGTGCAGGTGGCGCTATCTCGTCTCTCGCATTTCTTCGACAGGAAATCTTCAAGATTCATAGAATATTCTCCGTTGCACTCCTTATTAAGTCTTTCTTAGAAGCTTTTACGATGCTCATACACAGAAAAAAATGATTGTAAGAGTTTTTACTGTTTTGAATCATTATCCATTCCACTTAGCTCCCTGAACACCCAGCCACCGCGCTTCTCAGTGTATATCAATTTTCGTTCTTTAACAAATTTTGCTTCCTCGCTGCGAGAGACCCATATCGTTCCGTATTCTTTAGACTTCATTTCCTCGTATAGTTCTGGTGCGATATAAACAGGCACGGGCGCTCCTGCCGGGTGTTCTATGCTATCCGAATACTTATCCACGAATTTTTTTGCATCTTCTTCCGTCATGCTTAATGTGCAGCCATCGGGGCGGACCCAGAACCCGGGCTCCCATTCAATCGCGTGGTTCATAATGGCAATGATATGCTTCGCAGTAAGCGCGTATTTTTTGATAACTTATTTTCTCGGAGAGTATGAAGAGCGCAGGAAAATGCACGGAAGTTTACCCAAAACATATGATTTTTCACCACTTACCATAACAGCTTTTCCCACGAGGGAGATTTGGCAAAAAAGTTCATCACCCAAAAAATATACCACAATTTTCTCCTTTTTCGAGAGATGTAGGCTCACACAAACCCCGTATAATTCGCCATTTTTTAAGCAATACAAATTCCTCCGTTAAATTCACACCTCACGAGTCGCATCATACCCACCAGCCGCCACCATCAAGACATGGTAATCATTAAATATGGTAAAGAAATTAGTATAATTATGATACCACAATTTGTAGATAGAGAACGAGAGCTGCAATTTCTTGAAGAAATCTACGCGGAGAAAGGATTCAAAATGGTAGCCATATATGGAAGGAGGAGAGTGGGGAAGACAGAGCTGATAAAGAGGTTCATAAAAGATAAAAAAGGAGCGTATGTGCTTCTCACAAACGAATCGCTGAGAGAGAACATCAAGTACATCAAGGAGGCTTTGTCAGAGGCACTTAACGAAGAATACATTGCCAAACTTGATGTGGATTCCCTCTATGACCTGTTTCATCTAATAAAATTCGGAAATGAAAGATTCGTTCTGGTGCTTGACGAATTTCCATATCTCATGGATATAAAACCTTCATTACTTACATCTTTTCAAAAAATAGTGGACGATATTCTCTCAAAAACCAATATATTGCTTATAATAAGCGGTTCATCGCTCTCCATGATGGAAAACGACGTGCTCGGATATCGCAGTCCCCTGTATGGCAGAAATGTAAATTCCTGGAAGCTTCAGCCTTTTGATTTCCCAACGATTTATTTCATGTTTAAAGATATTCACACCGCAATGGAGACCTACTTTGTTTTTGGAGGCATTCCCTACTATTTGACAATGTACGACCCATCTCTTTCCCTGAAGGATAACATAAAACGAAAGGTTCTCACAAAGGGACGAGAGCTTTACGAGGAACCTCTTATATTGCTTAGAGAGGAATTCAGAGAATCGCGCACTTACAGATTAATACTAAAATACATATCTCTAGGATATCAGAGCGTGGGAAAACTCAGCAATGCAACGGGCATGGATAAAAGCAATCTGAGCAAGTATCTGGACACGCTCAAAGAAACAGAGTTCGTGGAACACATACTCCCGTTTGGGAAAAAGAGAGGTGGCATTTACAGGATAAAAGACCCGTTTTTTGATTTCTGGTTCAGGTTTGTGTATCCGCACCGAGGAGACCTGGAAATTGGAAATATAGACAAAGTTATGGCCATAATTGAAAGGGATATTAACACTTATTTTGGACGCAGATTTGAGATTTTGATACATGAGCTAATGAGAATAGGGCTGTTTCCAGAGTTGAAAACATTCAAAAACCCGAAGATGTGGTGGCACAAAGATGTGGAGATTGATATAGTGGCCAGCACCGGTGATACACTATTGCTGGGAGAATGCAAGTGGAGTGATAACGTGGACCCTGTCAAGATTGTCAATTCTCTGAAACGCAAGGGAGAAACTATGAAACTTCATGGGAAAATAAAATACGCAGTATTTGCAAAGTCGTTCAGCAGAAAATGCAGAGACGCATATTGCTATGACCTGAGAGACATAGAAAAAATGATAATCAGAAAATAAACTGTCCCTGCGTAATAAAATGACTGATATACATGCCAACACCGATTTTAGAAAAAAGGGAAAAATGGCAAGAATGTAAAAACCGGACACGGTGGCCAATTCACCTATAACTTCTTGCATTTCATATGCGAAACTTTTACTCATTGTTCATACCTAAACAGTATTGCTGATGTGCTCGCTCGATGAAAAAACACAACAAATAAATACTATAATTACCTGATAAACAACCACGATGACAACCATACAGTGCAGTGAAAAGCTCAAACGGGAGCTCCAGAAGCGCAAAGTTTTCTCTCAGGATACGTATGAAGACGTAATATGGGACCTTATTGAAGCGGATAAAGAGCTCTCCGAGGAGGCACTTCAACATCTGGA
>JAADDK010000127.1 GCA_013154005.1 Methanobacteriota archaeon
GAATAGGCACGAGAGATGCCATGAGTTCACTGCAGAAACTGTTTGAGATGGGGCTAATAACGTATCACAGAACGGATTCAACGCATGTATCGGACGAGGGACTTAAAATCGCCAGAATATACCTCGGCGATAATTTTGAACCAAAGAGGTGGGGTATGAGCGGCGCTCATGAATGTATCAGACCCACAAAGCCCATAGATGGAGATACTTTGAAGAGATACTTAATCGAGGGAACAATTAAATATGAACTGAGCAACAATGAGATAAAAATCTACGACCTTGTGTTTCGTCGATTTATGGCTTCACAGACCATCTGGCAGGAGAAGGTGAAAAAATATGTGCTTATTCGAGGAAAAGAAAAGGTGGAAATTTCACTCACAGTGAGTGCCTGGGGAAAGGGATTTGAACTGTATCCTTACGGAACGAAAGTACACAGGGATATAGGAGAAGGCACAATCACACTCAGGGTTGTGGAGCGCATCATATCCCCAAAACCATACACTCAGGGAGAGCTCATAGGGGAGATGAAAAAGCGCGGCATAGGCAGACCCAGCACTTACGCAACGATAATAGATAAACTGTTTCGAAGGAAATACATAATAGAAAAGCGAGGTGCACTCATCCCGACCGCACGTGGAATTAAAGTGCATTGTTTTCTATCCTCAAATTACTCAAAATTCCTCAGTGAGGAGCGGACTATTGCTCTGGAGAAAAAGATGAGTTCAATAGAGTGCGGAGAGAGAAATTACCTTGAAGTTCTCAAAGAACTTTACAGGGAGATGGAAGAGATAAGGGAAAGATAAAATACCTCAACCCATTACTATAACCCATGATAAAGATGTTCAGGATTGATGGCATAGAAGCGAAGAGATATATTGAGCCAGAAAACGCACCAAAAGAGATAAGAATCGACAATAATAGCACGGTGTTATCCATATCTCAGCTTAACGAGAATGAAGCGAGAATGGAGTTCAGATTCACCGTATCCTACGCGGGAATTGGTGTGATAACCATGGAGGGCACGGTTATTTATGCGGGCAAGGTAAAGGAGCTGATGAACGAATGGAGTAAAAAGCATCGGATGCCCGACGAAGTTGCACAGGAAGTGCATGCAACAATAATAAACAACTGCGTATTAGAATCCGTGCTCCTTGCAAAAGAGGTGCGCCTGCCACCGCCGATACCGCCGCCGGCACAGATGATGAACTCAAATAAAGGAGTAAAACATAAAAATACAGGGCCCCCAGAGGGGTACGCTTAATATTCTCTCCATCTGTTTCCACATTTTGGACATATGTAAAATCTTGTTTCTGGTTCATCTGCAGAGCGAGTTTGCTGGAGCATCCAGTACGCACCCTGATGTCCGCATTTCGGGCACAGCACGCTTTCATCGTAAGGCAGCGTTTCAATGTCTTTCTTGATTACTATCGTTTCCTTTTTCTTTGATTCTTCCACTATCTCTCTGTGCTCTTCAATGGGCTTTTCATAGCCGCAGTTCGCACAGACCCATTTTCCGTCTTTCGGGTGCATCAGTGAACCACATTTTGGACAGAACATAGCCAGAGAGATGGCGGGAGATTATTTAATTTTTGTGTATTGCTCTGAAATTCAGAGTAAATGCCCGTGTTAAATACCACGCAGTATACTGAATAGTATGGCACTTATGGAGCTAAAAAATGTTAGCAAAAGATACGGCGATGTTGTTGCCGTGGACGGAATATCGCTGAGCATTGGCGAAGGCGAAATCTTTGCGTTGCTGGGACCCAACGGCGCGGGAAAGAGCACCCTGATGCGGATAATCGCAGAGGGCATCAAACACGACGGGCTCGTGCTTTACAGAGGCAAACCGCTGAAAAGAAGGCACTGCATCGGATTCTGCCCGCAGGAAGGGCTGATTTACGAAGAGCTCAGCACACTGGATAACCTGAGGTTCTACGCAATGCTGCACGGCATGCCCCGGAAAAAAGCCGATGAGCTTATGGAAAGATTCAGCATACCCAACAAACGCGCAAAGCACCTGTCCGGAGGAATGCAGCGAAGGCTGGCGATAGCCATATCCATAATCGGAGACCCGGAGTTTCTGATTTTGGACGAGCCCACCGTGGGTCTGGACGTGGAATCGCGCCGTGAAATCTGGGACATAATTCTGCACCTCAAAAGCGAGGGAAAGAGCGTGATGCTAACCACGCATTACATGGAAGAGGCAGAGGCGCTGGCAGATAGAGTTGCGATAATCAATGCGGGGAAGATTATAGCGTGCGGCACGCCCGAAGAGCTCAAATCGCAGGCGGGTTTGAAAAGCGCCATAGAGATTCGCGGTAAATTCGACAGGACACCACCCGACTTTGTGGAGGAAGAGCAGTGCATTGTCAAATACACCGAAAACCCGAAAGCGGAGCTTCTAAATACCGTGCAGAGCGTGGTGAAATTCGGCACGGTTCGCGAGATTCGTGTGCGAGAGCCCACGCTGGAAGATGTGTTTCTGATGCTGACAGGAAGGGGGCTGGCAGAATGAGAGGCACGTACGCGTTTTTCTGGAAAGGTATGAAAGAGTTTTTCTCGTCGAAAGAGGCCATGTTCTGGACCTTTCTGTTTCCTATAATGTTCGGGCTGCTCTTCGCAGCGGTATTTGGAACGCCCGGCACAATATCGCCCATTCCGGTGGGTTACGTGCCGGAGCAGGGCAACGCCACGGTGTCCGATGCGATGATTCACGCCATGGAAAACGCCACGTATCATTCAAAGCATCTGTTTGATGTTCATGAATACTCGGACAAGAATGCGGCCATGGCGTACATGAAAAACGGCTCCATACACGCGGTAATTCTGTTTGGCGCAAACTTCTCGGAAAACATAATGCATGGCGCAAAAGCGGGAAATTTAACCGTCATCGTGGACAAAAGAGACCCGCAGGAGTATCAGCTGGTGAGCAGCGTGCTGGGCAGTTTCATTGCCAGCTTTGAAAAGAGTATCAGTATGCAAAAACTGAACATCACCCTCGCCTACATAAACAGCACGGGCACAATCTCACCTGAGAACAAAACGTTCGTGGAAAACTGGCTGAAAAGCATGACCGTGCCTGTATCCGTGAGCTACGAAGAGTACGCAGGGCAGAGCACGGCCAGCATCATGCGACTGTGGTACGAAACCGCCGCCATCGGGATAACGTTCATATTTTCGGGCATGATTTTTTCGTCATCGATGATTGCCAGAGAAACCGAGCGCGGCACTGCCCGAAGACTGATTAACACACGCACCGGCGCCACGGCCATGCTGGTGGGCAACATGCTCACGGTCATCGTGGTGGAGATGTTCTCCGCATTCTTAATCGTGCTCTCGTTCTACGCAGTGCTGGGTGAATGGATGACAATTGACTGGCGCGTGCTGCTGATGCTGCTTATCGCCGCAACAAGCACGGTTGCTCTGGGGCTGCTTATCTCCTCATTCACAAGAACCCAGAAAGCGGCAACGGGCGCGGCAAACGCCATCGCATGGCCCATATCTTTCATCACGGGCATATTCATTCCCAGCTCGCTGCTTCCGGACTGGATGAGAGACATAGGCAACTATTTCCCGGCCAGCGCTTTGCTTCGAGGAGTGCGACACATCGTAATATACGGCGGCTCGCTGAGCGCGTACGTCCCGCAGATAACCATGGCAATAGCAATGACCGTGGCATTCATATTTGCCGGAGCAATCGCGTTTCACTGGAGAATGAAAAATGACTAAGCAAGCCCCAGCTTTTTCAATTTTTCTTCGGTGGGCACGCCATCTTTCCACTCTCGAAACTCGTAATACTGCTGAAGCATATCCTCAAACACATCCCGCGGAAGCGCGTTTTTGCCTGTGAATATCCGCTCCGGCAGTGTGTCCTCCTCACCGCCCACGCCAGCGCGAACGTTGAACAGACGCTCAAGATTGTAAATCCGCTCACCAATGCGCAGAATATCCTCTCCGCGATACTCCACACCCGTCGCGCCGCTGAGCAGTTTTGCATATTCAACCTCGGTCATCGCGAACGCGGTGAATTTGCATAGAACCAGCGAATCAATCGCCGCATTTAAATTCTGGAATATCACCACCAGCCCGGCCTTGCCCTCAGGGTTGAGACGATGTATGAGTTTCGGCTTGCCGATTATCTCCGGCGCAACCATGTAGGCGCGAAGATGACAGCCGCCGCGGTTGCTGGTCGCGTAGCTCAGCGCCTGCCCGTACAGCCCGCGCGGGTCGTAGCCCGGCAGCTCCATGCCCTTTATGTCGTTTCTCGCTTCGCTTTTTCCGTATTTGAG
>JAADDK010000132.1 GCA_013154005.1 Methanobacteriota archaeon
GCTTCGCAACTCTGATTTCATCTCATTGCATGTGCCGCTCACCCCGGAAACTAAGCATTTGCTCGGAAAAAAAGAGTTCGAGATGATGAAACCCGGTGCGGTTCTGATTAACACCGCGCGGGGCGAGGTGGTGGATGAGCGCGCAATGATTGACGCACTTCGCTCTGGAAAGCTCTTTGCCGCCGGGCTGGACGTATATTATGGCGAGCCCAGGGTAAATCCCGAGCTGTTCCGGCTGGATAATGTGGTTCTCACGCCGCATGTGGGTAGCGCCACGGAAACTACTAGGCGAAAGATGGCAGAGATGGTTTGCGAGGATGTGCTCAGAGTGCTGAGCGGCGATGAGCCAGAGCACAGGGTGGTTTAATTTTTTCAAAAATTTTTTATTGTATAGAAGCATGATATCAATTATGCTGGGCTTGATAATGAACGGTATGGTGGAGTTTGTTAGATACAAAAAGGGCACAGATGGGGTTCAGGAACTGGAAAAAATATACGGTAAAAAGCCGAATTTTAAAGAACTGAAAGCTTATCCCGACCAAGAATTTGCAGAGTTTGTAAAAGCGGTTATGAGCGTTATAGAATGCGATGATGTAGAACTGTTCCAGAAACGCTTTGCGCCGGTGGTGCTGGAGTATCTCATAAAAAAGTATCCGGATATACCAAAGAAGTATCCAGACCTGTATTCTTTTTTAAAGGGATTGCCAGATATTCATTACTCCATTCCAGCAGTGTTCGTGGGGCCGGAAAACAAAAAAATAGCGCTCGCGGATTATGACGATGGAGAGAAGCGAGTGAAGCTTGAATACAGGTCTCCGAACAAACTGGACACTCTGTTTGAAGAGTTGATACGCGCTTCTGCAAAATATTACAAAGAACCGGTGGAAATAAAAACAATTAGCACAATGTCTTCAGGCGCAGATTCAACAGTAGTAGACGTGAAGGTTTTATCCAGTTATTTCGCTTAATCTGACGGTTTCCTGTACCCCAGACTCCATATTTTTTACGACCACTTCTCCCTTCTCAATTTCCTCGCCGACAATGACCACAAACTTCGCATTGATGCGATTCGCGTACTTCATCTGCTTGCCCAGCGAGCGATTGCTCAGGTCTATGTCCACGCTGGCTCCCGCTTTGCGGAGCTGCATTGCCACTTCTATCGCCCGCTCCCGGAACCCGGGCACGATGGCGATGAAATAATCCACCTCCACACGCTCTTCTGGCCATACGCCTTCGCGCTTCATAATCAGTTCAAGCACGGCGTCACCCATGCCGAAGCCCACTGCCGGGGTATGCGTGCCGCCAAACAGCTCCACGACATTATCGTATCTTCCTCCGCCCAGAATGGCACGAAATTCGCCCCGCGCGTCGTGCGCTTCAAACACTATACCCGTGTAATATGCGAGCCCGCGCACGATGGAAAGGTCAAGCACAATCTCTTTGCCGTACGCTTTGAGCAATTTTGAAAGTTTAAGTAGCGTATCTTTCCTCTCGCCAATATCTATACTTTCAAGAACCTGCTCCGGTGCGCCGCGAAGTTTTAAGATATCCATAAGCTTTTCTGCCGCGTCCTCACCGCAGATATTGCGCAGTTCTTCGTAGAACGCCTCTTCCGGAATTTTGTCTTTTTTGTCAATTAGCCGGAACGCTTCTTCTATTCTCTCCACCCCGTATTTTTTTAGTAATTCTTCCATAAGTATGCGGTCACTGACACGCATCTCGTACTTGCCTTTCAGGCCGAGAGAGTCGAGAATCTCCATTGCCAGGGCAAGCACCTCCGCGTCTGCTTCTATGCCCTCTATGCCGAAAATATCCGCATTGAACTGATAAAACTCGCGCAGGCGCCCACTCTGCGGCTCTTCGTAGCGCCACATCTTGGGAAACGCAAACCACTTCACCGGCTTAACCAGATCCTTGCGCGAGGCGAGCATTCTCGCAACTGTTGGCGTGAGCTCTGGAATGAGCGTGATTTCTCGACCGCCCTTATCTTCAAAGCTGAACGTTTGCTTGACGATTTCGTCACCGCTTTTCACGCGGAATAATTCCAGGCGCTCAACGCTTGGAGCATCGATTTCGTGAAACCCGAATCTTCGCGCGGTGGAATTGATTTTATCAAACACAATCCTGCGGGCGCGCATTGTCTCCGGGTACATATCGCGGAACCCTTTGAGCTTCTGAATCATGTTTGGTTTGATTGCGTGGTGTTATAAAAAATTATGCCCTGCGTGTTTTTGCATATGTAAAATGAAATGGTGATTAGTAAATGAGAAAAATACAAAATGTCTAAAGTATAGTAAAATCATGAGTATGGATGCATAAAAGAAATAAACCACATGCTCCTGTCCATACTCTAATTTGTGTAAATAAAAATTTAGAAATAGATAATCCATAGCCATTGGTTCTCGCATTTAATGGTATCTTACATCAAAAACAAACTCTGTATTAAAATAATTTTATAGAGTATCGAAATGGTTTTTATCAGATATAAATATTGAAAAAAAGATATAAATACAAATTGGCTATTGACTTCAAACATGGGCCTTAAAAATATATTAATAATGTCTATAGTGATGGTGCTGTTTGGAGCAACATTTGGAGCGATAGTTGGTGCGGTACATGGAAGTTCACCATCTGCACTTCCAATGCCGTATGGAACAAGAGACTTGACACATCAAAGCTACCTTAATAGGTTTATAGGGGTAAGAACTTCAAACAATGTATGGTATACATTTGTAACAGGGAATTCTGATCATGAAACATTTTATCTTAATTCTGATTATCCACGTTCAGATGTATATGCCGGGAAAAGTAATACAGCCGAGGACCATGCATATTTCAATTTTGCCACAGCAAAGGTGGACCATCCTACAGAAGTTGGGAATACCGCGGGGCAATATTGGAACAGCAAAGACGGAGTAACAGGAGTTTTGGGTGTAAAAATATATTCATATGCAAATATAAATGGCAAGATGACTCTGGATTTGAGTGCAGTTACCATGTTTAAAGACAACTATATTGAGAATCCAAGTGGAAGTCCTCTTACCACGGAATATTTGAGGGGGCATAAGGGATTGGTCCCAGATGATTATTCCAACCCAAGCACAAGGAACTATTATTACAGAAGTGAAATAATAATAGAAAAAAGTAACAGCGCATGGAATACCACTGTTAGCTTTACTGGGCCATCTCAAGAAGGTGTTACGGAGTACGGACTAAATGCGCATCCGGGAACAAACATAGAATATGTGCATAATGGGAATACTCCCGCTTCAAATCTCGCAAAATATTTAATTATGACTGCTATGGAAACCGGAACTGATGCAGCTACAGGCGGGTGGGGAGAGGTTTTCTGGATAGGCGTTGGAGCATGTGAGGCATGGATGAGTGCAGGAGATACCGGACAAAATCCATGGAAGACATCATTTAATGGAAGTACAACCCCTGCTTATTTTAACTGGGCAGAAAAGGTATCCGACGAGGCACACTATGCAGAGCAGAGTATAACTCAGAACAATATCTTCTGGAACGTTCCACCCTCTGGAAATGCTGATTCTGAACCCTTTTATTTGAAAATATATGCAAAGTTCTGGTACTATGAACCCACAGACAGCTATGGTGACTGGAAATATAAATCATTTATAACGGATCCAATTTATATATATGAAATCCCAAAGAATGTTGGTGTGGGCATACCCACACCACCTGTTCCATCGGGATACAGCGGTGCGGGGATGTCCTATGGAAAAATATGGGATGGCTCAAAATACGATACCATGCCAATATATAATCCTGTGCCCACAAGATTTAATGCCGTAATCAATAAAAAATTCACCATTAAAACAGCAGATGTGGCTTACGGATGGAATGGAGGGAAAAAGGGTGGTATGTTACCCGCTATCATAGACTATAAGATTGACTGGGGTGATGGAACATCATCCTCAGTGACTAGTAATACTCCGAATAATGGGAAAGAAATAACAGCTTCGCATATTTACAAACATTTTGGATACTACACTGTGCGAGTTCGCGCAATAGCAAGAATTTACGATGGATGGACAGAATGGGGGCCATGGAGTCGGGGCACAGTAATCCATGTGGTGGATGCATTCAAAACAGGGCCGAAAGCACCAGATGCAGGTGGTACTACGTTCTACACAGATAGCTCGGGCAAGGCAAAAATCACATTTAAAACATCCGCGTCCACATACGCGGGGAGCCAAATCAAATATGTGTTTTACTGGG
>JAADDK010000054.1 GCA_013154005.1 Methanobacteriota archaeon
TGCGAACAATCTCTTCCTGATACTTCGTGCCTCCGTACGCATTGTGCACAAACTCCCCGTGCACCTCCTGCTCAAACACCATATTATACCGTGATGCCATATCACTGGCCAGAGCGCTGCGCACTTTCACGCTCAGATAATTTTCAGATGCCTGCATATTGAGCGTGCGTGCACGATAAGCATCGTGTTTTTTTAGTAGTTCATGAATAGCCATACGCGGTTATAGATTACATTCTATTTTAAATATGAGCATTGCAACAGATAGGAAAATTTATAAACCCTATGAACTTTCGCCTACGCATGTATTTGATTGTTGAGAGTGAAGATGTTATACGAATTCCGCCACCAATGCTGGGTGAGGACTTAGATGAGGTCGTGGACACTCTGGCGCGGGAAAAGATCGAGGGGAAAGTTTACTCATTTCCGCGCAACATGGTGCGAGACCCTGCGGAGCGCAAGTACGTGATAGTTCTTCTTATGGATGTTCAGAAAGTTGATGACGGGATAATAGTACCCGGTGATGGTGCAGTTTATCAGAAAGTAAGATTCAAAGCGCTGGCATATCACCCGGAGATGCAGGAGACCGTGCTTGGCTATGTGGTGGACGTCCTGAAATTCGGCGCTTTCCTGAGAATTGGTCCGCTGGACGGATTGCTTCACATCAGTCAGGTAATGGATGACGTGATAGATGTGGACACAGAGAACAAAAGGCTTGTGGGTAAAGAGAGCAAGCATGTGCTTAGAGTGGGCGATAAATCCATTTCCAAGATTGTAGCTTTAAGCTTGAATGATGCAAATCCCAGACACAGCAAGATAGGTCTGACCATGCGCCAGCCCGGCCTGGGCAAAATAGAATGGATCGAAGAGCTTGTCAAACCAAAAGCTCCAGATAAGGAGAAAAAAGAGAAGAAAAAGAAGGGGGGTAAGAAATGAACGACCTGAAAGCCTGCAAAAAGTGCCGGAGAATAACCACCGAAGATGTGTGTCCTTACTGCGGAGGTGAGGTCACGACAGAATGGCACGGATACGTGTTCATAATAAACAGCAAGCAATCGAGAATTGCACACGAAATGAATGCGGAAAATGGTGAATATGCGCTCAGAGTTAGATAAACCCCTTCATCTTCCCACAAGACTCAGAGAGGAATTGAAAAAGGTTCATGGAGAGGTTATTTCCGAGCCTACCCTAAAAGAGAGAGTTAAGGGAAAATACGTAATAACTGTAGGAGACGTGGTCACTCACACGCTTCTCAAATTGGGCATAAAGCCAGATGTGGCGATAGTTGATTACAAAACGAAAAGAGATACGATTAATTTTTCAACGGTTCGCAAGTTTGGAGAAAAGGTTATAAAAGTAAATAACCCCGCGGGAACTATCACCCCGGAACTGTGGCGTGCGGTAAAACTGGCAATTCAGACGCCAGAAAAAACAAGAATAGATGTGAACGGTGAGGAGGATCTGGCAGTACTTCCTGCAGTGATTCTGGCACCTGAAGGCGCTATGGTTATATATGGGATACCCAATACGGGTTTGGCCGTAATTGAAATCAGAGATGAAGATAAAAAAAGCGCAATGCGCATAATTAAGGAAATGGAGGTATGAACATGGAGATAAAAATACTGGAAAAACGGGAAAACTCACTGCTCCACCGCGTGGAGGTTAAGTTTGTGGTCAGTCACCCAAAAGGTAAGACGCCGTCCAGAGAAGATGTTAGAAACCTGCTTGCGGTGAATTTAAACGCTGAGAAAAATCGGGTGGTGCTTCAATACATGCACACGCTATTCGGAGCAAATGAGACCACTGGATACGCAAAGATTTATGAAAGCATAGATCACGCTAAAAAAATCGAACCGGATTATGTTCTGCTTAGAAATAAGCTGATAGAGAAAAAAGAGGAGGAATAAATATGGTCGAGAAGCGCGAACTTTATGAAGTGAAAAACAATCAAATAGTGCGCAAGCGTCGTTTCTGCCCCAAATGCGGACCCGGCGTATTCATGGCTGATCATGGAGACCGCTACTCCTGTGGCAAGTGCGGATACACTGAGTTCAAGAAGAAGTAAGGGCCCGTGGGGTAGCTTGGATATCCTAGGGGCCTCCGGAACCCATACCCATTAAAGCGGGGCTCCTGTGGGGACAGCCCCGGACCCGGGTTCAAATCCCGGCGGGCCCGCTTCTTTTGTAGCAGGGTGCGACTGGATTCGCTCATCTTCAATTCCAGATTTTCCGTTTTTTACTACTTCCATACAACATCACCTCTTATCTTCTTTAAATACTCGGATCCCAAAGGCTGCCAGGAACCGAACCTTTTATCCTTCTCCCGAACCTCATCAAAGCTCCACTCCATCTGCAATCTCCTTATGTATCGCTGCGTGGTTTTAAGGGAACTGTGGCCTAAAAATCTCCGTATGGTCTCCAGATTCACGCCATCTTTGAGCCAGGCGATGGCACGCCAATGCCTTGCCGCATGGGCGTGGAACTGTGGCACACCTGCCATAATTCCCGCATCCTTGCATATCTTCCTTGCGAATGGATGCGTCAGGCGCCCTCTGGGGGTTGTGAATATTGCATTTGGATCGCTGTTTATGCGGTACTTCTCCTGATAATCTATGAGCATCTTCAGCACCTTGGGAGGAAGGGGTACTATTCTCTGCTTCTCACCTTTTCCGTGGCGTATGTGGAGGATTGGAAGGGATGGATTGGTTAGATCTATGTCTGCCCAGTTCAAGGCTATGGCTTCCCCGATCCTGATCCCCGTGGCAAAAAGTAGATGAATCAGGGTGCGGTTCCTGGAGTATACATCTGGCCGAGTCCATGTAACGGAGAGGATCCGGTCTTTCTCCTCGTCCGTCGGGACATAGAAATAAAGATCTTCGTTATGAGTCTGGCGGAAATACTTAATCTTGGTTTCCTCCCCTTTGAAGTCCATATATCGGTTTATGTACTTAACCCAGCCGTTTAGCGTTGTAACGCTTTTCCCGGATTCTCGTATCTCGTAGAGTTTATCTGTTATCTCCTCTACGGTGGCGGTGTCAAAACTCAGCCCCAATCCTTTCTCAATATAAGCCACATAACTCAAAGTATGATTGATCGTGCTTATGGAATATGTGTCGGTCTGCCTACGCATCCACTTCTTGAACGCTTCTTCCCGCATTGGGCTCCACCCCCTCGGCCTGCCTCAACAGTTCCTGATTTACCATATAGGCAAGCGGGTCAAAAGGATACATGATGATGCTTTCTTTGTTCACTTCCGGGTGCCGCAGAATAGATAAAAGTGTGGCCAACGCTCCCCGGGAAAGTGTATCAAATACCCGGGCCGTTCTCATCTTATCACTGACATGCGTCCAGCTCACCACCATGTAATCGGGCAATTCTGGCCACTGTGTCGGATCTAACATATACTTTAGTATCTGCTCCTCTACTTCTTTAGGATTTAGTCTGCCTTTCCACATCATTTTCACCTCTCAAGGCCCGGAGAGGAACCGAATCCTCACCCGGACCGGTGACACACATGGGTTTATGCTCCTTCCCTTCTGGCAAAAAATCTGGTCTCCTGAGAAAATATGGTTGGAGGACGTCAGCGTGAATCACTTCCATACACCCCCTTTGTAGTTGAAATCTCGCCCGGAGCCCGGGCCATAGGAAACAAAAATCCGGTACGGTGTGACGATGAATATTTCCAAGAAATAATGCTTATACCCGAAAAGCGTTTTCTCTTTGCCCAGGTACCAGATTGAAAGATGCGGACGCTCTTTGTTTACACCGACATACTGCACGTCCCTATCAAAAAATCCGCGAAGGTTGTATTTCTGCCCGGGGACATACAGATCATTACCCACCCGGAGCTCTTTTTTCTCTGCAATCTCGTATATCTCGCTAAACTCGCCCTCTATCTCGTAGCCAAAACCCTCATCTTTGAAAAAGACGTGCTCGATTGTCATTCAGACATCGCCCCCGTGAAATCAATATTTTCAAAATATCAACGCTCATGCTATCGCCTCGGCCTCTTCGGTGCCTATGCCCAGGTTCACTTTCAGCGCTTGCGCATCTATATGCCCGCGCTGCGTGCGCCATGCTAAGATATTCTCAAATGGAATGTAGATCTCTCGCTGCTCCTCAACCTCAAAAATGCGAATACATCGCTCTTCATAATTCACTTTTGCAGGCACCTCCATGTACGATGTCCCCGATTTCGTGAAAATATCCAGATACTCGTAGCCGTTCA
>JAADDK010000035.1 GCA_013154005.1 Methanobacteriota archaeon
CGAATCAGCTTTATGGTGTTTTTCACGTCTTTCTCTGAGATTAGTTCCACGCCAGAATGCATGTACCGCTCGGGTATGGATACCACGCCGGCCGCCACGCCATCGCGGGCAAGCTGGATTATGTCCGCATCTGTGCCCGACCATGAGGGATTAGCCTCCACCTGATACGGTATTTTCTTTTTCTTTGCCACTTCGAGCATATGCCTGTAAAGTTTGGGATGCGCAACTGCCCCCACGCTGAGCACGGGACCCTTGCCAATCTCCACGGGCACCTCCTCTTTTGACACACCCGGCATGGTCGCATGCGTCACGTCCACGGCAATGCCAATGTCCGGAGCGATACCAAAACTCGAAGTGCGTGCTCCTTTCAGTCCCACTTCTTCCTGCACGGTGGCGACAAAATAAAGCGTGGCATCACTCTGCACGTTTTCCATAACTTTTAAAAGCGTGTAAACTCCGATTCTGTCGTCCAGTGAGTTGGCCACTATCTTACCGTTCATCTCCATGTACCTTGGCTCGAATGAGCCCACATCGCCCACACTGACAATCTTTTCTGCCTCTTCCTTGCTATCCGCTCCAATATCCACACGCAGGTCCTTGAACTCTATTTTTTTCTGCTCTTTGCCGAGATGTGGTGGCTTTTCGCCAATTACGCCATACACAAACCCGCTGGAGGTGCGGATTCTCACTGCGGTTGAGCGAAGCACAGAGGTGTGTATGCCGCCGATGGGTGATATGATGAGATAACCTTCGTCAGTGATACTTTTTACCATAAACCCAATCTGGTCCATGTGGGCTGCAAGCATGACCTTTCTCTCACCGCCCTTGACCATGCCAATGACGTTTCCCATTTTATCCACATACACCTCGTCCGCGTGCTTACTCATCTTGTCTTTTATTATTGTGCGTATTTCATCTTCAAAACCGGGCACTCCAAAAGCATTTACTATCTCTTTCAGTTTCATAGGTGGGCATGGAAACATGGATTTAATTTCTTTCTATCACTTTCAACAGCCACTCATCGACCCGTAGAGCTTCTTTTTTTGCCATCTTTTTCATAAGTTTCCACGTGCCGCTACCGTACTGCGCTGCCTTTTTCTCTCTGTTCACGATTATATCAGGAGCACCCAATCGCCGGGCGGCTTCGCGCAGCACCCATTTTCTCGTGCCGTTGCGAATTTTGCAGTATACAGGCACTTTGCTGGCAAATTCCACCACTGCAGTGCTCAGGTACGGCGTACGCAGCTCTTTTTTAAAATGCTCTGCAATTTTGCGCTCTCTGGGAGCGGTCATATTAAGAAGTTTGTTAAGGTCTTCTTCCATCTTATCTGGTGCGCTGAGGTATTTTGCGTAGCCGCCAAACAGCTCGTCGGCGCCCTGTCCTGTGCACAGCGCTGCCTCTTTTGTCTCTTTCAGAACGAAGTAAAGCGGCAGCTCGAACGAGAATTCCACCGGCGACATTGGACCGGTGATGTGGTATAGGGCCCTGAGACCCTCCACGATACTATCTTCGTCAATTTCTATGGTTTTCAGAACCAGTCCTAAAATTTTACTTATTTCTGCAGCTTTGCGCATGTCCACGCTATCTTTCACACCTATTGTGTAGAGCACGAGAGCGTCATCTCTGTGCAGATACGCAAGTATCGAGCTGTCCAGCCCTCCAGAAAACGCCATGGCTGGACAGGTGCAGGTTTCTTTTTTAAGAATCGTTGAGAGCTCATCTGCAAGCTCACTGCACCGGTGTGCCGAGCTCATCGAACTTTACCTCGTCTCTTTCCATGGCTCTTATGAGTCGTGGCAGCTCTTTCATCGGCACACGGCGCTGCTCTGTGCTATCTCTCTCACGAATGGTCACCGTCTCGTCCTCGATGCTCTGATAATCAACGGTGATGCAGAACGGCACGCCTATTTCGTCGGCACGCGCATATCTGCGTCCGATGGAGCCGGATTCATCATAGTACGCGTGTATTCCGCTGTTTCTTAGGGTTTTGAGCAGCTCTCTTGCTCTCTCATCTAATCCGTCTTTTGCCATCAAGGGAAACACACCTACTTTCATCGGTGCTATTTTTGTGGGGAACCTGAGAACTTTGTATCCTGAGTCGGGACGCTCGTAGTATGTGAGCTCCAGGATGGCATATATTATGCGGTCTATTCCAAACGATGGCTCGATTACATGCGGTATGAATCTCTCTCCGGAAACCTTTTTATTCTCTTTCCTCACTTCAAACGCTTCCTCTGGCACTGTGTATGTTTTGCCATCAACTTCCACCTTCAACTCTCCGCCAGAATAATGCTCGATTTCTTCCATGGCTCTTGCAATCTTCATTGCCGTGCCTTTGAACATCGGTCCCAAAATCTCCATTCTCGGCACAATACGGGTAACTTCTATCTCGCGTTCTTCGTCAAATCTTCTGAACGCACGCATATCTGCACCAGAATGAAGCATGTGTCTTTCAAGGTCGTATGATGTGCGGTACGATATGCCCGTTACCTCTGTCCAGCCGCGAGATATGAGAATCTCACAGTCCCATGTATCCGATGAATAATGTGCAAGCTCTCCCCTGTGGTGCTGCCTGAACCTTATTCTATCTTCCGGTATGCCGAGCTTTTTGAAAAATTCAAATATTCGAGCAATGTAATACGCTATGTAACCTACCATCAATCCGGATTTGTAAGCTTCAAGGGCACTGATTTTTATATTTTCTCCCTCTCTCGTGAGCAGGGGTATGGCGATATCGTCCAGGATATTTTCGGGAAATGGAGCCTCGGGGTCAATGAACAGCTCTACTTCTGCCATGTTGAACTCTCTCTGCCTGAGCACACCCTGACGCGGGGATATTTCGTTTCGATACGCCCTTCCAATCTGCGCCACGCCCATGGGCAGTTTTTCACGGTTTATCCTGTACAGTGTTGGAAAATTCACGAATATGCCCTGCGCGGTCTCGGGCCTGAGAAATCCTATTTTATCCAGCCCTATACGCGTGGAAAACATGAGATGAAACTCTTCGACTTTTCCAAGCTCGCCGTTGCAGTCCGGGCACCGTATTCCGTGGCGCTTAATCTCTCTTTCCAGCTCCTGCGGAGTGAGCTCGTCGGGCACCTCCACAAAATCCTTCAATAGCTCATCAACGCGAAATGCATGTCCGCAGGATTTGCACTGTACCATGTAATCGGAAAATTTATCCAGGTGGCCGGATGCACGATACACCATCTCCGGCCCCAGAGCAGGAGCGTCCACCAGCATCAAACCGTCTTTGAAAACAAATTCCTCGACCCACAGGTCCAGTATATTTTTTTTAAGCATTGCACCGATGGGCCCATAATCGTACAGTCCAGCCACGCCGCCATATATTTCGTAAGCGCCCCAGAATATCCCCCTTCTCTTTGCAATATCATTTATTTTAGCGCGTATATCCTTCATTGTCCACACCCACCAGGGCTGCCACTAGGTCACTGTCAAAAATCATGGCTTTCAAATTGTCATGGAGGTCCCGGACTGGAAGCTGAGAGAAGTTATTCTTTTTCATTATTTTGGCCGCTTCGTATGCAGGAGATTTAGAAAATATGGTCACAGGGTTACGAATCATCACCTCTTCGACAGGAATTTTTGGCAGGGTTACCTTTTCAACCATGTAAAAAAGCTTTATTACGTTTCGCAAGCCTTCCCAGTTCCATGCGTCCTCGTCATCGCCAAGTCCCAGCTCCGCATTGGCGAGATTTTTATCGATTTCCACCTTTTCAAAAAGGTCTCTATCCGTTACTATGCCCACAAGCTCCGCATCATCATTTACCACTGGGAAGGCGGGCAGTGAGGTCAGGGACATGCTTCTGAATACCACGGGTAAGGGTGTGCAGGTGTGCAATAAAATACAAGGCTTGGTTATCAAATCCTCCACGGCAATGTTGATTTTTCTTTTTATTATTACACTCAGAAAATCCTGAGGCGTTATTACTCCTCTCACGTATCTGTCATCATCTATCACAACGATGTGGCGACGATTGTATCTGAGCATAACTTCTGCAGCGTGCTCCACAGAATCTTCCTCTTTTACCACGGGCACATCCGTGCGCATCAGCAGTGCCAGCTGCTCCTCACCATAGTTTTCGAAAATATCCCGTCTGGATACTATACCCAGCAGCTTTCCTTCTTTATCTACCACCGGTACACCGGTTATGTT
>JAADDK010000005.1 GCA_013154005.1 Methanobacteriota archaeon
TATCAGCACTGGGCATTTCTGTATCAGGGAAGAGAATCCATAACGAAAACATACAATGGATTTATCCTTAGCATGGGCTCACTTAGCAACCCAGAATCTATATTATATGACTTTGAAAAAGGAGAATATGCAGATGAACATAATAACGCAGAATATTCTCGTCCACAAATTGACTACTATGGAGACTACATCAGTGCTGCAAAGGTGTATTTATGAGGAGGTTTCTTCAATGAGTTTTGACTTTTCCAAAAATATTGGTTGGTATGCGTTTTCTCTCATTATTTCTCTGAGCTATTTTTGTGTATTTTTGATTGTTAATGTTATTGCGCCTTCGTTCACAGGATACGGAAATGTTGATGTTGCTATCGTGTCCTATTTGTTGATATTGCCCCTGATCATATTATATATAATCGGATTTTATTTTTATAAAACATCAAGCAAGAAGAGAAGAAAAATAACAGGTTGGATTCTAAACCTGTACGCGTTTTCATATATTTTTGTTCTGATTTTCTTATTTCTTTCATTTGGTGAATGTTCTAGTTCATTAGGAGGTGCAATATCAGGATTTCCGCCATATATAATCAATTCTTTGTTTATTTTGTGGAATTTAATCATTATATATTATTTGTTTATTGGATTGCTTTTTTATGTAAATAAAATGAAAAAGCATCAATTGGGTGCCATATTGTGCGTAGTGTTACTAATTGGCATATCGCTTATGGCGGCAGAAGGGGCCACATCAAATAACAATGTGCAAAGGTATCTTGTTGGTCAAGTTGTGTATCTCTCAAATCAGTCCAACCCGGAAAATCCGGATATTGGAGTTTGGTTTAGGTTAGTGCTCAGTGAACCAAACAAGCTTTCTCTTACCAATTTCTATATAGTGCTATGGTATAATCACGGCAAGAATGAAGATTTTATAAATTTTGAATTTATGGGCAAAAACAAGGCGCATGAGTGCAATTACACGGCAGAGTTTTATGATACGAACAGAGATGGATATATAACAACTGGAGATATGGTGCATATATACGGCGAGAAGCTGAACAATATATCTCTGGCGTTTTGCGAGCATGGGTATATAGGATGTCTCAGAATAGATGTACCTTCCGAGGATGAAACACGGGTGAATAGCGCATATATAGAGGATGATTACATCAAAATTAGAAATGTAATGGAGGTTTTCTTTATGAATGAAGCCATTTAGCGTATCTTTTTGATAGGAGTTTAGGGAAAAAGGCAAGATATCCGGGATTTTTTCTCATTTCAAATTACATGGCTAATTTTGAGATAAGAATTGTGAACACTACCCATAATGTTAATCGTGGTGTTGTTGTGGATGTGGAAGATAAAAATGGAAATGGTATTATAGACACTGGAGACATATTCCACATTTACGGGCGAAATCTTAAAGGATATGCGATTGCATTCTGTGTAGATAGAGTGAGTGGAATCATCCAAATCACGATATCCTGAACGATATTGTTCACGATGGAAATCATACACTTGCCTCTTCCATCAGTTTTTCCACGTGTATTTTCGCCGTGTCAAGAAGCGGAACCGTGGCATTTTTTATGGCCAGCGGCAGCTCCGTGCATCCGAGAATTGCCGCATCAACCTCATCTGCGTATCGCGCCACCACGCTTTCCAGCCACGCTGCACTTTTCATGTTTCCCATTGACAGCTCTTCGGAGATTATCCTATCAATTTCTTGCTGCTCGCTTTCCTCCGGCACAACGGTGCTAATCTCGTATTTTTTCAGACGCTCCCGGTAAAAGCGCTCGCTCATGGTGGTTTTCGTGCCCAGAAGAAGCAGTTTTTTCAGATTTCTTTTTTGGGCATGCTCTGCCAGCGCGTCAATGATGCTCACCAGCTTCGCATTCGCCTCGAGGGCCAATGGTTCAAACACCTTATGCGGGGTGTTTGCCGCGATGCCCACCACCTCCGCCCCCGCCCGCTCAAGAGAGCGAAGCACAGCAAGCATGTACTCCAACCTCTCGTCCCATGTCGCCAGAGCGCGAAACTTTTTAAAATTCATATTGAATATCACGAGTTCCGGATAAAAATCCTTCTCAAATCTCCGCCGTGAGAGCTCAACAAATAATCGATAATAGTAAATGGTGGATTCGGGCGTGGTTCCGCCGATGATGCCAATGCGTTTCATAAACGTGTATGTAGAAAATAAGTATCAAATTTGCGGTAAATTCTTAATAGCATCTTTCCATTCCGATGTGGTGATACTTATGGAAAAAATAGTTGAATGTGTCCCAAACTTCAGCGAAGGCCGAGACATGAAAGTTATAGAAGAAATAGTTAACGAGATAAAAAACACTCCCGATGTGTATCTTCTGGATGTGGACCCCGGTGAGGCGACAAACCGCACGGTGGTAACCTTCGTCGGCTCGCCAGAAGGTGTGAAAGAAGCCGCCTTCAAAGCAATAAAAAAAGCGGCAGAGCTCATAGATATGCGTGAGCACCACGGTGCGCATCCGCGCATGGGCGCCACCGACGTGTGCCCGTTTGTTCCCGTGAAAGGAGTCACGATGGAAGATTGTGTGCGCCTCGCAGAAGAGCTGGGCAAGAGAGTGGGCGAAGAGCTGGGCATACCCGTGTACCTCTACGAATACGCCGCGCGTGAAGAATACAGGCGCAACCTTGCGGACATTCGCGAGGGCGAGTATGAGGCATTGCCGGATAAACTGAAAAACGAGAAATGGAAACCCGATTTCGGACCTGCAGAATTCAACGAGCACGTGGCGAAAACAGGAGCAACGGTGATAGGTGCGCGAGATTTTCTCATAGCGTACAACGTGAATCTCAACACAACAGACAAGAAGCTGGCCCATAAAGTGGCGAAGATAATACGTGAGAAGGGCTACAAGAAAAAGATGCCCGATGGCACCAAGCAGCAGATTCCCGGACGATTGAAGAACGTGAAAGCGATTGGCTGGTACATTGATGAGTACAAAAGAGCTCAGATTTCAATTAATCTGACCAATTTCCACGAGACGCCGTTGTGGAAAGTGTTTGAGGTGGCAGAAGAGGAAGCTAACAAGTTAGGGTTGCGCGTCACTGGCAGTGAGATTGTGGGCCTGATTCCGCTGGAGGCGATGCTTGACGTTGGCAGACATTTTCTGAAAAAGCAGGGCAAGAGCACCGCGGTACCAGAGGTGGATATAGTGCACGAGGCGATTCTCTCGCTCGGACTCAACGACGTGGCAAAATTCGACCCGGAGGAGAAAATCATAGAGTACAAGATTGAGAAGATGGAGTCGCGCAGCAAACTTGTGGACATGCGCATCACCGAATTTGCAGATGAGCTATCCCGGAACTCTCCCGCGCCGGGTGGCGGTAGCGTGGCCGCGCTTAACGGTGCATTATCCGCCTCTCTGATTTCAATGGTGGCCGCTTTAACGCATGGAAAGAAAAAGTACAAGGACGTATGGGAAGACGTGGAAAAAATCGGCAATGAAGCGCAATCACTGAAACATAAATTCATCGAACTGATTGACCGCGATACGGAAGCGTTTGACGCGTTCATGGCTGCTATGAAACTGCCCAAGAAAACTGAAGAGGAGAAAATGCTTCGCGCGGCAGAGATGGAGAAGGCCACCAAGCATGCGATAGAGATACCCATGGAGACGCTGAGAAGCTCCATAAAGCTCGTGGAGCTGGCAGCACAGATTGCCGAGAAGGGAAATAAGAATGCGCTGAGCGATGCGGGCGTGGCCGCCCTGACCGCATACAGTGCAGCTTACGGTGCGTACCTCAACGTGAAAATAAATCTTGCAGGGCTGAGCGACGAGGAGTACAAAGAAAAAACCGCGCGGGAAGCTTCGGAAATGCTGGAAAAGGTGAGCACTGAATACAGGGAAGTGCTGAAAAAAGTGGAAGAGCAGCTATGACCTGTGCTCCACTATTTTTCCGTCAACAACCCTGTACGACAGGGTCATATTCTTTATTTTTGTTATATACGCCGCGTTTTTTCCACGGGATATGAACCATTCTTTTCCGCGCTTTGCGTACGGATACTTGATGAATATTTCTTTAGGAATGCTCTTTTTTGAGAGCTCTTTCATATTCCTGCAGGCATCGCACACCCCGCCACGCAACTCATCAGAACCCACAGTTCTGCCGCACACCGGGCA
>JAADDK010000092.1 GCA_013154005.1 Methanobacteriota archaeon
TTTTCACGCTTATGCTTTTAGAGGTTATGAACTCGGCAGTCACCATACTCATGGGCAACATCTTAAAAAATAAAGAAGTAAATACGAGAAACTGGCTCGTGATAGGCGTGCTCCTTTTCATGCTCGGGCAGGGCATGTTCATACTTGCCGGATACTTAAAAAGCATTATACCGGTATTTGCGGCAATCGTGTTCCTCACCGCCGGAAACGTTCTCTGGTTCCCGGTTCACCGTTCTCTGCTTTACAGAACCATACCCAAGGAAAAAAGAGGCACATTCTTCGGCTCCATATCCACTGTTGAGCGCACCATATCAATTTTCATTCCATTCATATCCGCATTGCTGATAACGATATACGTGTACCTTCCGTTCGTAATTGCCATGGCCCTCTACACGGTGAGCATAATGGGCTACATAAAAATAACAAAGAGAAATGCACGGCAGAGAGAGTAAAGTTAGAACCCGAAGGGATACCGGTGGGAGGGATATGAGCCGATAGGCGAATATAAACCCACCGCGCGAACGAAGTGAGTGCGGGAGGGTGGGATGCACGCCGCAAGGAGTGCAAACACCAACCGCATCTATGTGAGATGCGGGGGGTGGGATATGAGCCGATAGGCGAATGTCAACTCCCCAAATGAGCGTAGCGAGTGCGGGGGGGGTGGGACGAGAAAAATTCTGAAAGAATTTTGCGAGTAAACCCACCGCACGAACGAAGTGAGTGCGGGGGGTGGGATTTGAACCCACGAAGGCCTCCGCCACTGAATCTTAAGTCCAGCCCCTTTGGCCCAGCTCGGGAACCCCCGCTCTGGAGGGCATTATGGATTTTGGTTATTTAGATTTTCTCATTGTGCATCGGAATATTTAAATCCTTTTGCCCATTTTTATATCTGTGTCGTATCTCCGCGAAGAACTAATAGAAAAGCGAGATTATCAGCTTCACATCGCCGCTTCGGCGCTCAGAGGCAATACTCTGGTGGTGCTGCCCACCGGGCTGGGTAAAACGATAATTGCCATAATGGTAATTGCAGAAGTGCTTGAACGAAAGGGCGGGAAAATTCTGTTTCTGGCGCCCACCAAGCCGCTTGTGGTGCAGCATGCAAAAAGCATAAAGAAGTTGATGAACATCGAAGAAGAGAAAGTCGTGGTCTTTACCGGTGATGTGAAAAAAGCCACCAGGCCGGCCATGTGGAAAGAGGCGCAGATTATTGTATCTACCCCACAGGTCATTCAAAATGATATCATATCCGGCGATATATCGTTAGATGAGGTCTCGCTCGTGATTTTTGACGAGGCGCACCGGGCAGTGGGCAACTATGCGTACGTGTTCATCGCGCAGGAATATGCAAAAAAAGAGGATCATCTGATTCTCGCCATAACCGCCTCGCCCGGAGGCAGCGAAGAGAAAATCATGGAAATAATTGAGAATCTGGGCATTGAAAACGTGGAGATACGCACCGACGACGACCCGGACGTGAAGCCATACATCAAAGGGTTCAAGATGCGGTACGTGGAGCTACCCATGCCCGCAGCACTGAAAGACCTCTACGCGAAACTCAAAGAGCTTAGAGATGATATTATTGCGGAGCTGAGAAAATTCGGGCTGTTCGTCACTGTGCGCAGCGTATCAAGAAAGGACATAATAATGGAACAGCGCTCGGTGCAGGCGCAGATTCAGGAGGGAAAGAGCGAGTATTATCAGGCGGCGATGCTGCTGAATATGGCGATAAAAATCGATTATGCGCTGGAATATCTGGAGACACAGGGCTTTGAATCATGCTTTAACTATCTTATGAAACTCATAGAGGAGGGAAACAGCAAGGGCGGCTCCAAAGCATCACGCACCCTTGTAAGGCACAGGAAATTTATAGAAATTGTAAAACTTGCACGCGAGCTGCAGCGTAAAATTGATGAAATTGACAATCCGAAGATTGAAGCACTTAAAAAAATCATAAAAAAGAAACTGGATACTGCGCCGGAGTCTCGAATTATAGTATTCACACATTACCGGGACACTGCGCAAATCGTGGCAGATGCTCTTGAAAAAGAGGGCTTCAAAGCGGTGCGGTTTGTGGGGCAGGCAAATAAGGGCGAAGACAAGGGCATGAACCAGAAAAAGCAGGTGGAGATAATCAACAGGTTCAGAAATGGTGAATACAACGTTCTTGTGGCTACAAGCGTGGCGGAGGAAGGGCTGGACATACCGGCCACGGACATGGTGATTTTTTACGAGCCGGTGCCCTCTGAGATACGGTACATTCAGCGCAGGGGCCGAACAGGGCGCACGAGCATCGGCGAGGTTGTGATTTTGACCATCAAGGGCACGCGAGATATTGCGTATCTGTGGTCCTCGAAGAAGAAAGAGAGAAAAATGAAAAACGAGCTGCTCTGGCTCAGAATGTTTCTCAAAGATAAGGTAAAAGAATCGAAGCGTCGCATATTTCCTGAAGAAGAGAAGGACAAAGTTGCGACAGAAAGCAACGAGAAAAAAGATGAGGGCGAGGCCCCCAAACATGCTGTGGCTTCTCATTCCCGAAACGGGCAGCTCACGCTTTTGGAATTTGAAAACGTAAAAGCCGAGAAACCCATCATTTATGTGGATACCCGCGAGTTCCGAAGCGAGGTGGTAAAGCAGCTCGCAGACGAATTTAGAATTGTGCCCGTTCAGATGAGCGTGGGGGATTATATAATATCCGAAGAAGTGGCTATTGAAAGAAAAACCACAAACGATTTTTTAGAATCTTTGCGTGATGGGCGATTGTTCACCCAGCTCAAAAAGCTGAAAAATGAGTATCAAAAACCTGTGATTATAATCGAAGGAGACACGCTGTTCTCTCGCGGATTTCACGAAAATGCAATCTACGGAGCGCTTGCATCTGTGGTGATGGACTTTTCCGTGCCGGTGATATTTACAAAAAATGCGAAGGAAACGGCTAAATTAATAGCGGCGATGAGGCAGAGAACTGGAAAAGGATACCGAGAGATACCTGTACGAAAAAATATCACGACAATGAGCGATGAGGAGCGGCAGAGATTTATCGTTGAGTCATTACCCAACGTGTCTGCCACATTATCAAAAAGATTGCTAGAACACTTTGGCTCTGTGCGAAACGTAATCGATGCGGAGGTGGGTGAGTTAATAAACGTGCGGGGAATTGGAAGAAAAACCGCCGAGGAAATTCATGAAATTATAAACAAAAAATATCAAAAAAAGAAAGATTAATCTATTTTTGTTGGCACAGAGCACGGAACAGCTTTTACTCCGAAGTCAAAATAAATTAGAGAGAGCGAGGGCTGGTCATTGCCCATAGATGGGGCAGGAGAACCGAGGTTAGGCATGTCCAGCGCCCTTGAGTTGCTCCCGGTTAGCCAGGTTATTATGTTCTTTATCAACTCTGCACCAACAGTGGGACTCTTCTTCTCCACGGCCTCGAAGGAGAACGCGGTGAACACCGTTCTGAATGTGTCGGTAGAATAGCGCACACCCGCTGCATATCCATCCTTATCCACAAATATCGCATGGGCTCCACTCTCGATACCAATCTCATCTGCATAGTTTGTGAACGGATAATCGAAGTACACCGTTCCAAGGTCTCCCGTAATCGGGTCGCCGCTCACACCCTTCACATAGGTGTATGCCACATCATTTGCAACAGCAGACACTCCAAGATAGTCATTCACGAAAGTATTGGTTATTGAGCCATCATATCCGCCACTAACCTCCCACAGGAAGTCCTGAGAACTGAGATACAGGCGTCCGCCATTATCAAGATACTTTATAAGGTTCTGCTGGTCTGTAGAAGTCACCGTATTCTGATAGGCATATCCAGTGCTCCAGATAACCACACCGTAGTTGGACAGATCAGAATAAGACGGTGAATATCCTTTCTGATACACGTCCCACACATCATAGGAGTACCCTGCATCGTTCAGTGCCTCTTTCACATAATCACTGTACGCACTGCCACCATCGTCGTCCACAAACAGTATCTTGTTATTGGTTGTGCTGGAGGATTTCGGAGTGGCACTCACTTCATTGCTCTTCTGGCTCTCACCCACAGAGTTCACCGCTGTGACGTAGTAATAATATGTAACTCCGTTGGTCACAGACGTATCTTTATATGTGAGTGTTGAGCC
>JAADDK010000020.1 GCA_013154005.1 Methanobacteriota archaeon
TCAATCAGCGAAAATGCAGGGTACAACGTGACGAACTTCACAATCATAGAGTTCAGCTCTAATTTTTCAGAAATAAACGCATGGAAACTCTCCGGGCTCACTCTCTACGCAGGAGCAATGCAGATGCCCCGAGTGGCGCATATGCTTGTGGTGCAGGGGCAGATATATCTCATCCTCACGGGCGAATATGCTAACGACACTCTGAACTATCGCACTGAAATATACAAGCTCTCAGACGGGCAATATTCGCATGTGCTGAGTCTGAACAAATATCTCAACAGAGTCGCAACAGACGGCACGCATATATACTTACTGAGCAGTGCGAGAGAGATAGACGAATATGATTCTACGTTTTCGTTCATAGCTGCAAAGAGCGACATATCACAGAATAATGACGTATATAATGACATTCGTGCGCAGAACGGAAAAATATACCTTGCTGGCGAGTCCACAGACTCGTCAGGAAAAACCACTGGTGCGTACTTTGTCGCATCATCTGATTTGAGCACAGTAGATAAGTACTTGTCTCTCAACGCGACAGGAGAAATCACCGCACTCGATACATATGACAACAACACAGTGTTTGTGAACGGAGCCGGAGACCTGTATGTATTGAACAACATTTACGCGGTGTACGCTGGCAGGACAAACATGCAATATGTAAAATCACTGGGTGATGGAAATTACTACGACCTATCTAATGACATCATTGCCCCGGTGTATGTGAAAATGTACTCATCAGAGAACAGCAGCACAATGCACTATGTCTGGGGTGGCTTCGCACAGACCTGGAGGGGTGACATGTATATGTTCATCACTTTGACCGACAGGCCCGCCGGCTGGACTGATTACAGCCAGGCAGCAGCCTGGACCGTGCTGGGCAGCACCGTGCAGAGTGCCCTGGACAATCCTGCGCTTTTGATCGTAGCCGGGGCAGCGGTAGTTGTCGGGATTGTAATCTACGACTACGAAAGGAGGCGATTGTGATGGGAAAGAAACTGCATTTTAAAAGCAAAAAATCATACAACAAATGGCTGGCGTGGAACTACGAGCACAATAGGAAAGAGATGGGCGACGGCAGAAACAGCACGATAATCATCAGAGGAAAGAAGCACAAGGTAAAACATAGCAAAAACAGGAAGGGAAGAAAATGACTTTCGTTGTGAGAATCAGGGGCAAAGTGTACGAAACAAACAGCATGGCGCAGGCGGTAGAGCTGTTGCTGAGCAACGAAGAGCTGGAAGAGTACAGAAATCACGGAGAAGGTGATTAGCCGTGAACGATGAAGAGCTTGAGGTACGCGTAACAGTTCGCCGTGGGCACGAGGTGCGCAAAAAGAAATTTGTGCGTTATCTGCCCCGGCATAAATCTCTATCTCATTTTTTTGATAATTTGCTTGCCGAGATGAATGTTATTCTTGAAGAGATAATAAGGAGGTGAAAGAGTTGGGAGATGAAATTTCAAAAGAAGAAATTCAAAAAATGATAATAGAAGCTATGAAAACATTAAAGGAAGAGGAGAAGAGAGATAAAGAGCTGGAAGAAAAAAGGGGAGAGTACGAGAAGAAGATCCGGCAGTACTTCCCCCTGGCCAAAGACGAGATTCTAAAGAAAAAATCTTCGTCAGAGCTGAAAGAGATGGCCGAAAAAATAGAGAAAATAGCAAAGGATCTTGGGCACACTCCGGCGCCGGTGCGAAAAGAACCGCAGAAACTGCCATTGCTGAAGGCGTTGAAGGAGAACTTCGTTATGATCGGGATTTTGATTGCAGGCGTAAGCATCGGAGCGATAGCGTTTTTGCTGAGGTGATGCCACCGTGAAAAAATTCCGGGAATATTTCAGGCCGAAGCCGAAAGAGAAAAAGCAGCCATTGCCGCTTTCGTATTATTTCATTATCGCTGTTCTCTCGTTGCTAATACTGAACTTTGCGCTACTTCTGCCGCCGCAACTGTCTGCGCTGTTTTTTGAGTTTGAGCTTTTAGTTCTGCAATTTCTAATGAACCCAATAACGATGCAGACGTGGGCGTGGATTATTTTTGCCTTTGTGGCTGCGTGGCTGGGCTGGTTTCTGATGCCCGTGGTGGAGATTCCGCAAACACACGAATCACGCTTTTATGTGTGGAGGAGAGAAGAAGGCTCTGACATGTATTTTAGGACGCTGTCGGGAAAGGAGCTTGTGATGAATGTCAAGGCTGCGAAAAGGAAATTACTGCGCTGGACCGTCACCTGGCCAGTTAGCCGAATGCCGCAGGGGAGCAAAATCATAGTGTACGAAACGGAAAAAATGGAGGTTTCAACTGAATTGAAATTCAAGCGCTACGCGGAGATGTTGGCGGAAGAGATCGCACATCTATATGCTGAAAAATCAAGAAGCGAAACACGGCTGAGCCTGGAGGAAGTGATCGCAATTTTGAAAGCGAAGCACGGAGGCGAGTTAGAATGAGTGATCTCTGCAAATACTTCATCGGAGCAAACATTGCCCTGGGAGTTGTGGCCCTGCTGGACGGTGCAATGACGGGCGGATGGGTTATCATGGGAATATCTGTGGTGCCCTTCAGCTCTGCGTATCTGTGTTATAATACTTGCCGGGAGGATGATGCGCGATGAACAAAAGATACTTGCGGGAGCTCATAGATTATGCAGCACACCACCCGGGCCGGTGGGTGCTGTTCGCAACCCTCATCATTCTATTTGTTATCTGGTTTATTCCGCCCCGGACGATGCCTATTAGCACGCTCATAGCTATGGATATTCTGATGCTGTTTGGCTATTTGGGAATACTCAACGATGCATTTATTCCAAAGTTCAACGAAGAAATATCAAATGAGATCCGGGAACTCATAAAGAGATTCCAAGGGATAACTCCACGGATAGAAGGCAAAAAGCTCATTTTTGAAAATGAAGATGAGATTTTAGAACTGGAGATTATTGAGTATTATCACACCAGGAGGGAGTGGCCATGAAACGCATTTTTATTCTTGCCCTCACAAGTATTATTTTTTTCTCATTTACCCTCGGTTTCACAGGGCAAACACAGGCATCTATGGCATCGGGTGAATATGTGATCTTCAGAGCGAACATTCCGCCGATGTTCATCTTGAACTCTTCTGCGCCTATCCAGGTGTTAGCCATACCATTTGAAAGCAATAAACCAATCAGTGCCACCGTCACAATCCATATACAAATCCAGGGCATCAACGTGCGATATAATTTCACTGATGCCGTGAATATCCTCTCCGGGCAGGGCAAAGAAATATACCTTCCCGCCATCAATCGCACCGGGCATTACAATATGATTCTATACGCGGACTATCATGGGCTGCTCTCCAGGAAAGTTAATCAGGACTTTGCTGTCTGCCCTGCTCCGCGTCCATACCAACTCTACTTTGACCCGGACGGCTCGCATATTCATTTTAAGAGCTTAGTTCTCAACGCGACAGGACACATTGATCCAAACGTCACGTTTACCATTCAAATATATTGCTGGAACGGGCAGCAGCAGAGCTTAGTAGCGACATACAGACACATCACTAACATCACGATCCCGGTGCCTGAGAGCTGGAAGACAGGGATACTCATTGTCAATGTAATTGATGAGTACGGATGGGTCAACGGAATGACGATCAACCTTGCAGCGTTTCAATTCCAGGGCGCTCCTGTGCAATACGATTACCACTACGCGCAGCGCGAACCGTTTGCATCTCGGCAGTTGTGGTATCTTGTAGCAGCCGTTGTGGTAATTCTTGGAATAGCGTATGGCATCAGGAGGTGGTATGATGGAAAATAATCGCGGAGGAGTGTTCCAGCAGTGGCACGCACAGATTTTGCCACTATACACAGAGAGGGTGAAAAAGCTACTTTCAGATTTAGAAAAATTGCCCTACTCTTCGTACTTCATAACTGACGAGGATATCAGAGCTTTAAAGCGTATAGCTCCGTCATTTGGTGTGCGCCTGGAAGGAAACCTCAAAGATCCAGATACTTTTGACCATTATCTCGGGATTTTAGGCGCCATGGCAAAAAAAGCTGCAGAAATAGACATGCGCCCCACCGACCCGTACGCGCAGATAATCTCAAAAATCGGAGAAGAGGATGTTAGAGCAATGGAGGGGGAGAGCGTATGAGTTACGGT
>JAADDK010000008.1 GCA_013154005.1 Methanobacteriota archaeon
AATTTCGTCAGCATTCAATCCATATTTATTTTTTAAGATTTTTTTCTTGAAATTATCTTTTGCGATCCACCTGAGTGAAGTATCTCTTATGTTCTTATACCAAAACGCATATGAAAACAGGTTTTCAGTAGTATCTTCCTCTCCACCGGTATGGATTTTAGAAAGATTATTGATTAAAACCTGCAAAAAGTCATTCTCTTTCCTTTTCATCCATAGGTCCCCATATACCTCCTCCATCAGATTCACAAACCCTAGAATCCCCGCATCAATGAACCAGTTTCCTGTAAACTCCAAGGTATTCTCAGACAACGCCACCTCGCTTTTCTGCCCAGATTCAATAACCCCTTTAGACACTAATGGAAGATACAGACTAAGCAGTATAAAAATGTTCCGTCGAAGCTTTCCCCGGTGCGTTTCTATATTTACTTTTTAACAAAGTGCACCACAGTCTTCCACGAAGTTATCGCCAGCAGCGCCACCAGCAGCCAGTACAGCGCAAATCCGAACAGGCTTACCAGCTCAAGATGAAACACCGTTGCAATGCTGTGCGTGCCGCTCACGTAAGCCGCCAGAGGGAATATAAACGCCCACCACGCGAGAGAATAGGGGAGGTTCAAATTGCGCATATAGTGAACGGTCATAATCACCGCCATAAAGAACCACCAGATTCCGAACCCCCACAAAATGAGTGCAAAGCTCAAAAGCGCCTGCCCGGAGCCGAGAAAAGAGGAGTGTGTGGCAAGAATTACGAGCGTTGAAGTTCCCACTCCAATCGGCCCCAGATTAATCCAGATTGACGGCGCCATGCCGCAGGGCATGGGCTCGTGCATAATCATTCTGTGCATGACCAGTGCAAAAAGTGCAATGTACAGAAAAAACCCGGAGCTCCACGCAAAATAGTTAATCATCACAATTAACTCCCCGAGCAATCCGGTAAAATGATGCATATAGGCGCCTCCGGAGAGCGGAATGACAATCAGCCCCACAGGCGGTATGAACCAGGCAGGAGTGACGTTTTTCATATCCACAGTTTTGTTAATAAACATAAGATACGGTATCAAAAACGCAAAAAATATAGTCATGAGCACCCCCACGACCCAGAAATAAAAGCTCAACGCAAATTGATGAAGCACGTAAAGATAATCCCCGGATAATACGAGAATGGCCACCGCAATGGTCCCGTAAAAATGCCCGGTCATGGGATGTTTGAGGTCCTGCTCTGCATTTTCTCGAAACTTAAGCCATCGCAGAGTCCATGGAATTAGCAGAACGAAAAACAGTATCGTGTTAAGATACGTGAGAGCCACACCAAAAAGATTCAGCGGCTTGAAATAATTGCTGTACGCAACGCTCACCATGGCCAGCCCTCCGATGCCCATCACACTGGCAAACCATGACGGTGCAAAATTTTTAAAGTCCATGCGGAGGGATATGACAAGCTCACATATATAGATAACTCAGTTCACCAAGATCTTATTTATAATTCTGCTCAGTTTTTCCAGTCCTCGTTTAGATTGTTCATAATAGTTTTTACCCGCATCGCTCAGCTTATATACTCGTTTGGCAGGACCCGTGCCCTCTGTATCCCACTCAGAAGTGAGATATCCCTTTTTCTCCATTCTCCTGAGCAAGCTGTAAATTATCGCTTTGGGCACTTCCATACAGAACCTATCTTTCAGTGCCTGATGAATCTCCGAGCCGTACATACTCCGCTCGTTAAGCAAGTTGAGTATCATTATATGCAACAGTCCCCGAACCGGCAGGTCTTTAAAACAATCGCAGTGAATATCATACACATTTTTTGCACTCATTTTTCTCTGCACCTCTAAACTTCGTTATGCTATTTATCATTTACCAGCGCCAGACATCCGAACCCCTGCGCGCCGCGCTCGCCAACACCCGCCTCGTACGCAAATTTTATCAGCTCTGGCACCCCGCGAAATCGAAAATGCCCGTGCACCGCTTTTATGTAGCCTTCTTCAATTTTTCCATCTTTGTTCTTTTTAAACTCATAGCCCTTTGTTTTGAAATGCATGACCTCAATGTTCAGACGTCCGTCAGGCACTTCGCCATGCACTTCTTCGTACTGGTGCTTTATATTCTTCTCCACGTTCACGTACCACTGCGGCTCGGTGGGATAAACCGGTACTTTTTTGTCTTCGCTGTTTCGGGTGGAGACCACAACGGGCGAGAGCGTGCGAAAATGCACATCTTTCCAGTCCACGTCGGGAGTTTCCAGCACTTCAATGCGCGCAATTGTGAATTTCAAACGCCCGATACGAAGTGCGGGCTCGGAGAGCATGCCCGTAACCACCGCCTCTATGTACTCTTTTACCGGTGAAGAATAAATTATGTACGAATAATCATCCAGAATCTCAATACCCTTTGGTTCTCGCGTTCTGATTCTCCGCTTCGGAACCATTATTTCCGAGAACGTGAACGTTTTTATGTCTGTAGAATAATGCAACCTGGCAGATAGCTCGGCATCAGCCAGTTTTTTATAGTGATACATTGCCGCCGAGAGCTGATAGTGATAATTGAACGGCAATATGCCAGAGCCCCTCAGATGAACTTTAACGCGCATATTCCGCCAAATGCACGCGCACATAAAACGTTTACTCATAGCATGGATAAAACCGCAAGAATCGCAATAAGCACGGCAAGCACCACCGCGAGACGGATGAGAAAGCGTCGGGCTTTTGCCTTCTCGTAATAGTATCGGGGTCCGATTTTCAGCACGGGTATGGAAAACAGAGTACCGGCCATCAATCCCACCACGTTCTCGAGAGTTATGAGCAGGGGCTTCATAACCTGTGACGGGGCAATCTGTGCAGCGATACCGACCACCACCGCAGGAGGAAGCAGTGCGGCGGCTATTGCTATGCCGGCTATACTCTCGGATATGCCACGAGACAGCGCAAGCACCGCGGCAAACCCGAGCAGAAACGCCATGACGAGATAAATCGGACTGTTTGCAAATCTCAGCATAATCTCAGGAGTGAGCGATAACTCTATAAACTGAGAGAAAATAAAAGTCAGCACGTACGATAAAAACATGACCAGCGAAAGTGACAGAAGAAGCGCACCAACACTTTTTCCCGCATCACGCACGCGCCCCACCGCAATATTTATTGAGAAACTGTAAATAGGGCCGAGCAGGGGAGAGAGGAGCATGGCGCCGATGATTATTGCCACGTTGTTCAGAAACAGCCCGGTCAGCGCAATCAGCCCGGCAATTGTGGTGAGCAAGATAAACAATGGGTCTATCTCAGAATACTTTTTTGCGTATGCGATTAACTCTTCCACCGGCGGGCGCGCTTCTTTTTTGATTTTTTTATCAACACGCTTCAAAGCGGAAGATATGACAAAATCCGGAGAGTCCACGGCGATGGAGCTCTCTCTGTATCGCAAATCTATAGAATTCCTCAACTTATCCACAACGGAATCCACCATAGAATCTGGTGCATAAATCACGTATTTCACCGCATCTTCCACAAACTCGCGATAATGAACAAGCCCCTCTATTACCTCCTCGATTCTGCCTGAATCCTGACGCTTTGCAAAAACCGTGATGCGCTTCACCGCTTATCATGTGCGTTTTTTTATTAAAATTTTGCCCACCGTGTGGTTCCTCCCTCATGGCTCAGGAGGGGCATGGCGGGTGGGCGTGCCAGCATAGAAAAAACAATATATATTCTTTCTCATGTGTATGCATGGATCCCACGGAAGAAGTGTTGCTTATTATGGGCGTTCTATTTGCATTGTTTGCTCTTATAATTTACGTTCTGTTCAGAATGCTCGGCTCAAAAAACAAGATGAAAGATGAGATAAGGAGCATGTTCAACGCGAGAGACTACGGTGATGGCCTGCGTTTTAAGTATCGGAATTACGACGTGCTCGTCACTTTTCGACCGGACGTGAAAGTGAGCATTCTCCACGGAAAAAATGTGGAAGAGCAGCACTCGCCCCCCGGAGCACAGCTCACACCCATGTACCTGATTTTCAGAATAAGAAAAAGCGAGGAAATTGTGGGAAAATTGGATAAATATGTGGATTTTCTCGACTCTATTCCCACTCAATAGTGCCCGGCGGCTTGTTTGTGATGTCGTACACCACTCTATTTATTTCTTTTATTTCCCTCGTAATCCTGTTCGCGATTCTATCCAGCAGCTCGTGCTCGGCGCGGAAATACGTGGCGCTCATACCGTCCAAGCTTTCAACCATTCGCACCACCACAGTGTATCCGTAAGCGCGCTTGTCTCCGTGCACGCCCACCGAGCGCACGGGAAGCAGCACGGCAAAGTACTGCCATGGTCTTGACTCAAAATCGTAATACTTTTCGATTTCCTCTTCCACTATGGCATTGGCTTCGCGCGCCATATCCACCCTCTCGCGGGTTATTGGACCCAGCACGCGAATCGCCAGCCCGGGCCCGGGGAACGGCTGTCTTTCGGCAGTTTCTATGCCCAGATACCGCGCAAGTTTGCGCACTTCATCTTTGTACAGGTCCCGAAGCGGCTCTACAAGTTTCAGGTTCATTTTGGCTGGCAATCCACCAACATTATGATGCGATTTTATCGTGTCTCGCAATCCGCCGCCACTCTCTATCCAGTCCGGGGCAATGGTGCCCTGCACAAGATACTCTGCGCCGAAATCCTTTGCCGCCCTTTCAAATACTTCTATGAATTTTGCGCCTATTTTCTTTCTCTTCTCTTCAGGCTCGCTCACGCCTTCCAGCTCGTTCAGAAACTCATCGGATGCGTCCACAATGCGGTAATTGAATCCCGCACGTTTAAACACTTCTTCGACGTTTTTTGCTTCATTTTTTCTCATGAACCCCGTATCGACGAACACCACCAGAAGATTCTCGTGAATGGCCATCTCCACAATTTTAGCCGCCACGGTGCTATCCACACCGCCGGAGCACGCAATTATGGCCTTGCCGTCCACGTTTTCTGCCAGTTCTCTAACTTTCTCCTCCACGAACGTCTCAGGATTGAACATTTCTTCGAACCTCCGCATCGTCATGGATGACTTTTTCCCTCATTCTCTTCCGATAATCTTTCATTTTCTCCACCAGTTCCGGGTTCTTCATGGCCAGAATCTCGATGCACATCAGCGCGCCGTTCACCACATTATCCACGCCCACGACCGCAATGGGCACACCTTTTGGCATCTGCACCATGCTCAGCAGGGAATCAAATGGTACATTACTGGATAGTGGCACGCCAATAACGGGCTTGTACGTCAGCGAGGCCACGAACCCGGGCAGTGCTGCAGAAAGTCCCGCAAAAATTAAAAACACATCGTGCTCGGTGCCTTCCACTATCTCTTTCACAAACTCAGGCGTGCGATGTGCTGACGCCACATGAATATCGTATGGCACACTGAATTCTTCCAGAACAGCCAGCGCTTTCTTGGCTTTTTCAAAATCCGATTTACTTCCGAGAATTATGCATACTCCCATGCTCGCACATTGCAAAAAGATATAAAAAATTTAAGTTTTCATTATGATTCCAAGAAACACCAGGAAACCTATTATGACGCCTATAAGCCCGGCACCAATGTATATCAGTCCGGGCAGGAACAGGTTGTTCATAAAGTAACCAGGTGCATGGCGCCATTCCACGAAGTACAGTATAATGGGAATTATTATGCCCACTATCAAAAGTGCCACACCTGCACCTCTGCTCTTGCCACTTCCAAAGTACGCAGTTAGTATTCCGAGAATCAGGAAGGTCAGTGACATCAGTAGCAGGAGTGTTTCAAGGAATATATTCCACACTCCCGTGCTGCCAATAGTTGACCAGACGAAGCACAAACAAACCGCCTCCTCAGAACTTTATTGCGGTGTGTGTCTTGGTATCTATGACACCGTCAATCATTCTTATTTTCTCTACGACTATGCGTCCCAGTTCGTTGTAATCCTTTGTTTCCAGTTTAGCAATGAGGTCAAACTCACCGAATAGTGGGTGAAGCTCAACGATCTCTGGCAACTTTTTAAGTGCCTCGTAAACCTCGTGTTCCTTACCGGGTGCTGTGCTTATCAATACAAAGCCCACTGCCATTTTAATCACCACTGTGTGTAATGTTTTACACATATAAAATTTTTCGCACCTTCCTTTTTTACAATTTCACAATCGCAAAGCGTATTTTTCACGATACCCCACATGTAACTCTCCAGAAACCACCGCGTAATTTGTAAAATTAAACCGAAAACAATATATACGGAATTACGATTTATTTAGACCCATGAAAGTGCATGCACATGGCCTGAAAAATCTGATGCTGGTGTTAATACTTGGGATATTACTTTTATCTGGGTTTGCGTATGGCGCCAATGGGGTAAACTCTGCACGGATAAGTGCCAAAGCTTCAACAAATGGAACTCTGGTAATTAACGAGTTTTCTTCCTATGGCGGAGTGAATAATGAATGGGTTGAGCTGTACAATCCCACTGACTTTTATGCAAATTATACGGACCTGCATCTGAGTGACCAGGATGGCAATGTGGTGAATATATCTTCTTCTGGAGTGGGTGCATCGGTACCTCCCCATGATTATCTGCTTATAAGGTTTGATTCGGGAACAAATGATACAAGCTTTGTAAATGGTAACGCCACGATATATGCTGGGTTTCGGGGTAATATACTTAACGATGATGGTGATGACATATTGCTTTATAACGGCACATATGGTCAGCCCGGCTGCGATTATATAGATTATATTGCATACTATAACGGTGGTCCTGATGCTGATCTGGACCAGCCACCAAAGTGGAGCAGTCTAAGTTTCACTCTTAACGGAATAGGCAAATATGGTTATATTGAGCCGCCAGGACCTGGAGAGAGTGTATCTCTTGTACCCAATGGTGATGATGAGCATCAGGCGGGTAACTGGTATATTACCAGACGAATTACCATAAATGGTAGGTATGATAATTCTATCACTCCTGGATTAAGAAATGCCAATCTGCTGCTGGTAAATGTAACGGATATATCTCCCGTTAATCAGACCCAGGGAACGGAAAGGGCGGTGCTTAAATATACTCTAACGGCCATTGGAGGAAATATAGAAATTTACAAGACGTTCGTGACTCTTAAAGGAACCATACAGGATAATGAGATACAATCAGGACTGTACATGGATACCAATGGAGATGGCAGGTGGGACTCAGGAGACCAGAAAATTATCACCGGCTATGCGACTTACAGCGGTCACAATACCACGTTTGCCACACCAAATATATACATACAGGTAGGGCGTCCCCAGACATTTTTCATAACGGTGCTTCTTGATAAAAATGCCAGTGTTTATGAGAATTATTCATTATGTCTAACCGATATGGATACGGGTACATGGTCGGATAATGTGCATACGGACGAGGTTTACATCGAACATAATGTGCAGACTAAATACGTGCGCATCAGTCCCATAGATCAGGTTGCACCTACGGTTTCCAGTGTTACTTACGGTTCTACAGAACCCTTTGGCCCGGGTACGCATACAGTTTATGTGAGTTTTGATAAACCCATGGTGGAAAATGTGACGCCCGTGGTTACCTATGGCATATATGGATATGAATATCGAATAAATGGCTCGTGGCTCTCTGATAGAACATGGGAAGGCCAGTTTATGATTACTCCACAGGGTCCAGAAGGCATGATGACTTTAAGCGTTTCCGGTGCCAGAGATATTTACTGGAACGAGATGGTTCCGTACACAACGCAGTTCTCTGTGGACACCACGAAGCCTTTTATAAAGAATATACTTTACAACAAAGTTCCACCATATCCGGCAGGATTTCAGGTAAACATAACAGTTCAATTTTCGGAGCCGGTGCATGGTGTGATGGCGAAGATATTAGGTGAAAGGCATGACTTTATAATAAGCGACATTTATGCAGTAAACGCCACAGCCTATTATCTGACTTTCAATACGATGATGCTTAGAACAGGCAATTATCAAATTATGATATACAACGCCACCGACGCAGCGGGGAATATGATGTATACGTATCTCTCCAACTTTACGGTCGATGCATCGGTACCCATAATTTCGTACGTGTCCTATCTGGGATCCAGCGGCCCGGTTGTGGAAGGTACCAATGTAACATTTTTGGTGTATGCCACGGATAATATTGGTGTAGCGAAAGTCTGGGCAGTTTACGAGTATAAAGGGCAGGAGATTAAAGTGGATGCCTTAAGAGAAGGTGATTACTGGGTCTTTCAGGTGGTGGGCGGTGCGGTCACACCGGGATCTGTAACCGTGGATATTTATGTGCAGGACGACGCAGGAAACATATTAAAAGACGAAGAGACAATAACGGTGATTCCATGGTGGCAGGCTATGTGGTGGCTGTGGGTGCTACTGGCAATTGCGTTTGGAATAATAATATTCCTCATCTATGACCTTGTGAAGCGGAGCCGCCTGAAGGCGCAGCTGGGAGAGGATCTGGTGTCCGAAGCGATACTTATCCGGATAGCCAATAAATTCAAGAGAGAGAAATCCCCTGAAAAGAAGAAAAAGAAGACGAGAAAGAAGAAAAAGAAAGTGGAAGAGGAAGAGGAGGAAGAAGAAGAGGAGGAAGAATACACACCACCACCGGTGCCCAGAGATATACCCATAATGGAAGAGACACCGCCACCTAAAAACAAGGTGCCTGAGGTGCCATACGGCGAAGATGAGTACTTTGATGAAGAAACAGTGGAGCGAGATGAGTGATTAGAGCTCAAAGATGAGCTCATCACCCTCGTATATTTTTCCCTTTTCCATATTAAGAATTTTTCTGAGTTTTTCTTTCCTTTCAAGCATATACTCTTCGTATTTCTCTTTTTTATTCGGGTCCATAACCCTCTCTGCAAGTTTGTACAGTTCTATTTGCAGTTTTGCTTCGAATCGAACATCATTGGGCAGCGTATCTATACGCACATCCATGGTTTCTGAAATGCATTTATCTATTTAATAGGCAATGCCTATATTCGTAGAAAGCTATATATATTAGGATTTCATACCAAAACATAGATGGTGGAAACAGTCAGAGAGATGATTGAAGAATTCAAGTCAAAAACGGGTGTGGATAAGGTTGTTTTGGTGAGCAGGACAGGTATGTATATGGAAGGCGATGATATTGAAAATCAGGATACCTTCTCAGCAATGAGTGCGATTGTGCTGGGTGCGGCAGAGACCGCGACATCTGCGCTTGGAACGGTAGAGAGAATATGCGTGGAAATTGAAAAAGGCGTGCTTTTGACCATAACCGCTGCGGGCCGGCGGGGCGTGCTTGCCGTGATATCAAAAGAGGACCACTGGAATGAAATAGTCGAGCTCAAAGAAAAACTCAAAGGCGTAATTTAAATTTTCTTAAATCCGCGTCCAATCCATTCTGAGATGGCTTTTTCTACGTATTTTACGGTATCCCATGCGCTGCGCCCGCTCCCGTGCACTGTGCGCGGGGCTTTCAGCACGCAATCCAGAAACTCCGAGACATCGCAGTTAAGTTCCAAATACGCCTTTCCTATCCCTTCAAGCACGTGTGCATCGCTGCCCGCAGTGCCCGGCTTGTCCAGCCGCTCTGCCAGTTTTTGCGCTTTGATATTTGACTTTTTTTTGCATCGTGCGTTGAGCACCTCTATTGCGTCCACAGCATCGCGCACTTTCAGCACCTCTTCCTCTCCCACCCCCGACCAGAACCGGTACGGATGCGCAATCACGGCGATTCCACCGCAGTCGTGAATCTTCTCGATGGTCTCCAAAACGCTAAGTCCCCGTGGTATAACACAGTCCACGCCGTATGCCAGCACGTGCCCCGCCGAGGTGGAGACCTCTATCCCGGGAATAACGGGAATTATGTCAGCACGCTTTGCTTTCAGTGCACCTTTAATCTCGTTGTGGTCGGTGATGGCCACCGCATCGAGTCCTATTTTTCGTGCGTATTTGAGTACTTCTTTAGGCTGCACTTTTCCGTCGGGCGAATACGATGTGTGAATGTGCATATCTATTTTCATCGCACGGTGCCTCCGGGCGCCACGCGCTTGTCCGGAACAATCAAAACGTCGTTAACGTGCAGAAGCAGAGGTTTTCTGTCGAGAAATATCACACCCTGCTTGCCGATCCAGTGCTTCCGTATCTCATCATTCACGTAAGTTTCCTTGCCCACAAGCTTTCCATCGCCTATGTCCACCACCTCAAGATGCAGTTTTCTGAATTTTTTGAACTTGAGTGTCTTGGTACCCAGCGGTTCAAGACCGTTTGCCTGCACTTTGGTACCCGGTGGCACATCTTGTTCGGGTTTTAGAAGCGCCACATGCTCTCCGTCATCGCCAGCCAGAAGCATGCCCTGAGACTTCACGCCGCGAAGCATTGCAGGCTCAAGGTTGTAAAGCACCAAAACCTCTCTGCCTTCCAGCTCTTCGCGAGTATAAAACGCTTTCAAACCCGCCACAACGATTCTCTTCTCATTGCCCAGGTCAAGGTGCACTATGTACAGTTTCTCAGCGTCCGGGTGCTCTTCCACACGCTCCACGCGGGCAACGCGAACGTCCATCAAATCCCATTTCTCAAATCGTTCCTCCTCTCTCTCAATTTTTTTGTAAAGCACCTGCGGTTTTTCCATTTTTCTCCCCACCGGTAGATTTTTTATCGCCTCATACCACGAATGCTCAAACACGGAGTCCTCATTGCCCAGATACTTCCATATTTTCTCCGCCGTGAACGGTAAAAACGGCGCGCCCAGCACGGCCAGTGCCTGTAAAATCTGCAGGCTTATGTTAACCGCCGTGGCACATTTCTCCTTGTCTTCCTTGCAAAGTGCCCAAGGAGCCTTTCTGTCAAAATACACGTTTGCAAATTTTACCAGTGCGAGCCATTCTTTAAATGCCGCTTTAAGCTCTACCTTATCAAGATGCTCCGTCATGTGCTTTAATGTCTGCATCACTCTCTTAATCGCCTCTCTGTCCAGTTCGTCTACCTCGCCACGCGGAGGAATCTCACCAAAATGCGAGTACGCAAACGTGAGCGCACGATGTGCAAAGTTTCCGAACTTGTCTATGAGCATCTCGTTGATATCATTTATGAATCCGTCCCATGTGAAATTGAAATCCCGGTTCTCCGGCATATTCAGCGCGCCGTAAAAGCGAATCATATCCGGGTCAAAATTGTCCAGCAACTCTGGCATCCACACTCCGATTCTCTTGCTCTTTGAAAACTTCTGCCCGGAAAACTGCAAATATTCGTTGGCCACCACATTGTCCGGGAGATTAAGCCCGTCATGGGCCATGAGCATGCCTGGCCAGATTATGGTGTGGAACGGTATGTTGTCCTTACCTAGGAAATAATAATGCTCCGCCTCTTCCTTCCAGAACGCCTCCCATCTCTTGCCATTTCTGCGTGCCCACTCTTTGGTGGCGGATAAATATCCGATTACCGCGTCAAACCACACGTATATGCGCTTTCCCTCGTAGCCGGGAAGCGGCACCTCAACACCCCACTCAATATCCCGCGTTATGGCTCTATCTTTCAGGCCCTGTGCGAGAAAATTCTCGGTGAATCTCTTAACATTATCGCGCCAGTGCTCTTTGGATTTGATCCATTCAATAAGCGGCTTCTCAATCTTGGTGAGCGCTAAAAACACGTGCTTGCTCTCTCTGAATTCTGTGGGCGTGTCGCATATCGCGCATCTCGGATTGAGCAGTTCTTTCGGGTCCAGAGTGCGCCCGCAGTTATCACACTGGTCTCCATGCGCGTTCTCGTAGCCGCAGTGCGGACAGGTGCCCACCACATACCTGTCTGGCAGATATCTCTCGCATTTTGGGCAGTAGGGTAGCGTCATTGTATCCTCATAAAGATAGCCGTTGTCCCACAGCACCCGGAAAAATTCCTTGACCACCTCCTCATGCTGCGGCGCAGAAGTGCGATAGTACAGGTCAAAAGATATACCCATCTTCTCCATAACTTCCGCGTTAATCTTATGATATCTGTCCACAATCTCCTGCGGACTCACACCCTCCTTCTCGGCGGTGATCGTGATGGGTGTGCCGTGCTCGTCGCTCCCGGACACCATAACCACTTCATTACCTCTCATTCTCTGATATCTGGCAAATATGTCTGCGGGCAGATACGCACCCATCATATGTCCAAGATGCACCACGCCGTTCGCGTAGGGCCAGGCAACACCTATGAATATTCGCATACTCTCTGGCATGGCATATTATTTTTTAATGTTTTGGAGACTGCGAGCTTCCCATCACAATTTTGTATCTTTTTTTGCTACAGTATGAGGGCGTTTTGCTCCCTGAGCCGCAGAATCACGGCAATTTTTATTTTTAGAAATGTTAACATAATTGCTACAAAATTTTTTTATACCTCACTGCGATATACCTCGTTTGGGCCATGAGGTCCCGAGCCACGCAGGTGGTAAAAATGATGGGAGACAAGAAGAAAAAGAAGGAAAAGAAGAAAAAGCCGGAATGACCCTCCCCATCTGGGAGGTAGAGTTTCGTTTTTCCCTTTTCATTTTTTATTGAATTTTCTATGAAGGGCAAAATTTTTTAAAGTCCATCTTCATTATCCCGTATGCAAATTTTAGCCGGCTCAGCATCTTCTTCACTTGCCCGAAGGGTGGCAGAGAGACTGGACACAGAGGCACTTATCCCGGAAGTAAGGCATTTTCCCGATGGCGAACTTTATGTGCGTGTTCCTGAGTTTAAAGATGACACCGTGGCGATAATTCAGACCACGTATCCCAGCGAGAAGCTCATAGAGCTGTTTCTTCTGCAGGATGCGCTTCGTGAGATGAACGTTAAAAAAATAATCACAATTGTGCCGTATTTTGGCTATTCCCGTCAGGACAAGATTTTCAATGTGGGTGAGGCGATGAGCGCCCGGGCCATGGCACGACACATCGAGATGGGTGCAGATATGTTTATCGGCATAGATTTGCACGCGGAGAGCATACTTTCGTGGTTCACGGTGCCCACCGAGCATCTTTATGCAACCAGGCCCATGGCCGAGTGGCTGAGGGAGAGAGATGTGAACGTGGTAATCTCTCCCGACAAGGGCGGCATAACCCGCGCAAGGTACGTTGCACAGAAATTGGGTGCGGAGTTTGACCATCTGGAAAAAACGCGTCTGAGCGGAGAGGAAGTGGTTATCAAGCCGAAGCATCTGGATATTCAGGGTAAGAGAGTGGCCATAGTAGATGATATAATCTCCACCGGCGGTACGATAGCCCGCGCTTCGGAGCAGCTGCGTGAGCAGGGTGCGGATAAGATATACGCAATATGCACACACGGGTTATTTATAAAAAATGCCGTGGAGAAACTGACCCGGAGCACTGATGAGTTTGCGGCAACGGATACCATCGAAGGCGAGCACAGCAAGATAACCGTCGCGGGCGTGATTGCGAAGGCGCTGAGAAAAATTGAGGCTTAACCCAGAACGTCCACAATTTTCATAATTTTTTTCACTGTTTCTAAGTTTGATGGTTTCAGACCTGTAATCTCGACTTTGCCCACAGAATTGATGGTGTGCTCGTTTTTTATCTTTATTTTTATGCTGTCTATTTTTACTGTGCTTTTTTTCACCATGGCTTCGGGAAACACTTTTTGCAGTCTCCTGCTCAGCTCCGCTGTAAGGTCAGGTATGCTGTATTTTCGCGGCACGAGCTTTTCCATTTTATATCCTTCCAAACTTTCTCGAATTATAAGAGCAAGAATAATTATCATTATTGCGGTGAAAAACAAACCCAGCCCGGTAAGCTCAGGAATGTACGTGATTGTAAAATACAAGAACCACACTGTGAGTATGCCATAACCGGGCACAAAAATTGGCGCTGTATATACCCGGGCATTGGTCATGGTGCTCATTTTCCAGCCATCTATTTTTCGCTCTCTCATATATGGATACAGGAGGAGGGCATTATAGACGAGTATGGTAATAAGCGCTATGAAGTTGCATGTATGGCAAAATTCGCCCTTCTCCATCTTCTGCGTCAGATACCATGCATACAGAAATATAGGAACGAAGATTATGAGGAGAAGTGTTGAAGTGTACTGCCAGTTGCGGTACCACATCTTTTTGTGCTTCACGGGCAGAGATTCAATTATTGTCCTGTACGCCCCCATGCGCGGAGATGGATAACCACGTACAAATATTTTTGGAAATGATTTTAAACATGCACCGATATACTCACGTATGTCTCTGCTTGACGTTGTGGGCCCGGTAATGGTGGGTCCGTCCAGCTCGCACACGCTCGGTGCGCTTCGCATAGCCCGGTTTGTGTACAAATTTGTGGGCGGCATGCCCGACAGAGTTGAATTTGTGCTTCATGGCTCGTTCGCTGACACGGGATTCGGGCATGGCACTGATAAGGCTTTACTGGCGGGCATAATGGGCATGCACGCAGATGATGAGCGAATTCGTGATGCTCTGAGAATCGCAAATGAAAAGAGATTGGATTACTCATTCTCCGTCGAGGACCTGGGTGATGTGCATCCCAACACCATTCTAGTGAGAGCAAATAAAAATGGAAAGATGACCGAAATACGCGGCTCCTCGGTGGGTGGTGGCGAGATTGAAATAAATCGCATTAACGATTGTGAATGCTCGCTAAGCTGGGAGTTTCACACTCTTGTTCTCGTTATCAAAGACGTGCCGGGTGCCATGGGTCAGATTTTGGGCGATGTGCGTGTGAATATCTCCAATCTGTACCTGAAGAGAATCGATGCACTGCGCAAAATCGCTGTGGGCATAGTTGAAACTGATGAAGAGATAAGCGAAGATTGTCTCAGAGAGATTGAAAACAGCCGGTTTGTGGAGGAGATGTATTATATCGGGAGGGACGCAGATGAAATTTAAAGAGATACTCAGTGCCGGCGTGCCGCTTCCTGAAGAGATTCTGCGCCGTGAGATGGCGGAGAGCGGTGTGCCTGTGGAGCTTTTGCGCAGAGAGATGCAGAAGCTGATGGAAGTGATGCTTGAGGAGGCAGAGAAACAATACGGAAAAAGGCAGAAAACACTGGCAGGGTTCACGGGAGATAACGGATCTAAAATGGCCTCTCACGATGCGGTTATGCTGAGCGAGTTCTCGCACATGGCCACGGTAGTTGCACTATCTCTCGCAGAGAGCAACGCTGCGATGGGAAGAGTGGTGGCATGTCCCACAGGAGGCGCGTGCGGAGTGGTGCCCGGTGTGATGTACGCTCTGAAAAAGCTGAAAGGTGCACAGTACGATGAGCTTCTTAACTCTTTTATAGTTGCAGGCGGAATCGGGTGGTGCATTGAAAAGAATGCCACGATAGCGGGAGCGGAGGGCGGTTGTCAGGCGGAGATGGGCACGGCGGCGGCCATGGCCTCGGCGCTGCTCACATACTACTTCACAGAATCCGGAGAAAAAGCCGCAAATGCAGCGGCCATCGCGCTAAAATCCATGCTCGGGCTGGTCTGCGACCCTGTTGGCGGGTACGTGGAAGTGCCATGCGTAAAGCGTAATGGCATAGCGGTGAATATCGCGATAAGCGCGGCGGAGATGGCGCTGGCCGGTATCGAATCGGTCATTCCATTCGACGAGGTGGTGGAAGCCATGCACCGTGTGGGAAAGAGCCTGCCCGAGAGTTTACGCGAGACAGGGCTGGGCGGGCTGGCAGCCACGCCCACCGCCAGGAAAATAGTAAAAGATCTCAAACTCCGGCAACACTCCGCAGAAAAGCAATAATCTCCTCCCTGCTCATTTTTCCGGGATTGTAGCGCATCAACGCGTCCCGCATTATTTCATCGGCTATTTTATCAATGTCTTTTTGTATTTGCGGCAAATGAGCCGGTATGCCAAAATCGCGGTTTAGTTCTTCGATTGCGTCCGCTATGTCTTCAATGTGTATCGCTCTTTCAATGATTTCGTATCTGCGTGTATATGACCGCGTGGCGCGTATGAAGTGTGGCAGAAGTATGGCGTTGAGTTTTCCATGCTCTATTCCGTATCTACCTCCAATTTTGTGCGAGGCTGCATGGCACAGCCCGAGCCGGGAGTTGGCAAAGCCCATGGCCGCCATCATATTCGCATAATGCATGTTCGCTCTGGCATCTGGCTCGCGTTCGCGAGAATGCTTAATGTTTTCAAAAATCAGCTCTATGGCTTTAAGGGCCAGAGTATCCGCCGGCAAATTATCAATTTTGGATACGTACGCTTCAATGGCATGGCTCAGCGCGTCCATTCCGGAGTTTATTACAACGCGGTCCGGCATGCTCATCACAAAATCAGGGTCGTATACAGCGATATCAGGCACAAGCTCCGGGCTCACAATTCCGTGTTTCAGACCATCTTTGTCAATAACAACCGCAGCTGCGGATATGCCGGTGCCCGTGCCGCTGCTCGTTTCCACCGCTGCAAATTTTGCCCTTCTTCGCAGTGCAGGAATGCTCAGCTGGAGTATTTTCTCCCAGGTTGTTGAGGGATCTTCATAGAATACCCATGCAAGCTTGGCTGAGTCTATGACGCTGCCACCGCCCACGGCGATGATCCATTCTGGCTTCTCCTCCGCCAAAAATTCAGCGATGCGGTCGATGTCTTCCATAATCGGTTCGCCGGTGGGCGTGGTTCTGTTCATCTCGTACACGGCTCCATCAACGGGCACAAAATCGGAAACTTCTTTCCACACATGCGCGCCTGTAATGATTGCGACATTATTCAGGTTCGCGAGGTTTTTCACACTGTTCCAGCCAAAATACACATCTTTAGGAGTGCGGAAGTTCATGGTTGTACATGTGACTAACACATATATTTTTCCCTGCTCTGCAAATCGAGGATATTTTGAGAAAATCTTATTTAGTTGTATATTCATATTTATTTATGAGTAATGCAAAAAGAAATGCGTATGGCGGGGTTTTTGTGGCCCGGTTAAAATACATTCAGGAAAAATACGGTACTGATGGGGTGAGGCGTGTTTTTGCTGAGATGAAAAAGGAGGGATATAAGGGGCCTATGAGCATAAGCGAGTTCAAGCTGGGCATTAAATATCCATTTGAGGACCTCATGGTTCTGTTTAGGGCGATAGATAAACTATACGGCAGGCGCGTGCTCAATGCCAGCTCACGTGCTTCCGCTAAAAAAACAGACGTGGTGGGGTTCTTTCTGAAATGGGCGGGCAGCCCGGAGCTGATAATAAAAAAGGCTGGTGAGTACTGGGGCAAATTCTACGATTTTGGGCGTCTGGAAGGTGAGGCAGATGAAAATAAGGGTGTTGTGAGGGGTTATGATATATCTCCTGACCCGCTGTTTTGCGAGGTTCTCACTTACTATTACTACGGCATATTTGATAATTTGAGGTTGAAAAACGTGCATGTGAAGCACACTAAATGCGTGCACCGGGGAGACGAGCACTGTGAGTGGACATTTTCATGGGAGTGAAAATAAAAAAAATTAAAGTTTTCTCCGCAGTATGAGTGCTGCGAGCAGAACGACTATTATCGGATACAGCATCGAGAACTCTGGCACGTATGGGGTTGAATTTGCTAGAGGATGGTAATCCTCGGCATTCGTTCCACCGTCCAGTTTATAGGGCCAATCCACAATTCCGTTGTGTGGATTTACATCGTTACTGTTATTGTTGTTTGCCCAGTCATACCAGTAATTGCCATAGCCGGTGGTGGTGTTCCACTGGTTGCCGGTTGCAGAATCATACGCCTGCACATGAGAGGCATTGTATGTTCCGTTGCTTCCTTGATTGAAATAGAAAGAAT
>JAADDK010000059.1 GCA_013154005.1 Methanobacteriota archaeon
AAAAAATCTTAAAAGGTGCTATACTGACATTGCAGAACATTTGAAAAACGACTTCAATAATACTTCTTTGGTATTATATCATGGTCCTGTGGGACGGCCCCGCAGATATATGGGGCGTGTTATTTATAGATGTTATCCTTGTTGTTTTTGTGGGGTATGTAATCTTAGCATTTATGAAGAAACACTTACCTCTGATGGACATGGCTATGGGCAATTTTTGACGGGTGACATTGATCTTAATGTGAAATATAATGAATTAATAAAGCATTATAATCACCATCTCCGGCATGTCTTTGCTGTTCAGGTTCCTCATCATGGTGCAAAAAAGAATTGGAATAGTATCATTCTAAGGGATCTCTATAATAGTGAGTTCTGGATTATTTCATCAGGACTCAAAAATAAGTATGGGCACCCTTCTTGTCGGGTTGTTGAGGACATATGTTTTAAATGGAGGAAGTGTTTTTGGGTAAATGAAATAAATTCTATAATGATTGGGGGACGTGTAATTTGGTGACTGTGTTATCTAATGCTCATTTTGAATCTTATTTACGGCGTGTGTAGTTTTATTGATTATTACACATCATTCTGATATTGGTATGAAGAGAAGTTACAAAGATGTGGATATTTTTAAAGTTTGAGCATTTATCTCTACATGTGGGGGTTTGTTGGCTTTAATTAGTAATTTAGTGGGTAAAGAACGAGAGGTTATATTGTAAACGGGTATATTTGCTAATCTCTGTCACAAAATCTTCAAAATTCTGCGTGATATATTCTAAATTCGTGAACGATAAGATTAAATGCGTTTTTCCCATTTCCGTAGTGATGCGCCATGGTTGAGGATATCGTAAACAGAAAATGTGCACAGCTCTCTCTTTGGAAAGATTGTAGCAGTGCCACGTTCATCGAGCGTATTGTACCAGAGTACTTTGAACTCTTTAACAGTGACCGTGCAGATGTACGCGTATTTTCTGTATTGAGCGGGCGAACTGTTGACTTAAATATGCGAAACTACGCGCATCATATGATGGAAAAAACCATCAGCGAGTCTGGTATTTATTAATACGAAAGTATGGTAGGTGATTGTTATGGATATGGATTATATATATAGCTACGAACCCGAACCGTCGTCTTTAATCCCTCTGTTGCAGAAGACTCAGGAGCACTTTGGATATCTGCCGGAAGAGGCACTCGAGGAGATTTCCAGATATTTGAATATACCTCTTAGTAGAGTGTACGGCGTTGCGACATTTTACGCACAGTTCAGATTTGAACCGCTTGGCAAATACGTGATAAAAATATGTCACGGCACCGCCTGCCATGTTAACGGTGCGGTGAATATTGCCGAGGCAATCAAGGAAGAAATCGGCATAGAAGAAGGTCAGACCACGGAAGACGGGCTGGTGACTCTGGAGCGTGTGGCGTGTCTGGGCTGCTGCAGCCTTGCACCGGTTATAATGATAAACGACAAAGTTTACGGGAAATTAACGCCTGATAAAGTTAGAAAGATAATTAAAGACCTTAAAGGGGGTAAACTCGATGTCTGAAATCAAAGCAATTGCGGTTGGTATGAACTCCTGTGGCGTGGCTGCGGGAGCGAGAGAGACTTACGAAGCCATTGAAAAAGCACTTGCGGAAAAGGCACTGGACATCCCGCTTAAAATTGTAGGATGCGTGGGTATGTGTTATCGCGAGCCGCTCGTTGATATAATCACCGACGAAGAAATCATAACGTATGGGCACGTAACTCCCAAGAAGGTGTCTCGAATCCTGGAAGAGCATGTTATCAATGGAAAGCCCATTGAGGAGTGGATAGTGAAGAAAGACCGGCTGGAGAACGGAGAGCGCAAGACATGGGACGTTGACGGCTATTTTGCCAAGCAGAAAAAGATAGTGCTGGAGAACAGCGGGTACATCAATCCGGAGGATATTAACGAGTATCTCGAGGCCGGCGGGTACGAGGCGCTGAAGAAGGCACTGAAAATGCAGCCTGACGAGATAATCGAAGTGATAACAAAGTCCGGGCTCCGGGGCCGTGGCGGTGCAGGCTTTCCCACCGGGTTGAAATGGAAATTTGCGCGTCAGGCAACCGGAGAGAAGATAATCATCTGCAATGCGGATGAGGGTGACCCCGGTGCGTTTATGGACAGAAACGTGCTTGAAGGCGACCCGCACCGTGTCATAGAGGGCATGATAATTGGTGCATATGCGATAGGTGCAAGCATTGGGTACATTTATGTAAGGGCAGAGTATCCGCTGGCGATAAAGAGATTGAAAATAGCGCTCAAACAGGCGCGCGAGCACGGATTTTTAGGGGAGAACATACTGGGCAGCGGATTCTCGTTTGATATACGCATCAAAGAAGGTGCGGGTGCGTTTGTTTGCGGAGAAGAGACTGCATTAATCGCCTCAATAGAAGGAAAAAGAGGCATGCCCAGGCCGAGACCGCCGTATCCCGCGCAAAAAGGACTGTTTGGAAAACCGACGAATATAAACAATGTGGAGACGTGGGCCAACGTGCCATGGATTATAAAGCATGGGTGGGAAGAATACGCATCGCTGGGCACTGAAAAGAGCAAGGGCACCAAAGTTTTTGCGCTGTCCGGAAAAATCAAGCACGGAGGAAACGTGGAGGTGCCGATGGGAACAACGCTTAAAGAAATTTTATACGAGATAGGCGGTGGCACCAAAACGGGTAAGAAAATCAAGGCGGTACAGCTTGGCGGCCCTTCCGGAGGCTGTATTCCTGATTATCTATTCGATACTCCTGTTGATTACGAAAGCGTCAACGCCACGGGTGCGATAATGGGAAGTGGCGGAATGGTGGTTATGGACGAAGATACCTGCATGGTGGACGTTGCAAAATTCTTCCTCGACTTCTCAGTCAAAGAGTCATGCGGAAAATGCACGTTTTGCCGTCTTGGCACAAAGAGAATGTGGGAGATACTTGACCGCATCACCATGGGCGAAGGAACTATGGAAGACATAGACGAGCTCGAAAAGCTTGCCCCCATGGTAAAGGCAGGCTCGCTGTGCGGGCTCGGGCAGACCGCGCCGAATCCGGTGCTTACAACGCTGCGCTATTTCAGAGACGAGTACATTGCTCATGTGAAGGATAAACGGTGTCCGGCCAAAGTATGCAAACCGCTGATACAGTATGTCATAATTCCTGATAAGTGTACCGGATGCACTGCCTGCGCAATATTCTGCCCGGTAAAAGCCATCACCGGCGAGAAACTCAAGCCGCATATTATTGACCAGGAAGCGTGCGTTAAGTGCGGCACCTGCTATAATGTGTGCAAATTCGACGCAATAAAAATAGTGGATGCTTATGAGGGTGATTAAAATGGTTAGCATAATTGTGAACGGTAAGAAAATCGAAGTTAATGAGGATAAGACGATTATTCAGATTCTCAGAGAAAACGGAGAGCACATTCCCGGCTTTTGTCAGATGGACGAGCTCGACCCGTACGGCTCATGCCGGCTCTGTCTTGTGGAGACGAAGCGGGGTGTGACCACTTCCTGCACCCTCAAACCTGCGGAGGGCCTTGAAGTCGAAACGTTCACCGATAAAGTTATTGAGATGCGAAAAACCGCACTGGAACTGATGCTTTCCAATCATTATGGAGACTGCATTGGCCCGTGCCAGAACGGCTGTCCCGCGCACAGCGACGTTCAGGGATACCTTGCTCTGATAGCCATGGGCAAATACCACGAATCGGTGAAATTAATGAAAGAAAAATACATACTGCCCGCGGTTCTGGGACGCGTTTGCCCGGCATTTTGCGAAGATGCATGCCGGAGAAACCTGGTGGATGGACCTGTGGCAATACGCCAGCTAAAAAGATTTGCGGCAGATTACGACCTTGCTCACGGGCCCTGGATGCCTGAAATTCCACCTGCCACAGGTAAGAAAATCGCCGTGGTGGGCGGTGGCCCGGCCGGGCTGTCGTGCGCATATTATCTCAGAACAATGGGACACGATGTCACGTTGATAGAGGCCATGCCGGAGCTCGGCGGGATGATGCGCTATGGCATACCTTCGTACCGGCTTCCCAAGGACATTATGGACCGGGACATTGCAACTGTTATAGACACGGGAATTGAGGTCAAAACCGGCTGTGCGCTGGGTAAAGATGTCACGCTGGACGAGCTTCGAGAAACTTACGATGCGGTATTTTTGGGAATCGGAGCGTGGAAAGGCAGGAGCATGGGCATCGAGGGCGAGGAACTGCCCGGAGTTATGCAGGGTATCGAGTTTTTGAGAGAAGTCAATACCGGTGCCAAAAACGAAATCGGAGAGCACGTGATTGTTGTGGGCGGCGGAAACACGGCGATGGACGTGGCAAGAACCGCTCTGAGGCTCGGCGCCAAGGTTACGGTTGTGTACAGGCGCTCGGAGCAGGAGATGCCCGCAAATCCGGAAGAAGTGGAAGAAGCAAAGGAAGAGGGCGTTGAATTTATGTTTTTAACAAACCCGGTAAAAATACTCGGAGACGGCAAAGTGGAGAAAGTAGAGCTCATCAAGATGAAACTGGGCGAACCCGATGCAAGCGGCCGCCGCAGACCCATTCCGATAGAGGGCACAAACTTCGAAGTAACCGCGGATAATGTGATTATGGCAATCGGCCAGTACTGTGACGAATCATTTTTGAAATCGATAGGCATCGAAGCAAAGCGAGGTAAAGCGCTCGTTGACGAAGTGACGCTTCAAACCAGCATAGACGGCGTATTTGCAGGTGGGGATCTGGTGCTGGGACCTTCAACGGTTATTGAAAGCATAGCCACCGGGCGCCGGGCGGCGATAATGATAGACCTGTATTTGAAGAACGAGATTGAGAATATTCGCGACATACTGTTGGACCCCGCGAAGCATGTGAAGGAGATAGTCAGCAACGACGATTTTCGCAGAGTGCTGTTCGATTTGAGTCCGTACAACCACTGGAAAGATGTGACAGAAAAAGATTACGAGCATGTTGAACGAAAGCCGCGCGTTAATCGGAAATTAAAGCCTGCGGAAGAGAGGATTCGCGGGTTTGTGGAAGTGGAAGAGACGCTGGCCGAAGAAGAAGTGCTGGAAGAGGCGAAAAGATGCATGAGCTGCGGGTGCATGGAGGTGTTCAACTGCAAACTCAGAGAATACGCCACACTGTACGGTGCGAAGCAGGACCGCTTCAAAGGCGAGATGGGCAGATTCGAGATTGACGAAACGCATCCGAATGTGGTGATTGATTCTAACAAATGCGTGCTCTGTGGCAGATGCGTTAATTTCACTCATGAAATTGCAGGTGAAGGACTTCTGGACTATGTGTATCGCGGATTTAATGCGCGCATCTCCCCACCGCTTGGAAAATCTCTCGGAGATATGGACGGTGCGTTTATAGGTGAGCTTGTGGATGTGTGTCCCACCGGTGCTATATTTGAGAAGATACCGTTCTTAAAGCCGGGGCCGTGGAAGACAAAGGATGTGAAAACCGTCTGCAATGGCTGTTCTCTCGCATGCGAGATGAATATTGAGGTGTACGATAATATGCTGATTCGTGCGTCTTCCGTTAGCGGATGGAACAACGGGCACATATGCGATGTGGGCCGTTTCGGCAGACCGTGGGCAGAGACATCCGAATCACCGGTTCTGAACGGTGAGCGGGTTGGCTGGGACGAAGTGAAGCGATTTATGGATGAACACAGCGATATGGCGCTCATATTATCCGCGCAACTCACCAACGAAGAGATATCCTTCTTTAAAGAACTTGCGAAAAAGAAGGGCTTTAAGATTGGTGCGTTTGTAAATCCGGGAATATCCACCGCCACGCTCAGTGATATACAAAATGCCAGAAAGGTGCTTTTAAAAGCCGATTTGAGGAAGTATCCGTATTTGAAATTGCTTTTGAAGGGCAAAGAGTTTGTGGAACAGGGATACGATGTGGCAGTGCTTGAATCTCCGGCAGAGCCCGTGGCTAATGTGCCCACACTGATTCTGCACGAAGGCGTAAACGCGGTGGGCCTGCTCAGGGCCGGGGTCACGGGAATACCGGAATCACGTGCTTATCTGGTGATTGGCGAGCCGGAGAAGACATTGGATGGCGATGTGCTGGTGCTGCCTGCCGGCCGCTGGGCCGAGAAGGAAGGCACGGTAATCAATGCGTTCAATATGGAGTTGAAAGTGGGTAGATCCAGACAACCAGAGTACAGTGTGACGGAATTATTCTCTTTCTAATTTTTTCATTTAAGTTCATTGTCTGTCATTTTTTGTCGTCTTTCGTAGAAAAGTATAAGTTATCTATTGCATTTTCCCAACAAAGAAGAAGTATCATATGGAGGAATTCCCATGTACACAATAACAGATAAGAAGGTTTTGAGTCCTATTGACTATTTTGTCGAAGTAGAAGCATCTCACGTGGCGAGGGCATGGAAACCCGGACAGTTTGTAGTTCTTATGGCGCACGAGAAAGGAGAGAGAATCCCGATGTCAGTTTACAGGGCAGATGATGGGAAGATAGGGATGTTCATAAGGAAACTCGGAAAGACGAGTTTACAGATATTTAACGAATTTAATGTTGGAGATAGCCTGTGGAGCGTTGCCGGGCCGCTGGGAACCCCGATAGAAGTCAAAAAATACGGAACGGTGGTGTTTGCGTCTGATGCGGTTTGTGGACATGCAGAGAATTACGCAACGTTGAGGCAGATGAAAGAAGCAGGAAATCACACAATATCTATACAGAGCTTCAAAGATGAGGAGGATGTGTATCCCGAGCAGTTTTTGGCCAAATCAGTGGCTGATGAGCACTATATAACGACCAGTGATGGCAGTGTGGGCATAAAAGGAAATTATCTTGATGTAATCAGGGACCTGATAGAGCAAGACAAAGTAGATATCATCTTCGCAGGAGGAGTGCTTGGCACACTGGCAAAGCTTGCGGAACTCACCCGGCCTTATGGCATACCCACTATGACTACTGTGAGACAGATTATGGTCGACGGAACGGGAATGTGCGGCTCCTGCAGGATTCTCTATGACGGCCAGATAAAATTTGCCTGCAGAGATGGTCCCATGTTCGATGCCCATAAGGTCGATTGGGAGGACGTTCTGAAGCGAGAGACCAGATTCCTGGAGCAGGAAAAGCTGGCGAAGGAGATGTATCTCAAAAAAATTAACGAATCACATGGAAAGGAGGTAGTTTAAATGGCAAAAATAATTAAAGAGCGTGTGGAGACTCCGGAGCGGCCCGTGGAAGAGAGGACCAAGAGTTTCATAGAGGTAAATCTGGGATACACGTTTGAAATTGCTCAGAAAGAAGCCGAGCGATGTTTGCAGTGTCCTGCCAATTATGCGCCCTGTATTAAGGGCTGTCCGGTTCATATAGATATTCCTGCATTTATATCCAAGATAAAGGAGGGAGACATCAAAGAAGCGTTGAGGATTATCTGGAAAGATAACACGTTGCCTGCGATAACCGGACGTGTTTGTCCTCAGGAAGACCAGTGCGAGAAAGTTTGCGTGGTGGGCAAGGTCGGTACTGCGGTTAATATAGGCAAACTTGAGCGGTTTGTGGCGGATTATGCGAGAGAAAAGGGAATAGATAAGGAGCTTCTTGAAGAAGAGCTCAAGAAAATAGAATCCAAAAACAAAAAAGTGGCCATTGTTGGCAGCGGCCCGGCCGGGCTCACTGCGGCCGGCGAGCTTGCAAAGATGGGTTACAAAGTCACGGTATTCGAAGCGTTGCACGAAGTTGGCGGGGTGCTCATTTACGGCATTCCGGAGTTCAGGTTGCCAAAGGATATATTGAAATCAGAACTGGATAAACTGGATAAGCTGGGCGTAGAGATAAAGAAGGACCACATAGTTGGAAAAACGGTGACTCTGGAGGAGCTATCTGGAGAATACGATGCGGTGTTTATAGGAACCGGTGCGGGCACACCGAGATTCCTCAATATTCCGGGCATTCTTCTGGGTAGCATATACTCGGCAAACGAGTTTCTTACAAGAGTAAATCTCATGAAAGCGTACAAGTTCCCAGAGTACGATACGCCGGTGAATGTGGGCAAGAAAACTATAGTTATCGGTGCTGGCAATACCGCAATGGATGCCGCAAGAAGTGCGTTGAGGCTTGGAAGTGAAGTTACTGTGGCGTACAGAAGAGGATTTGAGGATATGACTGCCAGAATCGAAGAAATACATCACGCCAAGGAAGAAGGAGTCAGGTTTGAGTTTTTCCTGAATCCCGTGGAGTTCATAGGCAATGAAAATCACAAGGTTAAGGCTGTGAAGTTTGAGAAAATGAAAGCGCTGGATGAGCGCGATTCTCGGGGAAAGAGAAAGATAGTTGGCACCGGTGAATATGTGACTCTTGAAGCGGATACTGTAATAATAGCAATAGGACTTGAGCCAAATAAGATAATAAGTGAATCTTCTGGGTTTAAAGTGAATCCCGATGGTACGCTGGTAGTGGACGAGCATCTTAGAACCACAATGAAAGGAGTTCTGGCGGGCGGTGACGCAATTCGTGGTGAAGCAACGGTTATCCTGGCGATGGGTGATGGCAAGAAAGCTGCCGCGGCCATAGACGAGTTTCTGAGCAGTGGCGAACCCTGGCCAGACGAAATCAAACAGGTAAGTTTCTGACTTTTTTATTTTTATATGATGCCCTGTAATTGCTGCAGTATCTTAAGTTGAAATATTGCAGTTGCGATACAGTTATATAAATCTTTTTTATTCCTTAGCTCACGGTGATTTCATGAGACTTCAAGAGCATCCTGTACTTGATTTCAGTAAGAAAAGAGGGAAAAAGGTAACCATATACTTTGAAGGGAAACCGATTGATGCATATGAAGGAGAACCCATCGCCGAAGCACTGCATGCTGCCGGGATTCGCGTTATGAATTATACACCAACGACCGGCCGGGCCCGTGGTATTTTCTGCGCCATAGGCAAATGCTCATCGTGTCTGATGAAGGTTAACGGCATACCCAATGTGCGAACGTGTATCACGCTGGTTGAAGACGGCATGCAGGTTGAGCGACAGCGTGGTCTTGAACCTCTGCCCAGAGATTACAAACCTCCAAAATGGAAGGATGCCGAGCGGGTAAATGCGGATATAATAATAATCGGCGGTGGTCCAGCCGGGCTGATGGCCGCGATTAAGGCTGTGGAGCATGGGGCATCGGTGGCGCTTATGGACGAGAACCCCATGCTCGGTGGACAGCTGGTAAAGCAGACACATAAATTTTTCGGTAAGAGAGAGCAGTTTGCAGGTGTGCGCGGCGTGAAAATTGCCGAAATTCTGGAGAAAGAAGCCAGAGAGAAGGGAGTGAATATTTACCTCGAAACCTCGGCGATAGGCATATTTCAGGACGGTGAAGAACGTATCGTGACTGCCATACGCGAAAATAAAAAGCTCGTGGAGTTCCGGGGCCGTGCAATTCTGGTGGCCACCGGCGCCATGGAAAAGATGATTCCATTCGAGAACAACGACCTGCCGGGAGTGTACGGGGCGGGTGCGATTCAAACTCTGATGAACACATACGGGATACAGCCCGGAAAGAAGGTTCTGATAGTGGGTGCCGGCAATGTTGGTGTGATTCTTGCATATCAGCTCCTGCAGGCAGGTGTTGATGTGGTTGCCGTGGTTGAAGCCATGCCGAAAGTTGGTGCTTATTTTGTGCACGCGGCGAAGATTCGACGCCTCGGTGTGCCGATTTACACGCGCCACACCATTCTGCGCGCGGAGGGCAAGGAGAAGGTGGAAAGAGCAGTGATTGCACAGCTTGATGATTCGTGGAACCCCATTCCTGGCACTGAAAAGACGTATGATGTGGATATTGTTGCGCTCTCAGTGGGGTTGCGTCCGAGTATTGAGCTTTTGCATCAGGCGGGGGCGCAGGCGCTTTACGTTCGAGAGTTAAGTGGCTATGTGGTGCAGCATGACGAGCGTATGGAAACCACTGTACGGGGCATATTTGTGGCGGGAGATTCTTCTGGAATAGAGGAGGCTACCACGGCCATGCTTGAGGGTAAACTTGCGGGGCTTGCCATGGCGCTTTATGTGGGTAAGGCAGATGTGAAGAATGCAATGGATGAGATGGAGCAGGTTCGCAAGGACCTCGACGAGTTCCGCAGTGGACCGTTTGGAGAACGCGCCAGAATTGGTGAAAAGAAGGTGATGATAAAATGAATGATGAGTATCTTTCAAGAGGTTATATTACCACCGAAGAACTGAAAGAAATCGTGGATATGCCCAGCGAGGAGCGACTGCGCAAGAAACCGGTGGCTGTGCCAGAGTGCCCGCAGGAGATTCCGTGCACGCCCTGCGCGGAAATCTGTCCCACCGATGCAGTAAGCATGCCCACTCCCAACGACCGGCCGGTGGTGGATTACGAGAAATGTATCGGCTGCTCGCTGTGTGTACAAATCTGCCCGGGGCTGGCATTCTTCATGGTTCAGTATCGCGGAGAAAAGGCAAGAATAACCATGCCTCACGAACTGCTTCCTGTGCCCAAGCGTGGTGATGAAGTTATACTTTTAAATCGTAAAGGCGAAGAGGTGGGCACGGGCAAGGTCGTGTTAGTCATTCCGAGAGATAAGAGTGTAGGTGATACTCCGGTGCTTACAGTCGAGGTTCCGCTGGCTCTGGCATGGGAAGTGCGCGCCATAAAAGTGAAGGAGGCGAGAGAATGAGTGATAATCCCAAAGAGCATATAATTATTTGCAGATGTAATGGCGTAACCCTCAAAGATATAGAAGATTTGATAGATGAAGGTATAACTAATATTGAGGAAATAAAGAGGCAAACACATATTGGTATGGGACCCTGTCAGGGACGAACCTGTATACCCATGGTTGCATCAATAATTGCAAGAAAAACCGGGCAAAGGATAGAGGATATTAAGATTCCGGCCACGCGTATCCCTGTAAGGCCGGTGTCTATGGGGATATTGGTGGGTGATAATGATGAATAAGGCGGATGTTGCGATAGTTGGAGGAGGTATAATTGGTCTTTTTACGGCTTTTTGGCTTGCACAACGCGGAGAGCGAGTTGTGGTTTTAGAAAAAAACTATCCTGGTTCTGGATCTACATTTAGGTGTGGTACCGGAATTAGACAGCAGTTTGGAGATGATGCAAATATCCAGATGATGGTAAGAAGTGTGGAAATATGGAAAGACTTCTGCAAGTATATGGAGTATCCGGGACCTGCGTCTGAGTGTTTTACATTTGCACAAACAGGATACTTATTCTTATTATATTCGGAAAGTGAGATAAGCGAATTTTCTAAAAATGTGTCCTTACAACATAAGTATGGAGTTCCTTCATCTATAATTTCTCCGGAGGAGGCCAGAGAGATTGTCCCTACGCTGGATATTTCGGAGGTGATGGCTGCTGCATGGAATCCTACTGACGGTAAGGCGAGTCCCTTTCTGGCAATAAGAGCGCTTGTGGATAGAGTTAGGGATATGGGAGGCGAGATTTACGTAAATACTCCTGTAACGGAGTTGCTAATTGAGAAAAATACTGTAACGGGAGTGAAAACATCGCGCGGTGAAATTAAAGCGGATATGGTGCTTAATGCAACTAATGCATGGGCAAATGCACTAAATGAGCAGATTGGTGTACGTTTTCCCATAGAACCTTACAAGCATCAGGCGATCGTTACAGAACCCTTCAAGGCAGGGGAGATAAAGCCCATGGTGATTTCGTTCAAGCATGGGGGTGCGTATCTTACACAGAAGGCAAATGGTGGTGTTATAGGAGGTATCGCTCTGAAGTATGGACCTACATGGGATATTTCCCCAACCTATGAATTTTTAAGAGAGGTTAGCAGAAATTTTACAAGGATAATTCCAGCATTGAAATATATTTCCATAATAAGACAGTGGGGTGGCTACTATGCGGAGACGCCTGACCATAATGCCATCCTGGGTAAGGTAAAGGAGGTGGATGGCTACTATATCGCTGCGGGATTCTCAGGACACGGCTTTATGCTTGCTCCTGCGGTGGCAGAGGCCATGGCCGACCTGATGACGAAGGGTTCCACAACGCTTCCTCTCGACTTCTACGACCCGTATCGCTTCCAGAGGGGCGAATTGCGGGAGCAGGCAATACAGATGGGATAATTAACGAATTTCGTTTTTTTATTTTCAATTTGTGTAATTTCCATCACGAAAGCTTTAAATTTCTGGTCGCCATGCGTATGTTCGGTGATTTCATGCATGTAGATGTTCTGGTTGTAGGTGGCGGACCTGCCGGTATCATAGCGGCAACAACTGCCAAAGCGAGTTATCCTGACAAAGATGTGCTCGTAATTCGTAAGGAAGAAAAAGTACTGGTGCCATGTGGCATACCATACATTTTTGGCACGTTGCGCGATGTGGATAAAGATGTAATACCGGACAGTGCTTTGACCTCTAAAGATGTTGAGTTGATGCTGGACACGGTGGAAGATATCCGACTTCAGGATAAGGTTGCAGTTACCCGCGAGCATGGAGAGATATCTTTTGAGAAGCTCATACTTGCCACAGGCTCGTTGCCCCGGATGCTTCCCATTGAAGGCTCCGAAAAGGAGAATGTGTATTTTGTGAAAAAAGACCCGAATTATCTCAAGGATATGATGGCTGCGGTGGATTCCAGTGATAGAATTGGCATAATCGGCGGCGGATTTATCGGCGTGGAGTTTGCGGATGAGCTCAGAAAATTGAACAAGGAGGTGCATATAATCGAAATCATGCCACATCTTCTATACACGTCTTTCGATGATGAGTTTTGTGTGCTTGCAGAGAACGAATTAAAAAAGAACGGTGTAAATGTGCATACTAACACAAAGGTGAAGCGCATTTTAGGTGATAAAAAGGTAAGCGGCGTGGAGTTTGAAGGCGGCGGAAGGCTGGAGCTTGATATGGTAATAATTTCTGCCGGGGCGCAGCCCAATATTTATCTTGCTGACAGAATGGGATTGCGCACTTCCAAGTACGGCATAGAGGTTGATGAGTATATGCGAACCTCACACCCCGACGTGTTCGCTGTGGGCGATTGCGCTCAAAAGGTGGATTTCTTCACGCGCAAGCCCAAGCCCACCATGCTGGCGTCGGTGGCCACTGCAGAGGCGCGCGTTGCCGGAGCTAACGTTTACAGAATACGTGCATTCAAGCAGGTTCGTGGTACGCTTGGCATATTTTCCACGAAGATTGGAGACCTTGCTCTGGGTGCAGCGGGAATGATTGAGCGCTACGCGCAGCGTGAGGGCTTCGAGTATGTGGTGGGCAGAAGTGAGGTGGTGGACAAGCACCCCGGCTCGCTGCCTAACGCTAAGAAACTGCACACAAAGGTGATCATAACCAAGCAGGGTGGCTTTTTCTTGGGTGGCCAGATTGCCGGCGGTGATACCGTGGGCGAGCTGGCAAACATTCTCGGTTTTGCGATAGAGAGCGAATACACCGCTGATAAATACATGAACCTGCAGGTGGGCACACATCCACTTCTAACGCCTCCGCCCACCACGCAGGCCACAATCACGGCGGTACAGAATGCCCTGACAAAGCTCAGGGAATAATTTTTTCTCTTTTTCCAAAATTGTTATTAAGGTGCGCAATAATTCGGTTCTCATGATGCGAAAACTCAGTGCGGATGAGGTCAGGGCTAACGCTGAAAAATACGGACTTCGTCCGGTGCGCGTGAAGGCTCGCGATGTGGTGCAGCTCTCAAAGAATCCTGGCGAGAAGTTTGTGGAGATTTCATGGGAAGAGTTTTTTGAGGTGCTGGAAAAAAAGCATCTTGCAGTTTATATTTCCCGTGGGGGATACATGAAAATTATGAGTGATGATGTATATGATTAGACCAAAAGTCATAATTAATGCGGCGATGAGTGCAGACGGCAAAATCGCGCTGGTCGGGGGCAAGAGAATAAGAATCAGCGACGATGCGGATTTTAAAAGGGTGCATGAGCTTCGCGCCTCGGTGGACGCGATTTTGGTGGGAATAAACACCGTGCTCATGGATAACCCGAAGCTGACAGTGAAAGAAAAATACGTACCCGACGCAAAGAATCCTGTGCGGGTCGTGTTAGATTCGCATCTGCGCATTCCCGCAGAAGCCAGAGTGCTCAACGATGCGGCACCCACCATAATCGGCACGACGGTAGAGGCACCAGAGCGCAGTTTAAACGCCGAAATAATCAGGTGCGGGCATGGCAGGGTGGAGCTGAAATGCCTGCTTCGTGAGCTGTACGCCCGCGGGATACGCAAATTGATGGTGGAGGGCGGAAGCGAGGTAATCTATTCTTTTTTGAGCGAGCATCTGGCCGATGAGATGTACATTTTTGTCGGTTCGATGATAATTGGTGGCTCCGCGCCCACGCTTGCCGGAGGCACGGGTGCAAGGGAGGAGGAAGAGGTGCTGAGAATGAAGCTTCTCTCCTGCGAGCCGCTTGGCTACGGCGTGCTTCTGCATTATGCGCTTGGGGGTCTGCGATGATTGAAATAATGCCGGAAAAGCGTGCAATTCACATTGCGGACCTGAATGCTGTGGTGGTGGCTGATCTGCATATTGGGTATGAGGAGGAGCTGAGGAGAGAGGGTGTGGAGCTTGGAGATAGCACTTTGAAAATGATAAATGCGTTAGAAACGCTCCTGCAAATCACGGGTGCGAATAAATTGATAATACTGGGTGATGTGAAGCACAGTATCGGGCCGTGCAGAAAGATAAAGGAGATTGAGCGTTTACCCGCAGAAATTCATGTGGTTAAGGGCAACCATGATGGGGGGATTGAGGAACTGTTAGATGCGCATGTTTACCCGGCAACCGGATTTACCATGGGTAAATTTGGATTCATACATGGCCATTCTTGGCCTTCTGAAGAAGTTATGCGCTCCCGCTACGTATTCATGGGGCACTTGCACCCGGAGATTGAGCTTACGGACTCCAACGGGAAGGTTCACAGATATCCGTGCTTTCTTCGTGGCTCGCTCACAGAGGAAGGCGAAATGAAATACCATGCGAGGCCCGCAATTTTTGTGCTACCTGCATTCAATCCGCTGGTGGGCTCGTCGCTGGCGGACCCGCTCGGGCCACTGATGAAAAATAAAATAATTGGCGATTTTGAAGTTTATCTTCTTAACGGGGCGTATCTGGGAAAACTTGACGACATTCAACGTTCAGCTCGGAGTCTATGATGCACAGGTGCCGGTTGGGTACGAGCTCGCCATCACCTTCCGTGGCTATTATTATTTTGTCTGACTCTTTTTTCAGGTATATGGAATAATAATCTTCGCTTTTAAGTGCGTATCTCAGCACGTAGAGCTTGCCGTCGCGGTACATCACGAAGTTTGCCGAGGTGAGCTCAGTGTTTTCCAGAGCCCGGAGCGTGCCATCAAAATCGCGCAGGAGATTAACAAACAGTTTTTCAGAATCCGTCTCGCCGTCCGTGCCCTCCGCATCTACCTTCACAAATCCGTTGTGCATGAACACTGCACCTCGCCGCACGAACGGGTGAACGTTTTCTATGGCCACCGGTGCGCCCTTTCCCTTTTTTCTGGCATGGGCGAACATAATCTTTGCCCGGGGAAATGCAGGTATGTGAGATTCCCAGATTGGCGCGGTCTCACGGTGATACACCACATTGCGGGCTTTGAGCCACACACCCCAGCCGTCAGGATGCGGATGGCTTTTCCCATGCTCGGCAGTTTCTCGAAGCTGTTCAATGTACGGGTACGGGTCAAACTCACTCTTTGCCATCACCGCTATGAACCTGCACACCTTCCATCACCCATTTCTGTATATCTAAAAGTTGCATTATTCCTTTTTTTGCGAGTGAGAGCAGTTCGTGAAGCTGCTCTTCGCTGAGCGGCTCGCCTTCCGAGGTGCCCTGTATCTCCACGTAGCGCATATCAGAGGTCATGGCCACGTTTATGTCCACATCTGCCTGAGAGTCTTCCTCGTAGCACAGGTCCAGCATCGGTGTGCCGTTCACTATGCCCGCACTTATGGCGGCGACCTGATACTTTATCGGGTTTTCCTGAATTTTTCCCTCTTTTATAAGACGCTGCACCGCCATATACAGTGCCAGAAACCCACCGGTGATGCTTGCGGTTCGCGTGCCGCCATCTGCCTGCACGACATCGCAGTCAATCCATATTGTTCGTGGCCCTAACTTTTTCAAATCCACTGCGGCGCGCAGGGAGCGCCCTATAAGCCGTTCAATTTCCTTGCTTCTGCCGTTGACGTGATGTCTATCTCGAAAAATTCTGGATTCGGAAGAGCCGGGAAGCATGGAGTACTCGGCGGTGAGCCAGCCGGAGTTTTCATTTTTGAGCCAGTCGGGAACGTTATCTATGACCTGCGCGGAGCACAGAACCACGGTATCACCCTGTTTGTAGAGCACGGAGCCGTATGCTTTCTTCTGAAAATGGGGGGTAACATGCACATCTCTTATCTCGTCATATTTCCTGTTTCGCATGGTGAGCCATGCCCTTGCAGGCAATAAAATTTTCTCTTAAATTCCCAGCTTGAAAAGCTCTGCCACGCTGCTCAGCACTACGTCGGCGCCGTTTTCTTTAAGCACTTCTTCGTTCTCGTGTCCGGTGAGCACTCCGATGGTGTAGATTCCCGCCTCGCGCCCTGACTGCATATCAGGCCAGTAATCGCCCACAAAGAACGTCTCTTCCGGCTTCGCGTTGAGGCGGCGCATTGCCTCTTTCAGCAGTTCGGTGCGGTGATGTCCGTCGCAGTAGTTATCTGCACGGGTGAGCACAAGGTCAACGTACTGGGCAAGTCCAAACTTCTCAAGCTCTTCCCAAACTTTGGAAGCGGGCACCATTCTGCCCGTCACTATCGCTATTTTCATACCTCTTCTTTTCAGCTCTTCTATAACTTCCTTTGCACCGGGAATGAGCGTGTCTTTCTCGCAATCTATATCGTTGTAATGTGATAGAAAATAATCCCAGAACTGCCGCTTTGAGGTGCACACGTAATCGTTGAGCGTGTCAGCCTTGTAGTGGTCTATAAACTCGTCCCATTGCGCTTCTTTGCAGTGGAAATGACGAAGCGCGAGGTTGAATATCTTGTGGAAGCGGTGAAGCGTATTAACCAGAGTCTGGTCCATGTCAAATATTGCGAGGCGATACATATGCAGGATTAAATGCAGGTTTGATATATATTTGTCGGCACAGGGGGTTGCATGGCTATACAATTATTCTTTAAGCGAAATATAGTTATATGTTTCCTGACATTATTGCATGTGTTGCATATGCTGGGTACTTCTGGAAGTATTTCTAAAATTCGTGTTATGGTGCTTGGTGAGTTGGGCTCTGGGGGTGGGAAGATATGGATTTTGCATATGTAAATTATCTTTTTCTATTTTTTGCGGGCATTGCTGTGATGTCTCTCATTTACATTAAATCGACAATTGCGATTTTCAGATACAGAAGCAGGCACATTTTTTATTATTTATTGTTCATCGTTCTCTCCACCGCGATGGTCTTAGGAGTGATATTTGAATATCATACGCTCATAGAAACTTTGCATTTTGGAGGCATGGCACTGATTGAAATTGCCATTCTTTTGAGTTTTCAGATTACGGGGAGAGTTTTATGCCCTCAAAGTGCGGAAAAATAGGCAGGTAATTGCCGTGCTCTCAGGCGGTAAATTTATAAACTATTTTTCCTTATTTCAAGGGTGG
>JAADDK010000128.1 GCA_013154005.1 Methanobacteriota archaeon
GGGTAGAGAGTCTATCATGGGAGTTTTTATCTATCTCAATTCTGTAAGATGGTCCCATATGCTGAAAAATACGTTATGGGTATTTGTTATTTTCGCTTGTATTTTTTCCAACGATTTAGTATTTAAGTTTTATGGTATAAAATTCCACCATTTTCTCAGAATGTTAGCCATATTCAAAATAAATGGAATGCGAATATCTAATTATGTATGAAACAAAACAACCAGGAATTTGAAAAAACAAAGGAAATGCTAGGGAACCGCTCGGCTTTCCTCCTCTTTGGAGGCAGGCCCGAGCTTGTGGGCAGTGTCTGGAGGGTACCGGAAACTACTCCCTTCAAAGAGTGGAAGTGGGTACCTCCGGGGAGGGTTGTTCCCGTAATCGAGCACTACGTCTCTCGTGGGTGGCAGGTGTGGCTCGGGGTTAATGAATTTGTGCCAGGTCGGATGACCATTCAGGGAGTGCGTAAGATTTGGACTCTGTTTTTTGACATCGACGCCCCTCGCCGGGACAAAACCCGCCCGGCCACAGAGGCTGAGCGAACTAATGCGTTTCTGCGAGCGGATGGCTTGAAGGAATATCTCAGCACAAGATATGGCGCAATTTGCTTCGCAGCGTGCAGCGGGAACGGAGCCCATGTTTATTGCCCGCTTCGCCCTTACGAACTGCCGTTTGTGCGAGACCGGGAGATTTTCAATGAAAGACAAAAAGCGTGGATGCGAAAGATACGAAGAGATTCAGGAGTGGATTTTGACAACACCGGAAACATCAACCGCCTAGCTCAACCGATCGGCGTCCCGAATCAGAAAATCCCATCTAATCCTTTGCCCACATACTGGCTCGACGATTTTACAATTACGGACATAATCCGGGCACGACGTGCCAATTTAACGCTGCTGGAGGAGATTTTAAAAACTCATGTGGAGCTTGAGAGCAACTTTCACAGAGCTCATCCCACTGTTGATTTTACGCAACTGCTTCTGGAAAATGAGTGGCTCCGGGAGATGTATTTTGGACATTACGACAGAACCAGTTATCCGTCCAGAAGTGAAGCGGAGCTCGCCGTTGTTCGTGAGCTTGCCCACTTTGGATTCTCAGATGATGAAATTGACCGGATAATGCGCACCTGCCTTATTGGAAAATGGCAGGAAGCTGGTGACTCATATCATCGTAGCACACTCCTCAAAGCTCGCGAGTGGGAGGAGAAAAAGAAACGGAGGCGATTTAAATGAAAAAGAAGAGGGAAATGAAAGACGAGTTAGTAGAGCACAGAGCACTCATAGACTTGCCTGACACAATATATATAGCCATTGAGACGCCGGATGGATATAAATTTGCACACTGGGACAAAGAGAGCAACAGAATCGTACTGACCGACAGGGTGATTGGGGGAGGTGAGGAGTACCGTCCACTTTCACCGCAGATGGGCAAGGACGGAAAGAAAGTGCCAGTGGGATATCCAAATGAAGGTATGGTAAATGCACCGGAGCTGAGCACTGAAGAGCTGTTTGCAATGATAAAAGCGCACCTGCGTAAATACGTGGACATGTCCGATGATGACCTGGACCTTGTGGTCTTCTTCGTTCTTTCTACATGGTTCTACAGGAAATCGGACACTGTGGCGTATCTGCGATTCATCGGTGACAGCGGAAAGGGAAAATCGCGCATGCTCACCACCGTGGGCGATCTTTGTTTCTATCCGCTTATGCTGGGCGGTAGTGCAACGCGCAGCGCGATAATGAGAATCCAGGAGAAGTTCCACGGTACGCTGGTGCTGGACGAGGCCGATTTCAGTGGCGACAAGGACAGCGAGATGATCAAATATCTCAACACTGGCTTCGAGCGCCGCAAGGTGGCAATTCTCACGAACAAACTCAACCCGTCAAAGGTAGAGCTGTACGACGCATTTGCACCCAAGATATTTGCTATGCGCGAGCCATTCAGAGATGCTGCGACGGAGGGTCGGTTGCTATCCATAGAGCCCTACGAGACTCGAAGAGTTGACATCCCGCCAGTGCTGCCGCCCGTGTACTATGACGAAGTCACAGAGCTAAGAAACATTATTGCAGCGTGGACTCTGAGAAACTGGGACAGAGTCAGCACCGAGAACATGGAGGTGGTGCAGGAACTGCCCGTTGAACCGCGATTGAAACAGCTGGCAGCGCCGTTATCTGTAATTCTCTCTCTTTTTGGAGAAGGAATGAACAACACGTTCATCAGATGGATACTGCAGCGGCAGAGAAAGATTGCGGAGCAAAGAGCGAACAGTGCAGAGGGAGTAGTGTTCAACACCATAGTGGATATTGCACAGGGCATAATAACACCGAAGGACCTGCCACCGAAGTTTGAGAAGTACACGGCCACACAGTACGATGAAGACGAAGATGGGTTCCACGAATACACTGTGCTCGTGGCCATCACCACCGAGATGCTGAAAGAGCTCACCGGCATGAGCGTACGCCGAATATCGCGATTGCTGGGGGAGCTTGGGTTTTTCGTGGAGCGAAAGACGAGAACAGTGGACGAAAAAAAGCTCCGGGGCCGGTTCGTGTATGTTGAAAACACGAGACGCTGGGTGGAAGCGTGGAGAAAGTACCGGGCCGGTGAGCCAGTAAGCGAGGTCCCGGAAATAGTGAGAAATCCGACAAGAGCGTACGAGCTGGTGATGGAGCACATTCCAGAGGCAAATGAGCTGGAACTCAAAATCCTGAGCGATGAATTTGGTGACAGAGAAACGGTGCAATGTGAGGCACAGGATACCTTCACAATGTACTCTGAAGCACTGGGCAGAGATGTGCGTATAACTCCGGGCATGGTGCTCGTCTGTCCAAAGGAACTGGGAGAAAAGCTGCGTATGATTAACAAAGTGCAGGTTCTGGGATGATGGCAATGCCCGAGTGTGCAAGGGTGCTGTGTTTGAAAGAGTTCCGTGTGGCGCTGCCCTACCGGGGCAATGTCCACGCAAAAGCGGGAGATGTGATAACGGTGGAACTCAGAGCCGCGGTGATAATGGAGAAGGCAAAACTGGGAAAAATTATCGGGCTGGTGATGGAAGATGAGTGATAAATCGCTGAACAGAATGATATGGAAAATGTGGAAAAATGGCAAATCACTGGAAGAAATACTTAGGGAGGTTTCAGAACGCACGAGCTGGTCCGGGTTTCTGTCGCTGGTGTACGTGGTAAATTACCTGTCTCTGCACAGAGGTGTGAAATTCACAGAGCAGCAGATATGCGATGCGTTTGCTACAGTGCTTGATGACATTCCAGAAGAGAGCCGCGAACCCAGCTACCTGTTTCTCAGAAAGCAAGCGGGACTTTAAATTTTTTATTTTTTGACTAGGCCTATCTCCGCCCAAAAAAGCAAGACCACGTGCAGCCCACCCGCAGGAAATCCACCGAAAGCAAGATAAATCCATTGGCCACGTTGGCCAGATTGGCCGGGATTAAGGATACAGGGATATACCATTATCTTTCACGGCGATTTTTGTAAATATTATGCTATATAACGGACACGGAGGTTAGAAGGATGTAGAATATACACCGGTCTGTACATTGTATCGTGGCCATAGCGGCCATCACGGCCAGATTAACTGTCTAGTTAATCCGAACATATTAACCGGATTCAATGACAACAACACACAAAAAAGCGAGACAAATAGCAAAACACTGAAAAATGGAAAAACAAAGGCAAGAGCACCAAAACAAGCACTCAAGCGGACACGGTGGTGAATAAATGACCACAGTGGCCGCGTAATATATACACTTGTAAGAAAGAAACACACCCGTGTCCGATAATTGCGGCCAAAGAGGCCATGCCGGCCACGCTAAATCACAGTTATGACGCTATCTCTTACCCTGAGTATATGGCACCATCGTATCTGTCACGAGAGTTATGTAGTATGAGAATACACACCACCGTGTCCGGTGCAACAAATAATCACTTAACTGAGCAAATCCATTAAATAACATTGCTCAAGAAAGAGTAGAATAAAGAGTTCATTTTT
>JAADDK010000027.1 GCA_013154005.1 Methanobacteriota archaeon
TTCCACTCCACTCCTCCACATTCCCCTCCACGGTTGTGTGGTCACTTTGGTCTATGTAAATCCCATCATCAGAGATGTTGGTAACCCTGCTGTTTATTATCCGTGAATTAGATGAGAGTTCCAGTTGGATTCCATAGGATGAGGAGTTGTAAAATCTGCCCCCATTTATCGTGATGTTTTCGGAACTTTCTATCCGTATTCCCACATAATCGTTTGACACGCTCACATTATCCACTGTTATGTGGTTCAGGTACTCCCCATATATACCATAGGGAACATTTTCAATGCTCAAATTCCTAAGATTTGCCCCTGAGACATTGTAGAGAATAACTTGCCCAGCGTTATTTATCGTGGCATTGTTCAGATTTGTATTTTTGTAAAACACCACGGGCTTACTGTTTACAGTGTTGTTAGCAGGCATTGTCAAGGTATCCATGTCACTCGGTTCTATGCCACAATTAACAAAAGTATTTTCGTAGAATACAAGATACTGCCCATCAATGTCTATTCCCGTTAAAAAACCACCACTTTCTGTTTCTATGTAGTTCTTCTTAAAGGTTATGTAATCATCGCCGTACATCTCAATTCCTTCGGTTGTGTTCGTTATTCTATTCTCCTCCAAGAACTCGCGATAGCAATCCTCATCAAAGTAAATTCCATCTTCAGAGGCGTTGTTTATCACATTTCCCGGGTATGTGTTGTAACTCGTATCCTCCATGTAAATTCCACATTCCTCATTATCAATCGTGTTGTTTGCCACGGTGCTGTGATACATATAATACAGAAGAAATCCATAGGCATCCGGTGAGTTCATGAGCGAGTTGTTATCAACAGTTATATTCTCGGCCCAGTACACATACATGCTATACTCCTTTGCTGCTTCAATTCTATTGTGAGATATTGTGATATTCTTAGCCTCTGTCGTGTAACCCTCCAAATCTATCCCGATGGATATGTTGCTCATCTCACCCCAGCGCGCCGTTACATTGCTGGAATCTCTCATAAAAATTCCTGCGTATTCATCTTCAGATCTGATCTCTCTGAGCGTTGCATTTGTCACGTTGTAGATTGTTATTCCTGCGCCGTAGAGGTAAGGAGCAGATAGGCGTGAGGCATTGTGCAGGTGGCATTCATCGACGATGAAATGCACCGTGGAGTTTCCTATATAAATTGCATTTCCGTCGCCGTTTGCGTCTATGTCATAGCCAGAAATCTCGTACGGATACGTCGTGGTTCCATCTCCTGCAAGGTGCTCATTCTCAATAAATGAAGCGAACTCGGAATCGTTGTTTATACGTATTGGTTCATGGATATCCGAGTAATTGTAAAGGAAAGATATCTCCTCCGGGGTCAGGGTTCTTTCATATATGCGCACTTCATCTATAAATCCGATAAAATCATCGTTGTCCCCATGCCCAACGTAGTAATTGCTGGGCACTGTGGGTTCAAATGTGTATGTTCTTCTTTGGTTTAGCACCCCATCAACCCAGATTTCCATAACTTTCGTGGTGTAGTTATATTGCCCCACAATGAAGTGCCATTTTCCATCATTGAGTGGTGTAGTACTCCACACCATGTAATCAGTATCGCTGCTGTCTTCCATCCAGAAATGCACCGTTCCGTTATTCTCAACTTGCAGTTCCGCAAAAATATGGGTATCGTTATCTCCTACTATCTCCAAAAGTCCTGTGGCCGTGGTATTAATCCATGCGGTTAAAGTTATGCTTTTAACCCCATTTTTGTATATGTACTCGGCTACCTTGCTTATGTTCACATAATCTTTACTGTCACTGATATCGTAATGGAATAAGAGCCCTGTACTCCATCTTCCCTGTGCCCAATATGGATTTCCAACAAAACCTCCATCAAGTTTGTTTGAGGAATGGTCATAAAGAATATCGCCCGTGCCATTGTTGAATGCGTAGTGTGTTATAAGTCCGGTGTTAACCCCCTTTATTGAGATGATCTGCATGGGCTGCTCAGACACAATGTGGGTACTTAAGCTCATTAAAAGTACGTCTGCAATCAGGACAATTCCTACGATTATTCCAAGAAATTTTGTTTTGTTCATTATCTCACCTCATTTATGGTTGAATATCAAATGTAAAAACAAGATATAAATGTTACCATAGTTATTATCAAAATCAGAGCAAGATTAAAAAACAATAAAATAAAAATACTTGATAAGTATATCTTTTATAATACATAATTGCTATTACCTCAAGCAGAACAAGTGTCCAGTATTTATCTCAGAAATCTGGCACAACTGGTGCGATGGTAACCAGATAATAATCCTTTGCCCTAAAACTACCATCTATGGTGTATGGTTTCCATCTATTCCATCTTTATTTGTATCCGGTGTGTGCTAGTCATCTCAAAAACTGCCAAATCTTTACATATTTCTAGGGAGATGCATTTCATAATATGCATTATCTCTTATGCAATTGATCTAAACTATCCTGTGTAACTCATCTTACTGATACGCGCCTGCGAAAGTGTTGTTTGTACGGGAAGAAAAATATATACCTGTCCAGCCATTCAGGCGTATGGAACGAAAAGATTATGCTCAAAGGACTGAAATTGTGAAGACCCTGAGGGAAATGGGTATTGAGCCGTATCCGCCATCTGCGAAGATTACACACGAAATTGAGTATATTGTCAATAATTCTGATGAGCTTATGGGCAAAGAGGTTGCAGTGGCCGGACGCATTTATTCCCTGCGCTTTCACGGCAAGCTTGCGTTCTCCACCATAAAAAGCAACGGTGCGCAGATTCAGGGATTTTTTAAGTACGACGTGCTGGGCGATGAGCAGTACAAATTTCTGAAAAAATACGTGCAGCGTGGCGATTTTCTCTGGATTCGCGGCGAGCTGATGCGCACAAAGCGCGGCGAGCTGAGCGTTCTTGCCTCCGAAATTCGCCTGATTTCCAAGTCCCTTTATGATTTGCCTCACGAGTGGTTCGGTATAGAGGACGTGGAAAAAAGATACAGGCAGAGATATCTTGATCTCATTCTCAATCGCAGACCATTTGAGATTTTTATGAAGAGAGCTAAGATTGTGGAAGAGATGCGCCGATTTCTGTGGGCTCGCGGGTTTTTGGAGATGGAGACTCCTGTGCTGCAGCCCATCTACGGCGGTGCGAACGCCAGGCCGTTCAAAACGCATGTGAACGCGCTGGACCGTGACTATTATCTTCGCATATCTGACGAGCTTTATCTCAAGCGCCTGATTGTGGGTGGCTACGAAAAGGTGTTTGAGATATCCAAAGATTTTCGCAATGAAGATATAGATACCACTCATAACCCCGAATTCACAATGATGGAAGCGTACTGGGCCTATGCGGATTACAACGATATGATGGACCTTACAGAAGAGATGATAAAGAGCATTGCCCGCGCCATCGGTGTGGAGAAGGTGCAGTTTAACGGTGTGGAAATTGACTTTGCGAAGCCGTTCCGCAGAGAGAAAATGCTGGATATGCTCGCGAATCATGGCATAACCGAGGAAACAAGCGACGAAGAGCTCAAATCTCTTCTTGAAAAATACAACATAAAAATGCCCTCTTACGAGCGCGGCCTTGCAATAGGCAAATTATTTGAGCGTGTCTGCGAGGAAGACTTAAATGAACCTGTGTTTGTCATAGACCATCCGAAGGAAACCACACCGCTATGCAAGCTGCACCGCGAAGACCCGCGCCTTGTGGAACGGTTTGAGCTGTACATCGGAGGTGTGGAGCTGGCAAACGGGTACACGGAATTGAACGACCCGCAGCTGCAGGAGAAGTTTTTCCGCGAGGAAACGGAAAGGCGCACGCTCGGAGACGAGGAAGCGCATCAGTACGATGAGGATTTCGTGGAAGCATTGCGCTGGGGCATGCCACCCACAGGTGGCGTGGGTGTGGGCGTTGATCGACTGACAATGGTACTCACCGGCGAGGGAAGCATAAAAGAAGTGATTCTGTTTCCCATGCTGGCGCCGAAAGA
>JAADDK010000066.1 GCA_013154005.1 Methanobacteriota archaeon
TGAGTAGTTAGAATAGAACCATGGTGGGATTGAAATAGGCACTGCCTTAACCACTTCAATTGGAGGATACACGTTAGAATAGAACCATGGTGGGATTGAAATAGCAGATGGGTGGAGTTGATGGTATCCGCGCCACGCTTGTTAGAATAGAACCATGGTGGGATTGAAAGGAGTACTGCCTCACGGGATTTGAAGAATGGAACTTTGAAAGCGCCGCGCTTTACGCGAGCATTGTGGAAAAAATAAAAAAGCTGGCAATTGAGAACGCAGTGAGCATCATCTTGGGCGCGCTCGAACCCGCCAGAAGATGCGTTTATAACTCGGCAATTATGATTGACCGCACTGGAAATCTGAGATTAAAGCACCGCAAATTTCAGGAACCCTACGGCTTTTGCGTTGGCAATACTCTGAAAACCGCAAAAACAGAGCTTGGAGAAATCGCCATAATAATCTGCGGAGACCTTTACAACGATAAAATCGCAACGCGCATTATCCGCAAAAAGCCAGATTTGCTGTTCGTGCCCATGGATTACTCTCCAGAGTACGGCTCTCTGAGCGATGAAGATATAGAAGCAATGGCTCAACGTGTGATGGCATTTCAGGTAAGAACCTTCGTTGTGAACGGCTCGCCTCCCGGTGGCGCATAGGTTTTCGCCCCAGACGGCACGCTGCTGAGCAGCTCAAAAGGTGAAAAAATATTAATTTTTGACCAATGATACACAAAATTATGTAAAAACCTTTAAATACTCTTTTTTGCTAATTGCATGCAAAAGCAAATGTGAGGCGAAATTATGGAATATAGAAATGTGGGAAAATGGGGCTTAATGCTCAGTGAAGTGGGCCTTGGAAGCTGGCTAACATTTGGCAATCAGATTCGCCTGTCTGACCTGAGAAAAATAATACACCGTGCCTACGATGCAGGCATAACCTTCTTTGACACTGCGGAAGTGTACACAGGCGGTGTGGCCGAAAGCATGCTCGGAGAAGTGCTCAAGGACTTCAACCGAATGGATTACGTGGCCTCCACCAAGATATTCTGGTGGGGCGCGCGTGAGAGAAACCAGCAGGGCCTGACAAAAAAGCACCTCGTTGAGGGAATGCGCGCCTCGCTCAAGCGCCTTCAACTGGATTATGTGGATATAATGTACTGTCATAGACCCGACATGGACACGCCGCTGGAAGAAACGCTATCGGGAATAGAGTACATACTCGACAGCGGAATGGCGCTTTACTGGGGCACGTCCGAATGGCCCGCCGACAGAATCGAAGAAGCCGCTGAGCTGGCACGAGAGATGGGTATGATGCCTCCCATAGTTGAGCAGCCGCATTACAACATGCTGGTTCGCGAGAAGGTAGAAAAAGATTTTTTGCCGCTTTACGAAGACCCGGGAATTGGGTTGACGACGTTCAGCCCGCTTGCTTCCGGCGTGCTCACAGGCAAGTACAACAACGGCATACCCCCCGGCTCGAGATTAGAAAGATTTCCCTGGCTTCGCGATATGTTGGAAAAAGAGGGCGCATTCAAGCCCGAGACCATCAAAAAGTTAGAGGCTCTGAAAGAGCTCGCCGAGTCCCTGGACGCCACCATGGCCCAGCTTGCCATCGCGTGGATTTTGAAAAACGAGCATGTGACCTCGGTGATTCTGGGCGTGTCCAAGCTTGAACAGCTGGAAGAAAATTTGGGTGCTCTGGAACTGAAAAACAAACTCACACCGCAAATAATGAGCGATATCGAAAAGATACTGAGTGAATAACCGTTAATTTATTATAGCATATCGGAGATAGCAGCAGCATGAAGTACTGGAACGGGCACATAGTGATGGAAGACGTAGAATGGAAAGACCTTGACGGCATCTGGGACAAGATGCTCGAGATGTTTTTCCAGGATTCCAAGCAGTTTCGAGACAATCCGGATATGATTAAGGTCATCATCAAAGAAAATATGATTGACATCTCACACAACCGCAAGCCTGAAGGTTACAACAGGGAGGGAAAGATGCGCATAGTTGTGCCCATAAGCGATAAACACGAATTTTACGTGTATCGTGGTGTGTACAGCGACGATGTTCGCGTTCTCACCGAGAAAATAAGCAAGTTTCTCACAAAGAACAAAATCAAGCATACCGTAGAATGGAACGATATGATGCTCTTCAAAATCAAAAAGAGAAGAAGATAATCACACAAAATTCCCGATAAGATATGCCATTATAAGTCCGGCAGTGATAAACACGATGAACGGAATCTTTGGCTGCACCCACACTCTATCTCTCCCGATTTTTTTAAGTGCCTCCAGATCCTCTTTTTTATGTTCACGCGGATGCACATAAAGCACATGCTCGCCATCAACCACCCGCTCCATAAGCCAGACATGCTTTTTATCTACTTCATCGATGGGTATGCGATACCCGATGAACATCTCCGGAAATCCGGTATCTCCGCGCGACAGGTTGCGAAACAGTATCCCGAGAAGATAGAAAAGCGATGTAATAGCCGCGTAAAGCAGAACCAGAAACATGAACGGAAACGTGATTTCAACGATTTCGACGTATTGAGGAGTGAATATCGGAAAAGATAGAAACGATGGATACAGCGGCTGCAGTATGGCAACGGTCATAAGCGCACGGGCATCCGCGCGGCCCCTGATAATTTTAAGATGATGCATCAGCTTCACAAAAAGAAGCATGAGAAACGCTATGCTCAGAGGATACACCTCATGAACAAACGTGAGTGAATACAGAAAAATAGCCCCCGCAATTCCATAAAACACATAGGGAACCCATCGATGCTCCCACTCAAAGAACCATTCATAAAATATGATAACAAGCGGGATTATTGCAATAATTCCGTGAAGCGTGGGAAACTGTATGACGAGAAACGCCACCGCGAATATGCCCAGTATAAACCACACCCACGTGGATATCAGTCTCTCTTTAAGGTCCGAATAAGATGCGTAGATGAAGAATGGCAATGCTACCACGAATCTCAGCAAGTCCAGAGTGTGCAGAGGAATCAGAGCCATATTACGCTAATGTGTAAGGAAGCATAAATAATTTACCGCTCATAAATCAAGCATCAGAGTGATGAAATTTCCGTCTCTGCGCACGGGTCTGAATCCTTTATTCACATAATACGGATACGCATCAAGGTCTTCAAAAGTAACCACACAGAGATTGCGCCCCATACTCTTTGCTTTATTTACTGCCATTTCCATGGCGCAAGCGCCCAGCCCCTCGCCGCGATGCTCATGATGCACCATGAAAAACTCCAGAAACACGCATTTTTTCTTTAATTCTGGAACAATCCACGGCACGTTCTTATCATCAAACCTGTACACAAGTGCGAAGGTTGCAATAATCTCATCATCGCGCATAATATAAAGCTCATCAAACTCTTCAGTGAGTCGATAATGCAGAAATTCGCGATACGCCTTTTCAAATCCCTCATAATCATCAGGCCCGGGCTTATGAGCAAGCCATTCCATACGTGGATACGCTCCGTTGGTGGAGCGATATATTTCAAACACGAACCGCAGTATTTCCTCCTCGTATTGCTCAGGATTAACCACAGGGCTAAATATCACAGGTGCGCATGAGAGACTAAAATATTAAAGCATTTGCTCGCACCCGCCAATTTGAAAATATTTGCTTTTTTATTTTGACTTGCGAAAAATGGTAATTTTACAGAAAACATTTAAGTAGTATGACAGCATAAAGACATTTGTCAGACAAATAGCAGAAGGTGATGCCAGATGGGATGGGATTATTTAATAAACGAAGCTCTTTCGGAGAGCCCTAGAAAGGTGGGCGGTCTCAAGGTCAAAGTGGTTGGTGTAGGTGGTGGCGGCTGCAACAGCATAGATAGACTCAGCAAAATGAATCTGGATGCGGAACTCATAGCGATTAACACGGATAGAAGGCAGATAATGTCCATAGATGCCCACAAACGCGTTATAATTGGCGAAGATATGACCTACGGTCGCGGAGCGGGCGGCAGCGTTGAGCTGGGTGAGAGAGTTGCCTCTGCCTCTATGGACGCAGTATCGGGAATTTTAGAAGATGCAGATATGATTTTCATACTTTCCACACTCGGCGGCGGCACGGGCAGCGGAGCAGGGCCGGTTATAGCGCAGCTCGCACGCAAGACCCGGGCCCTGGTGGTGTCGATAGTGACCATGCCCTTCAAAGCGGAGGGAAAGAGAAGATGGGAAAACGCCACGCTTGCCCTGGAAAAATTCAGAAAGGTATCCAACACCGTTATCGTGCTGGACAACAACAAGCTTCTGAAACTCGTGCCCAAACTCCCGCTTAAAAAGGCGTTCATGATTATGGACGTGCTGGTTGCTGATCTCATATCCAGTGTGGTGGACGTGGTGAACAATCCCTCGCTTATCAACGTGGATTTCTCGGATATTGACACTCTCATGAGGCATGGTGGCACGTCCACGGTGCTGTACGGTGATGGTGATTACTACACACCGCAGGACGCAGTGGTGGACACACTCAACAACCCGCTAATGGATATCGATTACCGGGGCGCTACCGGTGCACTTATACACATCACAGGCGGACCCAACATGACTCTGAGAACCGTGTACAAAATCAGCGAGGGCATAGTCTCAGGATTGAGCGAAGATGCAGAAGTGAAAATAGGCGCGAGAGTTGACGATAGATTCAGAAATAAACTTAAAATTACCACCATACTCACAGGTGTGCACACACCCTTTGTAACTGAGCAGAGAGCAACCGTATCAAGCATGGGCATAAGCTCATTCATTCCTGTGATTTACTAATTTTTTCTTTTTTACAAGAGCCATAAGGAATTTTACATATTTTCTTTTCAGGTATCCTAAATACACAACCCAGCCAAAATAGACCAACGCGAACCAGGGCAGTGCGAGAGTGATAGACCTGACATATCGCATGTACTCTCCGTACCTGTTCGTCAGAAACGCTATTATGCCCCAGCTTGAGAGAAGTATGAGAAAAGAGATGCTGAGCGCCAGTGCCCGCTTTCCCTTTTTCTTCTCAGAGTCAAGCACCTCAAACTTCTTTTTCAGGTCTTTCTCTTTAACGATATAAAATCGTCTGAGAATTTTCAGTTCCACCACGTAAACCCAGACAAGTGCGAGAAAATAGTTAAATGCGGAGAGCGTGTCGTTGCGGTACAGCGAATCTGCAGATACCGCTAAAAACAGAGCAAACTCAATTCCAAATAGATACACGAAATTCTCCCGGAGCTCCGCATATGAAATCACATCGATATTAGTGGAATAAAATAATAAAAACCCTGCGCCACAGATATTGAAAATGAAAATCAAAAAAGGAAAAAATTAATGGCGCCTTCTCAGAATCAGCGCTGCCAGCGGCAAAATCGCCAGAATCCAGAACGTTCCGAACTCGGGCACTGCCTGCGTCACTGCATACACATAAACACTGTTTTCCGTGTATATCCTGACCTCGTTGAGTATGCCATCATTGTTGTAATCAAACTGGTTCCAGGAGGAAACAACCTCCAAGCTTTTGAACGCAATCATATGCGTATCCTGCAATCCTCCGATAACGCTTCCGCTCCAGAGCACTGCTCCATCTCTGCCCGACAGGAAAAACAGGTATGTATCGTACAGTCCCGTGCCCGGCTCGTGATAATACATTTTCACATACACATCATTTATTCCGTCTCCGTTCACATCACCGCACATTTTAACGCTGGTGCTCCAGTTTGAGTAATCGTTATTGCTGAGTGGTGCTGAAATTTTTGCGCTCCACAGTATGCTTCCATCTTTCATGGAGGTTGCATTCACAATCACGTAAGTGCCGGAGGAATCGGTATAATAGCCGTCCACCACCAGCGAATCCTGCATACCATCTCCGTCCAAATCGCTGAGCTCTTTTACAATGCTCATTCCCGGAAAGCCGGAGATGGCGTGGGCGTAATAATGCATACCCAGCAGCGTGCCATTTTTAGAGTCTATCATGCTCACATTTACGTTGGTATGCCCATCTCCCGTATCGTTTTTGCCTATGAGATACAGGTCCCATATTCCATCGGCGTTCAGGTCATTGGTAGAAAGCGACGCAATATACATATAACTCTGATTCACCAGGCTGTGCTCCCAAACTGAAGAATTATGAGCAATGTCCCAGCAGATAAGCCGGGTATTGTTATCCACCAGAAACAGTTCGCCATTGCCGTCTCCATTGACATCTATCGTGCGGATTGTTGTGCTGAACTTGCCCGCCATCATCGCAGTTCCCGTGGCAGGATACGTGATGCTCTGCGAGCTGGTGTTATAGTATCCCAGCAGATGCCCCGTGGCATTTATGAAATTTACGTGCTGGGCGCCATCACCTGTGGTTGTTATAAGAAAATCCACCTTTTTGTCGTTATCATAATCCATAAAGTACGCACCGTTGAACTGCCGGTTGAGAGCCATAACAGGGTTTGAGATGGGATACATACCATTCACCGTTATATTCCAGAGGTCGGTGCCAGTGGCCAGGTCGATGGCGGTTATGGTGGTGTTGCCCGGATCAGAATAGAGATTCAAAAACACTATATCCGGGTGCTCTTCGCTTAAAAAGCCCCAGCCATTATAGTCTGTGATATCCGCACCGATGGACGATTGTCCGGAAAGCACCAATCCCGTCTCTGTGCGTTCCCACACCGTAGCAAGCGTTTCGTTCAGAAGAATCATCTGAATCTCGCCCGCCGTGGACGTGTAGGGGCCCAGAGTGTATGTGCCCACATAGTACCCAATATAGAGCAGGGCCGCCGTGCCGTTAACATTCACCACATGCAGAATATACGTGTACTGGTTCACAGTGTACGTTAATCCACCCGACGTGAAAGACGAAGGCACCTCTATACCCTGATACGCCAGTGTGCTGAGCTGTGGATAACTCAGGCTGTACAGCGAGACATGCTTGTTATCGGTATGGTTCCCAAACACCATAAAATAATGTTCATACACGGGTTCGTTGTTCAGGCCCATAACAGTTAAAGCATAGAGAGTCGGGTCTATGGCCACGCTATCGCTTCCACCGTATCCGGTATCTGTGAAATTTCGAGATGCAAGAATCTTTCCATCTACTCCATTTAGAAGCACAACCGAGTAAGTATATGCACTTGCATTTTCGAGCTCAACCATCAATTCTGCTTTGCCATCTCCGTTGGCATCCATGGAAGGTACAACGCTGTTTATCGTTTCATTATATCCGCTCAGGCCCATTGCCCAGACCTCACTCGGAGAGAAATTACTGCTTCTCAATGCCGTTGCACCGGTCAGCGTGCCGAAAAGCACCAGCACGGTCACCCCAAGAGCTATTATCAAATCCCCTTTCCGCCACATAGAGTTCACCCAACGGATAAATGAAATTAGAATATAAAAAACTTTTTAACGTTATGCAAGTATGCACAATATAAAAAATATGGATAAAGATGTTTATTTCTTTTTCTTAATCGAGAGAACAACCACGAGCACCACCAGGACGGCTATTCCCAGGATTATAAAAAACATGTTTTTCATTATTAAACTCTCCAGTCCTCCAGCGCCTGAATCGGCGATTGATGATGCGGTTATATCTTTAGACGTGGTTACAGTTCTATCTACGGTACCGTCTCCATTCGTATCTATCTCTATTTTTACGGCATCATTAGCGTTCTCTGCCACCTTGTCCCAGTTTACCAGATATGTAAACGTTTCATTGAGTTTTATAGGAATATCTGTTGCGGAAACCTCACTTACTGAATAGCCACGGGTAGGTATATTCATCTTAACGTTCAGAGAATATTTACCATCGTGTCTTCCTATCACCTGATATTTTAAAGAATTTCTATCTGTAGTTGGTATCCTGTATTCCACTATTTTTCCGGTGCGGACCACGGTGGCTCCAGGTATCTCATCGTACATTATATGAGTCTCTGGATTGATCCCTCCAAATTTGCGACCCTGAGAATCCATAACCAGCAGAAGATGATATTCCACATCTGGTGAGGAATCTGAAGTCAAATCGGTGAGTGTTACATCGGCGAAGCTGCCCGCCGCAGGAGTTTTGGCCATCCATATCTCGTATCCAGTAGTAGTATGCACAACCCAGGCAATGCTTCCCCCGCCTATGGCAACATTTGTGACCCCTGTAACTGGTATCTGATCAATCTTTTTGGAGAGCACATTATAAACGTACATGCTTCCTTCATATGCCCACACTGCAAAACTGCCATCGAAATCCTGAGAATCGATACCTCCATAGAGACCGGTATCATAGTTTACAAAGATGTCTGTTTCACCCGTTTTAATGTCCTTTACTCCCATGTACACGCTCTTGCCAAAATTGCTTCTTCCGGCAAACAACACCCTGTCCCCTGAAATTCTGTAAATGGTACCCGCGTTTATAACCTTCCAGGATGTTTTGTTTCTTAGAGAATACACATACTGATTATATGAAATGCAGTTCCCTGAAATATCCACAAACTCAACAGTGTCACCCACTGAAATTGTTCCAGTGGTCCCTGAAATATAGTATCCCACTCCATTTTCCGTACTTCCTGAGAGCACATACACGACGTTATTTCCATCGATAGCAGGTGATTCAGCGCTAATTCCTGTCTGAGAGTATATTACTCCGGATGTACCCACAATCTTAGAATCACCACTGCTCTGGGGCAGTTCTTCCCATACAATCATATTACCTACCGCAGGATATTTCTCTGAAATACCTACCTTACCGTATTTTTGTATCCCTCCACCCGACGATACCACGATGTCCAAATCACTTACAGTGTCATTTCGTTTAAACATCTCACTCCATGCCACTGTATCACCATACACCGATATTCGGTAAACATCGTTAGTTGTTGTGTATATCTTCTTTGCGTCCAAGTTTAAAGTATCTCTCTCATCTCTGGTTATATCGTCATCACCAGTGGGTGCAATTCCCTGCATTAAAAGCAGAGTTAGCACAGCCACGACGACCATAAAAACGATTTTCTCTCTCATACTAAACACTCCTTCCTGAAAACATGAGATTTTTTATACTTAAACTTTTTTACAATATAATCAAAAAACGTTAAATAATCAATAAATTAAAATCAAAAATGAATTATACCATACCATCCCATGCTCATCAGATAGAAGGTGAGCATAAGCAACCCCAAACCGCCACCGCACATAAGAAGACCTTCATAAAAGCTCTGTTCAAATACGGCTTTTTCCTCAATAGTGCGCTTTTTCTCCACATGTTTACCCCACAGAGCATCCATTACCACACCAATTTCATACATGGCCGAGAGTCCGGCAAGCATCAAGATAACACTCAGAGCTATGAGAATGTAAGAATTAATCACTCCCAGAATGAACATAATCACTATAAAAATAGTGAAATTCCGCAATGCACGTTTTCTGCGCTCTTTAGCGAGTCTTTCTTCTAAAGAATCCATCATCAATCGCAATGTGAAATTGTATTTAAAAATTTGGAGAAGGGGCTAATGCCCCTTAAACTTCTCAATGCTTCGCTTGTACATCTCAAGCTCTTCCTTGCTCAGCGGCTTTATTTTCTTCAATGCTTCTTCGAAATGCTTCATTTCAATCTTCGCATTCGGGTTTTCAGGATCGCCGCCATTCTGGATGTACTCGCGAAGAGCAAGCATGGTTGCTTCATTGCACACTGCCTCAATATCCGCTCCAGTGTATCCCTCTGTCTTTTCTGCCAGGGTATCCAGATTTACATCATCAGCCAGAGGTTTATTGCGGAGATGTATCTCAAATATCTCTTTTCTTGCCTCTTTTTCTGGCACAGGTACATATATCAGGCGGTCAAATCTACCCGGTCTAAGCAGGGCAGGATCAAGTATATCCGGCCGGTTTGTGGCTGCAATTACCGTAACGTTGTGCAGGTCCTCGAGGCCGTCCATCTCCGTCAGGAGCTGTGATACCACGCGCTCTGTGACATGGCTACCCAGGTCCCTGCCTCTCTGCGGCGCCACGGCATCTATCTCGTCTATGAAGATTACCGCCGGCGCAGCCTGCCTGGCCTTGCGGAATACCTCTCTCACCGCTTTTTCGCTCTCTCCAACCCACTTGCTCAGGAACTCAGGACCCTTAACGCTTATGAAGTTAGCCTCGCTCTCCGTGGCCACCGCCTTGGCAAGCAATGTCTTACCGGTGCCTGGTGGTCCATAGAGCAGTATGCCCTTGGGTACCCTCACACGCATATGGCTGAACAGTTTCTTGTACTTCAGAGGCCACTCCACCACCTCTCTCAGCTCCTGTTTCACGTCTTTTAGACCTCCGATATCATTCCAGTGCACCTTTGGTTTCTCTATCAGGACTTCACGCATTGTGGAAGGTTGCAGTTCTCTGTACGCATCGATGAAATCATCCATTGTAACTTCTATCTTTTCAAGTATCTCTGCGGGTATTTTCTCACTTTCAAGGTCAATATCCGGCACTATCCGGCGTAGTGAGCGCATGGCTGCTTCTTTAACCAGTGCAGCAAGGTCCGCACCCACATACCCATGAGTCATATCCGCGAGTTTGTCTAAATCAACATCCTCCGCAAGTGGTACACCACGGGTATGTATATCCAGGATCTCCCGGCGCGCATCACGGTCAGGTATGCCGATTTCAATCTCTCTATCGAATCTGCCCGGTCTGCGCAGTGCTGGATCAAGTGCATTTGGTCTGTTGGTGGCCCCTATAACCACCACTTTTCCACGAGATTCGAGACCGTCCATCAGTGCAAGTAGCTGAGCAACCACTCTGCGCTCCACCTCACCCTGCACCTCATCTCTCTTGGGCGCGATGCTGTCAATCTCGTCTATGAATATTATACTCGGTGCGTTCTCCTGCGCTTCTTTGAATACCTCCCTTATGTTTTCTTCACTCTGACCGTAATATTTGCTCATTATCTCCGGACCACTCAGATATATAAAGTGCGCATTCGCTTCATTCGCCACCGCTTTAGCCAGCATGGTTTTGCCGGTGCCGGGCGGTCCGTACAGCAGCACACCCTTGGGCGGGTCTATTCCGAGTCTTTCGAACAGCTCTGGATGGCGCAGTGGAAGCTCCACCATCTCACGTATCTTCTTTATTTCATCTTTCAGGCCTCCAATATCCTCATAGGTAACGCGAGGTATCCCTGCCATCTCCTTTGCCGGCTTTTCACTTATTTTTATTCTTGTATCACGTGTTATTATAGCAGCGGTATTTGCGGGCTTGATTCCTGTGACCACAAGATCTATGGTATTGCCCATAACCCGTATCGTTATGACATCACCACGGGTAACCACTCTACCTTCCAGCAGAGATGATAGATACTCCTCTCCCCCGATTATCTTAAGTGGCTCAGTAGGCGCCATACTCACCTGCTGAGCAGGATGGGCTGTAACTTTTCTTACTCTCACTTTATCATCTATACCCACACCTGCATTTCTTCGAATGTATCCATCAATGCGTATCAGCCCTGTGCCAGCATCCTCTGGATAACCTCTCATGACTGTTACTGCTGTACTCTTTGTACCTTCAATCATTATAGTATCTCCGGGCATCAGACCCATTTTTTCATATATTTCAGGGTCCACTCTCGCAATGCCCCTTCCAACGTCTCTCGACTTCGCTTCCGCTACTTTGAGCGTTATTTCATCCTTTCTTTTCACCATTTTTATCACCTCCATTTTTTGTTATCAACCTTTAGTTGATAACCTATTATATCTGTAGCAATACTTCTATATAAACTTTTCGCAAAATTGTATGCATACCATAACTCACCGATAAACTGTACAGAAATGTAGAAAAGTAGATATACAATTTACCCATTAACATTACAGATGGCAGATGGCGGTAGAGAAAGATGTAAAACGGGAATAGCAGGGCTTGATAACATTCTGAATGGGGGGATTCCCAGAGGCAATACAATTCTTATTACCGGCTCATGCGGCACTGGTAAGACCACCCTAAGCTTGGAGTTTCTGGTTCACGGGGCACTTATGGGAGAGAGGTCTATGTACATATCCGTTACGGAGGCCCCGGAAAAGCTTCTTGACAACATGATAAACTATGAATTTTTCGATAGAAAACTGATCCTGGACAAAAAACTCATATTTGTAGATTTGCAAGAAATCTATGTAAAACTCGGGCTGGAAAAACTGGAGTTTACGCTGGAGGATATAAATATTCTTGTAAATCAAATTGTGAAAATTGTCAAAGAACTCGGGATAAAGAGGTTGGTGGTGGATTCCATAACATCGATATGCTACAGACTTACATCCAGAGAGGAAATCAGAGAGTTCATTCTTCATCTCGGCAAGGACCTGTCCGATATGGGCTGCACCACAATTTTGATTTCGGAACTCTTACCCTCTGCCGCAGGGTATTCGCAGTACGGGGTGGAAGAGGCCATTGCAGATGGCATCATACTCATGGGGAATCTGGAGAGACAGGGCGATTTACTGCGTACAATTCAGGTAATAAAGATGAGGGGAACAACCCACTCCCGTGCAAAGTATGTTCTTGACCTGACATCCATAGGGGTTCTTATAGCTCCTCTTTTGAAAAGCGGTGAGATGGAGGTGAAATAATGGGTGTAACATCGAAAGTTGTTGGAAAACTGGAGGAGCTTCCTGCAGCATCTTCCATTGCAATAAATACAGACACTGATTCGTATTTTGATGTACTTCGTGCATTGGTAGATGTGTTTGCCACACGCCATGACCTGTACGTGTTTTATATTTCATCCACGATTCCTTCCAAGAGCATCCAGAGTCTTTTTGAGCTGTTGGGTATCGATTCAAGCCGGGTGTTTTTTGTGGATACCATTTCCCATCTTATGAAAGGTGACACGGAGTTTTCAGACAGGTTTTTATACATAGAAAGCCCAACAATGCTGGAATACATAATGCTTAAGGTGGAGTATCTGTCGAGGAAATATAACGACAAGAAATCGATAGTGATTCTGGATTCTGTGAACTCGATGTCCATATACAATGGGCACAAAATAATGTCCGAATTCTTGCATATGTTCGTCACATCGCTGAGAAGCTGGGAAGCATACATGGTTATGATTGCAATGAAAGGCCAGAATTCTGAAGAAATAAACAGCATCTTGAACATGGTATGTGACGAAATATACGATGTAGAGGAGGGTGAGTAAAATGGAACTTAAAACCGTTTCAATTGGTTTACCCATGCTTGACAAAGCGTTAATGAACGGGGTGCCCGAGGGATACACAATTCTGCTATCTGGCTCACCCGGCTCTGGCACGGAGCTCTTTGCAAAACAGTTTGCTGCAGCAGGTGCAGAGAAAGAAAATGTGATTTACTTCACCACCACTGAGCGCGATGAGGATATACTCGCCACCATGAAAAATTTTGGATGGAAAACAAATATCAAGATTGTAAACATCGGGGCCGAGTACTACCATAAAGTCCTTGAAAAAGAACTCATCATAAGCAAATATCGCGAGGAGGGCATACCCATAAACGAGATATTCACCCCAGCACGTAAGAAAAAAGAGAAGGAGATTAACTTTCTCACCATGGTTACTTACGAGATTTCAAAACTAAACCCGCCGTTCAGGATCATCATCGATTCTCTCGATTTCTTCCTTAATAATTATGACCGTACAAAAATCATCTCTGCACTTAGAACCATAAAAGCTCACGCGCAGTACTACGGGGGCGTGGTGCTGATAACCATGCTCAGAGATGTGTACGATACCACCACTCAGAGCGGAATAGAGCAGCTGGCAGACGTGATTTTAGAAATGGAAATGTTCCGAACGCCCAAGGGATTCATAAATTACATAATAATAAAGAAAGTGCGCAACCACCCGGAAAAAGCAGGTATATTCAAGTACAGCATTACTGATCACGGGATAGAGATAGGATAACATGCACCGTGCAGGAGTTGCAAATTTACCGCTTCATACGGGTCACGCACCGCGCTGGCTTTTTGACAGGATGGTGAAGTTATCCGGCGAAATTATCAGGGTAATAGCCATAGAGTTTGGTGTGGATGAAGTGCTTCGGAGATTTGCAGACCCATTCTGGTTTCAGGCGTTTTCATGCGTAATTGGTTTTGACTGGCATTCATCCGGGACGACGACAGTAACCCTTGGATCATTAAAACAGGCATTGGACCCGGAGGAGGGAATTGCCATTGTGGGCGGCAAGGGAAAAGCCTCTAAAAAAACACCTTTAGAGATAGAAAAAAATGGAGAAATACTCTCATTATCTTCCTCCAAAATAGAGTTTTTAAAATATGCCAGCAGAACCGCTGCCAAAGTGGACAATGCGGTGCTTCAGGACGGGTACTCTCTGTATCACCATGTTATGATCATATCTGAGCACGGAAGGTGGGTGGTGGTTCAGCAGGGTATCAACAGAGACCAGAAATACGCACGCAGATATCACTGGAGCTCGGGTATAGAGAGTTTTGTGAGAAATCCACACAGCGGAATTATAGGGGACAGAATCGAGCAAAACGTGGTTAACCTAGTGGCTGAAGAAAGCGAGGATACGAGAAAGGTTTCCGTGGATATAGTAAAGGATAACCCCAAAAAAATTAAAAATGATATTGTTTATTTAAAAAGCACAAAACAAACAACCCTTGACGAATTTGCAGGCCTGAAAGTTCTGAATATGCCATGGCGCATCAACTGGGATGCACTTTTCAGAGCATATGAGATTCAGCCTCGAAATTACGAAGAGCTAATATCAATCAAAGGCATAGGCCCTGCAACAGTCCGTGCACTGGCGTACATTGCAGATGTGATTTACGGCACAGAAATATCGTGGCGAGACCCGGTTAAATATTCCTTTGCGGTGGGGGGCAAAGACGGCGTGCCCAAACCTGTAGACAGAAATGCATACGATAAAAGCATAGAAATTCTACAGCTCTCCATAGAAAACGCAATGATTGGGAACAGGGAAAAAATGGAAATGCTGAAAAGATTGCGCAGATTCGTACCCCAAAACGATAAGTAGAACCTTGAAAATATCCCATATGCCCCGATGATGATTTCAGCCTTAGCAGAGTGATGAAGAAAGACGGGCGGGCTGAGGGGCATTATCCCCCGTGATTTTCAGATATTAAAATCTCTTAAGATTTTTACGCCTTAGAATATATATTGAAGCGTCTCAAGTATTAACTATGATGAGAGCAAAAGATATTATGATGGATGATACGGTAATCCCTGTGAATAATGACGATGAATTACTTTCCATGGCCCGTGCATTTCTTATGGCAAGTGGCGATGCTAAAGTTGCAATGGCCAGAGCCATGCTGGAAATAATGAACACTTAAATTGTTATGATTTCGTAATCCAGTTTACAGCCACTACGCTTAAGCATGGCGCTTATCGGGCAGTATTTATCCTGTGAGAGTTTTACAGCCTTCTCAGCCTTTTCGAATTCTACCCCTTCAATCATGTATGTTATCTTCACTTTAGTGTACACTTTCGGATGCTCTTCTGCTCGCTCTCCTTCTATCCTTATCTCAAATTTACGAGGAGTCTGTTTCATCTTCAGAAGGATGGCAACTACATCCATCCCCGTACATCCGCCAAGAGCCAGCAAGAACGTCTCCATGGGTGCTGCAGATTTCTGGGTACCCAGATATCCAGATTCCATAACAATCGCATGATTTTCAGTCTCACCAATAAAGCGCATGCCCTCGATGTGCCTTACAGTTACAGTTGTTCCCATAAGTTCGGGTAATTTTACCAAAATAAAAAACTTTCTGGCTAAAAATGTATAACATGAGCGAGTATGAGAAGAAGAAATATGAAACCAATAACCATTAAAATTGTACCTATTATCTGGCTGTACAGAAGGAGTTTATACCAGCGGACTCGCTCATCCACCGGAAGTTCGTAATTTGGCCGTTCTCTAATTCTCTTCCGCATTTGCCCTCGCTGCAAGAATGGACTTTATCCTCTTTCTTCTGAAAAAGTCCTCTCGTTCACGTTCACTGAGTGCAAGTTCAATGTATTTCTCAGTAGCTTCAAATCGGGGGATAAATATATGCTCAAGAGCGTTTACTCTTCTTTTTGTTTTTTCAATCTCTCTCGCAATATCTTCAATGGTACCTTCGACTTCTGCGAGTTTCACAAGATCCCTCATAATTGAGGAAAATTTCATCACCGCTTCATCCAATTTTGCGGAGGTGTTGAGAAATCCGTAATTCAATCTGTCACCCTCAGAAACCAGCTCCATTTGGGGTGTGAGAACACCCATTATATTCATGGTTGTGGTGCGAATATCTCCAAGTGGCAAAATTTGGTGTGATATATCCTCAACATTGGTCTTACCCATTATCATTTCAACCTCTATGACTTTTCCAAATGCCTCATTTAATTCCCGTTCAACTTTTGCACGTAACTCATTACGAATGTCAATTATCTTGAAAAACTCGGAAATAAGCGCGTCTCGCTTCTCGCTCAGGAGTTTATGACCATTCTTAGCAAGCTCTTTCTTTCTCTTAATTTCAAGAAGTTGCATACGCGTGGGTTTGACACCTTCTATAACCTTTGCCATCAGAACCCTAAAAGCATTTCATATTATTATTTTTTGTGTTGAGAAAAGAAAAAAAGAATTAGCTGGCAAGCCAGCTCACTATATCGTACATTAGCTGTGCTCCAGTCTGAGCGTTGCCATATTCCACTGCTTCAAAGGAGAAAGCGGTGAACACTACCTTGTAGTTACCATGCTGATACATATCTCCTGCTGCATAGCCGTAGTCATCAACAAATATCGCCTGAGCACCGCTTTCGAGACCTATTTCATCATCGTAGTTGCCATATGGGTATTTTAGGTACACTGTCCCAAAGTTGCCAGTTATTGGATTTCCAGAAACTCCATAGATGTACGTATAGCCCACGTCGTTTATCACGCCAGATACTCCAAGATAGTCATTTACAAAGGCATTGTCAATAGCACCGTCAAATCCACCACTAACCTCCCACAGGAAGTCCTGAGAGCTGAGATACAACCTGCCTCCACTGTTTAGGTACTTTATCAGGTTCTGCTGATCAGTAGGGGTTACCGTGTTTACATATGTGTATCCCGTAGACCATATCACTATTCCATATTTCATAAGTTCATTATAACCCGGAGAATAACCGATGCTGTATACGTCCCATACATACACCTGATACTCCTGAGTTATGCCAGAGTCAATTAGAGCCTGCTTTATATAATCACTGTACGCACTGCCACCATCGTCGTCCACAAACAGTATCTTGTTGGACAGAAGATTGGAGGACGATTTCGGAGTGGCGCTCACTTCGTTGCTCTTCGGGCTCTCACCCACAGAGTTCACCGCTGTGACGTAGTAATAATATGTAACTCCGTTGGTCACAGACGTATCTTTATATGTGAGTGTTGAGCC
>JAADDK010000089.1 GCA_013154005.1 Methanobacteriota archaeon
CACATTCACCATACTGCTGTTCGCCACATTTGCATAGTCCTGCACCTGAAGGTCTATTCCGCTGTTTCCTTCTATGCTCACATTCTTTATTATTATATTCCTTACGCTGCCACTGATTCCCGTGCCTGCACTGTTTGCTATGCTCACATTCTCTATGGTCACATTCACATAATCGCTAATAGAAATTCCATTCTTCAATCCCTTCAATTCCAGGTTTCTGAGCGTTATGTTGTTATATTTGTAATTACCATAACCTAAACTTATTCCGCTGTAGTTTCCTTCAAACACACCGTTATCAATGGTCACATCGCTGGAAGAGTCAATATGGAAAGTGAAATCGGCGGTGCCTATTTCGTACATCCGTAAATCTTTCAATATGACATTATTGCTGTTTTCCACGTAAGGAGGAACAACAGCCCAAATGAACTCCTCTATCATGGTGATATTCTCTGCATAGATATTATTAGAATCCTCTATCCTAAACGAACCCACTTCCTCCTCTGATGATGCGTTCCACGCTGGTTTTTCATACACATTTTTCAGCACACCGCCGCTCACACCACTAAACCACACAAAATGGGTATTTGCAGTGTAGTTGATGAGTTGCACATCGGAACCACCGAAAATAGAAATCCCCACCGAGCAGTTCACATCGGTTACATTTTCCAATTTTATATGATTTACGCTTGTCATATAAATGTATTCTAACCGCAAATCGCCCTGATTGGTGGATGTTAGTGTGATATGATTTATATTTATGTAATCGGAATAGTCCACCTCCACATAATTCAATAAGCTTCCGTTGCCCATAACCGTCAGATTCTCAAGAGATATGCTGCTGCTGTTTTTCAGGTAAATTATGTACGGGGTATAACCGGTAGAAGAGTAGTTACCTGCAAACTTTAAATTCAAATTCTCAAAGCTCAGGTTGGAACTGTAATGCACATCAAACATGCCGTAATTGCGATTACTGTACGTGCCGGATGAGTTCGCTACCACATTCTTTGCACTTCCGTTTGTCACATCGTAGAATTCAATCCAGTACACCGCATTGCTCACGGTTATATTGCTCAGAGTTATGTTCTCAAAACTGTATATGTCTATTGTATCCTGTGAATATATGCCACTCATTATGAGCTGCGCACCATAGCTGATGTTCATTCCGCCCTGACTGCTTATGCCAGATAGCCATACATCATTTGAGTTCTTAATAAGCATCATTCCCGAATTGTATGCATCCACATTCTCCAGCTTCAGATCGTTTATATAGGAAATATTCACCGCAGTGCTCCATCCGTAAAGCTTCACATCTTCTATCGTTATATTCACCAGATGCAAACCGTACGCTGCATATATTCCCACCTCTCCAGTTCCATTGAGCCAGTGGCCGTTGCCTATTATGGTCACATTGCTGGCCGCTATGGCTATGGCGAACGGGCAGGTGATGCTCAGATTGCTTTCTATGTAATATGTGCCCGGATTCACTATGTAGGCACACGCCGTGATTATGTTCCCGTTCAGGCCGATATGTTCAGCCAGCGGCTTGTAATCCGTGTTGTTCACGGCGATGTTGTAACTCACATTCGTGAACCCGTCTATCGTGCGGCCGTGCGTCTGTGAGAAGCCCGTGCCGTTCGGATACGCCCAGTAATTGCCGCCTATCATCGGACCACCAAGCACATTTCTTCCCAGCACAGGCGTGATGTTCCACTGCTCCTCCAGATTTGTGCCGTTCGGGTCAAAATACACATTCACACTCTGATTGAAGTAATTATCATAAATCAAATTGCCACTGGAGTTGATGTATATCCCTATTCCATTTCCCACCATGTAGTTGTGCGCTATGGTTATATTTGTTGAGTTCTCTGTCAGATTTATTCCTTCACCGTTATTGTATATTCTGTTTCCCTTTATAGTGTTATTCGTACACAGCACCAAAATTCCCACCGTGTTATTTCTCACGGTGTTGTTATACACTCCATTTCCCTTATCCCACAGTTTTATACCCACTTCGCTGCAATTTTCCACGGTGTTGTTTTCTATGCGCTCTATCCTCAAATTGCCGTAGATATCTATCCCTCTGTTCGCATCTATCAGTGTGTTATTGGCTATCGCTGGTTCGATCACTACCTCGGTCTGGATATTAGGTGGACCTGAACGTAAATAGATTCCACCTTCACTCATGTTTTCTATTACATTATTCTCTATTCTCACTCCTGGACCCAGATAATTTGGGGAAGGTATGCTTATGGCATACAATCCATTCTTTATCACATTTCCAACTATTGTTAAATTACACATATCGTAAGGTCCAGACTGAAATATTCCACCACTCACTTCATCAAAATAGTTGTCAGTTATATTGTAATGGCCAAAAGTGCCAACAAAGCCAGCTGAATGATCTATGAACAAACCACCCAGGTCGTAAAATCTATTATTTTTCACAGTCAGGTTATACAGAAATCCGCCATTAGAGGATATAACTGGATACTCCTGAGCATATCCGTAACCTCCGTCAATACCTCTTACCGTGCTGTTTTCCAGTATGAAATTGGTTAGATGTACAAAATAATCAACATATATGAGATCCGCATAATCTCCAGTCTGAGCTACAGTCTTCAACACGGATACATTTAAATTGCTCATATAAACATCCTCAACATCGTACTCCATAAACATAAAACACTGACCAGAATCATTTCCGGTGAGATACGCCCACACGTTCTTAACTGTGTAGCCCGTACCACCATACTTATAAATATAAGAAAATGAATGACTGAGGTTGTTGTAGAATGTGTAATTTTCAAAGGTCACATCCAGGAAATTGTTTAAATAGTTCTCTCCTGTGTTATTGGCGTTTATTTCGTTGAAAACATAGTATTCATCATGGTCAAGATATGATGCATATCCGCCGCCTCTGATTGTTGCGTTCTCAATCAATCCATCTCTGCTATCATACGCATAATAATGACTGCCGGGGTTGTCTATGAAAATCGCGTTTTTCACCGTGATGTTATCGCAATTAACAACATGCACACCATCATTGGTGTTGTACGATGAATTTATGTTCTCAATCAATCCGTGGCTCACATAGTGGAAATAGGTTCCATTGTGCCACCACCTGAAATTTATGTTTTTCACCGTTATATTCTCAATCTCCCTGTACCCGTACGCGTACACGCCCTCAGAATTCGTCAGGTTCCCTCCTGTCAGCGTGTGATTCTCACCATCTATCGTAACATTTCCCGTCATTATCCATATTCCGTTCCACGATGTGTTCCATGTGTAATTGTTCTCAATGTAATATGTGCCCGGCTTGTTTATGTATCCCGGCGCGGTTATCACCGCGCTCTTTATCTCCTCATCCACAAGCGGATACGCATCCGTATTATTTGTCGCTATTGCATAGCTATCCGTGGTTATTCCCTCACCCGTGCCCTTCGGCGCGGTCTGTGAGAAGCCTGTGCCGCTGGGCGTGGCCCAGTAATTGCCGCCCAGCTTCGGACCGCCTATTATGTTTACACCACCGCTCAGCGAAACGTTCCAGTAATTGATTCCCGTGCCGATAATCTTAACATTCGCCGTGTTATTGATGTAATTGTTCCATATTCTGTTCTTCTGCGATTGATAGAGATAGAACCCGTATCCTGTGCTGTTCGTTATTCTGGAATCCTTTATCTCAACATTACTCGTTGCGTTTAGATACACGCCTACACCGCTGTCGGTCATATTGCTGTCTTCAAGTATTCCTTCGGTGACATTGTACAGGTAAATTGCGCCAACGCTTGCATTTGCAATGCTGCAATTTTTTATCACAAAATACACCGTGGTGTTACCTATATAAATTCCGTAATCATAACCGGTTGCGTCTATTGTGTAATTCGCAATGATATACGGGTTATCTGCAGTTCCGTTTCCCGACCAGTTATTCGCCGCGGC
>JAADDK010000120.1 GCA_013154005.1 Methanobacteriota archaeon
TTCTGGAGCACTATTCTGGCGCACGCCTTTTCAGGTCAACATACCATAATGACTCATTTTGATCATTGGCTCTACCCCCTGTCATGGGGCCTTATCATTCTGTATCTGATCGAGTTGTTCACCCTGAGAAGCAGTGATGCCAACACTCTTTTCCTGGCCGGCCTCGCCGCTGCTGCTGTTTGCTGCTTTTTTATCAGCCTTGGCCCCCTGATTACCGTCGGTCCTGATAATGTCAGAATTGATCTTGCAAAAGGTCCCTTTGCAGATATTGCCAGATGGGTGCCGATTTTTGGCGCTGTAAGAGGTTTAACGCGTTTTGGTATTGTTGTTCTCGTCTACCTCATTGTTGCTGCATGCCTGAGCGTTGACCAGCTCGGTCGGAAAGAGCGACGTTTTTTGATAGCCTTACCAGGTCTCATAGGCCTGATGTTTTACGAAGCCACAAAAATGCATTATCATTATGCAGACTATACTTATGTAATGAAATCAAAAGTTATAGAAAAGATACACCATCTCCCCAAAGAGAGCGTGGTTGTCCAGTTGCCTGCGGCGGTACGTACCGTTGACGCCACCATTGCCATGGCCACTATTGGTACTTTTCCATTACTCATTAATGGATATTCCGGCTTTACCCCTCACTCTTTTCAGCAATTCTATAAATGGGAGAAATCCGGCTGGCAACTGGATAAAATAACAGCCTGGCTTACTCAAGTATGGCCCGATGTGTATCTGGTTCTTGATAAACATGCCGCGCACTGGCTGGCAACTGGATGGCACCAGCCCTTTCCTTTACACCGACTGGAACAGGACTGGCAGCTTATAATAGAAGATTCATTCTACGCTCTGTACAAAAGAAAAAAACATACAGATACCCGCTTTCCTGTGATCAGACGAGTACGTACCGATCTGCTTAAAAGCCATCCCATCCTCTTCTTCTCGGCAAGACTTTCGACAAAAATGCATTCCAGTGGCGTGCCCATCGGCATTTTTCTCAATGGCACCGAAATAGATGAAGAGAAAATCACTCCACAATGGCATGATTACCAAATATCTCTGCCATCCCGCTTCATGGGGTACCTGTCAGGTGAAGAAATAGAGCTGAAACTCCTCCCGGAAAGTAATGCACCAGCAAGGAGGGCCAAAAACATATGTGAAGTAAAAGGAATGCATTTTGTCACGTTGCAATAGTCCTTGTACACATTTTTACAAAAAAAGTATTCCTGCGCCAGGCGATGGAGAGGCCCTGGCAGGCCTGGTAACCTGTAACACCTTTTTCCCGGCTGTCTGTTACAGCCTCGCCTATGCGAGCACTCACAACCTGCCACTCCACCGCTTTGGGCTGGTCCTCTTCGTCATCAGCCTGTTTGCGGGCATCACGTTACATGAAACTGGATGCCATTCTACCAAATCCTGGCAACGGCCCTCCCTGATCGTTCTGCTCGGCAGAGCCGCAATGCTGTATCTTGCCAAGATTCATCTTCCAGTTAATGGCATCTCACTCAATGTAAAACCAACAAATTTTGTTATCTTAAGAATTATATATTGCCATGCAGCAATCCGATCGTATTAAACCATATTTTCAAATAGCGAGGATAGACCACTGGTTTAAAAATGTTTTTATCCTCCCAGGAATTATACTTGCTCTATATGATAATCACTGGAGAACTGATTTCCTTATTGTACCGCACATTTTTCTTGCACTTCTTTCTATTGGATGCATAGCATCAAGCAACTATGTGCTTAACGAAATTCTTGACGCTCCCAGAGATGCTCTTCATCCTGTAAAAAAACACCGTCCTGTTCCTTCAGGAAGGATTAATGTGCGGATAGCCTACTGTGAATGGATCCTCCTGGCCTGTTTTGGTTTTTTGCTATCCTGGCCATTGGGGACATCATTCACCCTGACCATGCTGGCTCTCTGGATTATGGGTTGCCTTTACAATATCCCCCCCATCAGATTAAAAGACAAACCATATCTTGACGTTCTCAGCGAATCTATCAACAACCCTATACGTCTTCTCGCCGGCTGGTACGCCGTAGGCATGACCCGCCTTCCGCCTGTTTCTTTGATGGTGGCCTACTGGATGCTTGGTGCTTTTTTTATGGCAGTAAAACGTTTTGCCGAATACCGACGCATAAATGATCCACGCAGGGCTGCGGAATACCGGGATAGCTTTGCCTATTATACAGAACAACGCCTCATTATAAGCATCGTGTATTATGCTGTTGCCTTTGGTCTCTGTTTTGGCGTGTTTATCATACGCTACCGCCTCGAACTTCTGCTCACTATTCCATTGCTCGCTGGCTTTATCGGTTGGTACATGAATCTCGGCTTTCTCCCTGACAGCCCTGCACAGTATCCGGAACGACTGTATAAACAACGTGGATTTGTTCTTTATGTGCTGGCCTGCTCGCTGGCCATGCTGTTCTTGTTTCGGGTCAATATTCCTGCCCTGTACACATTATTCACACCCACCATCCGTCTGCCATAATAGTCTATCTAACCACCATACCGATACATTGGGACAACAAGGGGATGAAATCTGCAGGCAGCAAGCAGGCACAGTGCCAGGCTTTCATATAAAGATACCCGAGGCGCAGTTGCAAAAATCCTCGAGAGAATTATACTCGCTTGCCAGATGATTAAAATGGTGTTTCTTTATCCGAAAATCAGAGGCTGATTACAGAGGACAGAATAGTTTGCGCCTGCGGCGATTATTCTGTTTACTCAACCTATTGCCTTGATTTCCATATTTTGTTGTATCCGCAGGGAATGGTTGTTTATATCTGAATATGCTTTTTTCTTGCATGACATACCAGAATCTGGCAAGGCCTTTACAGATATTTCAGACTGAATGCCGTAAAACACAAATAATATAAGATAATTACACACGAGAATAAACAAACGAAAGGATAATGGTCCCATAGCAATCTTTCCGGGATGTGATGGGGTTAACTTTTGTGGAGTACTTCATGAAACGTATTTCGGAACATATTGGCACAATGAGATGGCTCTTTGCACTGACCGCGCTGATGACCGGATCGCTGATCAGCGGTATTGATTCTGACTTGGCCTGGGCATCAATCAAAACCAAGACGCTGCATTATCCTGAGATGGATGTCGCCTGGGCGCAGCAGGAAGGAGGCAGGATTGCCATTTTTCTCTGTACCAAAAACCAGGGTGTATGGAGTCAGCCTGAAAAAATTCAGGATCTCGCAGGCGACGATCTTCATCCAACAGTGGACAGGGATCAACGCGACAGAATCTGGCTTGCCTGGACCGCTGTCGATTACCAGAATTTCCACATTCATTACTCTGTCAAAGAGGCGGGAGATTGGGGCACACCTGCTGCCGTCCCAACAACAACAGAAAATAACATCGCACCATACCTACTGGTGATCGACGATACTCCATGGCTGGTCTGGGCCGGAAATAACGACGATGACGATGATATTTATTACAGTCGTTTTATTGACAATCAATGGGAACCAGCCAAGATGGTGCACCCTGACAACACGTATCCGGATATCCTGCCCCGTCTTGAAGTGACAGCGACCGGACAGCCGGTTGTTTTATGGGAGCAATATACAGATGACGGTTATATTCAGGTCAGTCGTACCTGGGATGGCAGTGCGTGGCTTGCCGATTCTGCAGACAGTCAACAGGAAAAAATGGCGCGTGACAAAGAAATTGTCTATTCCGTCCCTGGCAGAGTCTGGGATGGACGCCAGTGGATAAAGGCACAAAATGCCGACACAGAAAAAAATTCTGTGGAAGAAGAAACCCAGGATACGAGCACAAGCCAGACCAGCGAAAAGGAAACCATCCAACTGCCTGACTTTCTGCAACAAATAAAAAGCGTATATATCCGATTTTACCACCCATGAACAATACCGGACATATTAAGATGCGCCTTTTTCAGAAAATTATAG
>JAADDK010000084.1 GCA_013154005.1 Methanobacteriota archaeon
TCGCATCGCTCAGCGTCACAAGACTCGGGTCTATGAACACATCTGCCCCTTTTATGGACGTGCCTCTCGTTACATACAGATACGCGGAATAGGACACTTCGCGCCCGCTTTTATCTTCGATATGCACTACCACAAGATACGCCTTTTTCACATCCAGAGATGTATCCGTAAATTGAATCGGATTTGTGGTAAACAGATTATTTGAGGAATAAGTCATAGTTACATTGGAACTCTCATTCAGAGAACTCAAATCAATCCATACCTTATAGTCACTTATGCTCTGAGCGGTGTCAGGATCAAATATGATGGCACTTATTGTTGCATATTTTCCCAGCACGATTGGAGTGGGATTGCTGAAAACACTAACCAGCACAGGCGGCATATTATAAGATCCATGCAGCTTTGCGGTCCAGATCACCTGCTGCGTGGAAGTATCATAAAGCATAATCTCAATATTGGATTGCGGCGTGGCAGTCTGTCCATACCAGCTGCTGTTATAGAAGAAGGATTCACCCTGAGAAAACCATCCATCTTTCACAAAACTCTGGTTACCAAACTCCGTTAACATATGTCTATCCACGGATAAATCAATCGCCACGATAAACATGGTCGTGGACACCTTTATGCTTTCACCACCCACATTCTCCACCGTTATGTTCACATAAGTGCTGCCACTCTCATTGAAAAACTGTATCTTTGCATTAAATTCACTGTAAGTCCCCTGCTTTGGGGTGGGAATGGTATTTATGTAATAGAACACGCTGGAGAACAGCGTTACCGTTATTAACAATACAAGAATGCTCCCCAAGACCTCCGACACACCTTTTTCTTTTCTCATTACTTTCATTTTTATCACCACCATTCACTCATTTATATGTGTTCATCTGGAGGAGGGTATTTAAAGTTTTTGTGGTATCTACCTCCTCAAAAGGGGAAATGTTTATCATTAAAGACCCTATCCGACACTGTGATTTCTTCGGCCCCTGCCAAGGTTATTCTGTTCGGAGAGCACGCGGTGGTATACGGTAAGCCAGCAATAGCTGTGGCCATAAACTTACGCACGCGCGTTTATATAGAACGCAATCCAAAATCATCTTTTACCGTGAACGGCTGGCCCATGGACGATGCGCATCACGCCTACATCAAAAAAGCAATAGAGGAAGTCTGGGGTGAAGAACCTCTGAAAATCACCACTGAGAGTGAGGTGCCCTCAGCATCAGGCATGGGCTCGTCCGCCTCAATAACGGTGGCAATGGTTTCGGCGCTTCTGGCCATGAAAGGCAAGGACTCCGAGGAGAAAATTGCCAGAAAAAGCTTTGATGTGGAATGGAGCACGCAGGGCCGTGCCAGCCCCATAGACACCAGCACTGTAACGCACGGGCAGGGCATTTTAGTAAGCTTCAAAAAAGAACGGAATTTTCTGTGGAAAATAGAGAGAGGCGGAACAGAATGGTACATACACCACGTCGAGATTCCTCCTCTTAGGCTCGTGGTGGGCTTCTCCGGCGTAAAAGGTCCCACGCCCAAAATGGTGGAAAAAGTACGCAGATTCTACACATGGAACTCATTCGCCAGAGACGTTATAGAAGAAATTGGAAAGATTACCATGGCCGCACTGGAGCCGCTGGAAAATGAAGATTATCCCAAAATAGGCGAATTAATGGACAGAAACAACAAACTTCTGACAATTTTAGGTGTGAGTCACCCCAAACTCAAAAAAATGATCGATGCCGCGCGGAAGCACTCGTACGGTGCAAAAATAACCGGTGCAGGCGGGGGTGGATGCATGCTCGCATTAACCGATGAGCAGGACGAGGTGGCCAGAGCAATAAGAGAGGCGGGTGGAATACCGTTCAAAGTGTCCATTTCAAAGCAGGGATACAGAATTGAATCTCACCTTTGAAAATTAGAAATGAGTATTTGTTTTGGTTTGCAAATTATAAATCTCTAAGAAAAATTTTTTAAATACTCACCCTCTTTGTTTAAAATGGGAGAGACCCTGAATGCCCGCAGGTGATGGTTAGATTCACCTCGGGGTCTCTCTCGGGGAGCCTGCACGGCTCCTCCCTCCATACCGCTCAGGAGGTGATGAAAGAAAGAGGTGATGCAAAAGATGAAAAAAATGATTAGTGAAGAACAGGGAGAATTCGGCATCGGCTCGCTCATAATATTCATAGCCATGATTATTGTGGCCGCGGTCACTGCCACCCTGTTGATTAACACTGCATATCAGTTGCAGCAGCAGGCACAGCAAACATCGCAGGAAGCGTTGCAGGACGTATCCACCGGTGTGAAAATCATATCCATAGGCGGCTACAGGTACAATCTCACATGGGGCACAGAGCCACCATACCGGGACACGTTGGACTGGCTCACGGTGAAAATCACGCCCATCGCGGGCAGTCCTCCGGTGAATATAAGCGACCTTGTTGTTGTGGTAAGCGACGGTTATCTATCCACCACGCTGTCTTACTCTCCCACACTAACTTTTTCGGCGGGTGCAAATCCGCCCCAGGGCAGCGGCGTGTTCGGTGCGAAGATGATAAGAAACCTGCCTCCCACCGCTGCGGGAGTGCTCACACAGGGAGATATAGCGGAAATATATTTCAACGCCACCGCGGCCGGACTGTCGTTGCAGGAGCAAACACAGTTCACGATTCGAATCATTCCCAGACACGGCGTGCCCGCCTACGAGCAGATAATCACACCCTCGCCGTACATAGGCAGATATGTGGAGCTGATATAAATGGGGCTCAGCGTCGTGGCAACATATGGAATATTATTCACCGCATCTCTGTTCATGCTGGGCATGCTGTTGAACGGACTTCTCTACTCGTATGACCAGTTCAAGACGGGAGTGGATAACAAAATAAGCATTATAGAGGATAAAAACAATCTCATCAAAATAGAACGCGTGGTGCTGAACGGTACTGATTTGGAGATATACGCTCTCAACAGAGGCCCCAACACGCTCAACGCCTCCAAAATTTCGCTCGTTATCAACGGCACACCGGTGAATTTCACGTGCACCCATACGGTATGGTTCCCCGGTGAGGAGAACGTGCTTTCCACACCGGTAATGTATGACCTCGGCGCGGTGCACACACTTCAATTTTCCGCGTTTTTAAACGATTTGCCAATTGCGAGCGCAGAATACGACAAAATTTACGCTCTCAATTCCAGCGGAGTATACGCGTATTACTACTCGGGCACGCTTGCGTGGAGCAGAAAAATTACGGAGCCACGGGATATATCCGTCTCTCCCACAGCTCTTTATGTGCTTACCGCAGCGGGCATATACGTGATGGATTTGGATGGCCGCATCACCTCTTTCCTGAGCGGATACAGTTTTCTGGCCATTGCGTCCCGTGGCTCCACCATATACGCAGTGAACTCCACGACGCTTTCCATAATAAACACCACCACAGGCACCGTTACCAACGTGGGCATTTACGGCGGCAAAGACGTGGCGGTGGGCACGTACGTGTTCGTGCTCACAGGCAATTCCATCAATTACTACACATACACAGGTGCATACGTGGGGACAATCATCGGCACTCCTCTGCTCAGCCCCGAAAAAATCGCCGCAGACCCCATGCTGACCGGTGATTACCTCCTGGTGCTCAACGGCGATGGCAACGTGCTTGTTTACAAAAATGAAGCGTACACGGCCACGATAGTTCCGAATTCTCCCGTGTTCAACATAGACCTGCACGGAAAAATATACATGTCCGGACAGTCAGTGTTTGCATACGACGGTGGTTATAGAATAAAGATGGTCGATTCCTACGGGAATCAATTATACACGTACCTGTGAGGTGATGCATTATGGGTCTCAGCACAAGTGCAACGCACATAATATTCTTCATCGCGTCCGTGGTCATCGCCGGCGGATTCATAGGCGTGGCGGCATCGGTGATAGTGAACATCACCAACGGTGTGCAGGACCGGGGAAACATGATTGCCCAGCAACTCTCGGAGGATTTCACGGTTATCAACGACCCGCAGAGAATGAGCAATAACCCCGTGGTGTTTTATCTGAAAAACACGGGCAAGACGGTGCTGAGTACCGCACACATAACCGTGTTAATTGACGGTGTCGCGGTGAATTCAACCGTAAATACCACGGAGCCGTGGAAACCCGGGCAGGTAATTATCCTTACCGCGAATGTGGACCTGAGCAGCGGAGACCATGTGGCAAAGATAATCCTGCAAGACGGGCTGGCCAAAACCTTCCAGTTCGAGGTGTGAGCATGTACCACATCAAGATTGACCGGGACGAATTGCACGGCAAGCTGGGCGGTGGATTTCCAGAAGGAACGCTGGTGATAATTGAGGGAGAAGACGGTAGCGGCAAAAGCGCCCTGACGCAGAGATTCGCGTACGGGTTCCTGCTCAACGGGCACACGGTCACAATCATCTCCACGGAGCTAACCGTGCGGGATTTCATAAATCAGATGTACTCGCTGAACTATCCCATCGCCAGCTTTCTGCTTCGAAACCGGCTGGTGTTCGTCCCCGTTTATCCGCTCATCGGCCAGATACGCAATCGCAAGGATTTTCTGGGCCGGCTCATGGCCGCGCCTCAGCTGTTCTCCACGGACATAATCATCATCGACACTCTATCCTCGCTGGTCAAATCAAGTTTGAACGCGGAAACCCGTGCCATACAGCTGCTTGGATTCTTCAAAAAGCTCATGGCAATGGATAAAACAATCATCCTGACGTTTGAGAAGAACGCAATCGATGAGAAGATAATGATGCCGTTTCGCTCCGCAGCACATGTGTACATGGAGACGAAAATCAACCGAATAGGCGGTATTGTTAATCGCGTCGCGTTCGTGCGCCGGTTCTCCAACGCCCAGTCAAGGATAGAGAACACCATAGCATTTCGTGTGGAAGCGGGCACGGGACTGATTCTGGAGATAATGGCGATTTCGTGAGGTGATGCACATGGCAGATAAGATGCAACTGGCACTCAAGCGCAACCCGCACCTCGCGGAATACATAAAGAAGGTGAGCGCAGAGCTCAAAGAGAAGCCTGAGTTTTACGAGCAACTGTCTCGCGATATGAAGGACCTTGAGTGGGTGAATGTCATATATCCCGTGGGAGACCCGATTTTCATTCACATTTACGGGCGCAGGGCCGAGCGAAAGTACCGGGTAGTGCAGCCGGTGCTGAGTGAAAAAGAATTTATGAAATTCGAAAAAATCAAAGAGCTCATCTTTATAAAAGCGGGCTACGAACCTCCGCACAAGACCAAGGAAGAGTTTGAAAGACAGATTGAGCGATTGCTGAAAGCTTCGACGCGCATCACGGAAGAATACGAGGATTTTGTAGAGCCGAAGGGCTTCTTTGCAATGTTCAAAAACATAAAGGTGCCCGTCACGCAGCAGGAATACGATAAAATTGAATATTACCTGAAGAGGGATATAATTGAGAGCGGCCCGCTCGAGCCACTGCTTCGGGACCCGTACATAGAGGATATTCACGTTATCGGCATAGACCCGATTCATCTAATTCACAAAATATTCGAGACTGTGGAGACGAACGTGCAGTTTTCCAGCTACGACCATATTGATTCTTATCTTCGCGGAATGAGCGAGCGTATGGGCAGACCGGTGAGCACCGGGCGCCCCATCGTGGACGGCGCGCTGCCGGACGGCTCTCGTATCAATATCATCTATGCAGACGACGTCAGCATTAAGGGTGCATCGTTCACCATACGAAAATTCGCCGCCGAGCCGCTGAGCGTCACGCAGCTGGTGAAATGGGGCACTTTTTCCCCGGAGATCGCCGCGTATCTGTGGATGGCAATAGAGTACGGAAAGAGCCTGTTCATTTCGGGTGAAACGGCAAGCGGTAAGACCACAACGCTCAACGCAATCATACCGTTCATAAGGTACAGCCACAAAGTATTCACCGCCGAAGATACGCCAGAGGTGCACGTGCCCCACGAAATCTGGCAGAGATTGCTGACAAGAGAGGCAGGACCGAAAGAGTCGCGGGTGGAGATGTTCGATTTGCTAAAAGCCGCGCTGAGAAGCCGTCCGAATTACATCATAGTGGGCGAAATACGAGGTGCGGAGGGAAACGTGGCGTTTCAGGCCATGCAGACAGGACACCCGGTCATGGCCACGTTCCACGCCGCGTCGATAAAAAGAATGATTCAGCGTTTGAGCTCGCCGCCGATTAGCGTGCCCGTGACGTTCATGGATAATCTGAATATAGGTGTGTTTCAGCAGGCTGTCTATCTCCGAGGCCGCGCTCTGCGTCGCGTGCTGTCCGTGGAGGAAATAATCGGCTACTCTGCCGAGCTGGGCGGCGTGATGACGAAATCCGTGTTTGTGTGGGACCCGCTTCGCGATGAGCACATATTTCGCGGGCTGAACAACTCTTACATACTCGAAGAGAAAATCGCGCCTCTGCTGGGCTATGCGGACCCGCGCAAGATTTACGATGACCTGTTCCTCAGGGCTAAGATAATCCGCAAGATGATTGCGCACAACATATTCCGGTACCGGGACGTGGTTAAAATCATATTCGATTACCAGAAGTTCGGCACTGAAAAGCTGCCGTTTACGGTGTGATGCCACATGCCCACAATACGAGAAAAGATTGTCAGGCTCTACAATTCGTTCAACATTCCGTGGCGAAAATACATTCTATTCTACGTGCTACCCGTTATGTTCCTCACCATTTTCCTCGCGATATTCATTCTCAGCTTTTATCATATCACGTTATATCCGCTTCGACTCGTCATATACCTCATTCCCGCATTCGGCGTGCTGTTCTCCGTTCTCTTCCCACTCATCAGAGGCGAGAGAAAAAAGACAGAGATTGAAAAATACATGCACCTGTTCATCACGCGCATGGCGGTGCTCGCCTCCACCCAACTGCCCCGCAAAGAGATATTCCGCATACTGTCGGAGGTGAAAGAATACGGTGCGTTGAGCGACGAAATAGAGAAAATCTATCATCTGGTAGAGTACTGGAACATGAGCCTGCCCGACGCTGCAAGGGTGGTTGCGAAGAGATGTCCCAGCATGATGCTTGCCGATTTTCTGGACCGGCTCGCGCACAGCGCGGAGGCGGGCGAGGATTTTGAAAAATTCTTAGAGAAGGAAAGAAAGGTCGTGCTGGAGACATACGCAATCAAGTACGAGGCGGCCATGGCACAGCTGGACGTTTACAAGGAAGCGTTCGTGGCCATACTCATCTCCATGCTATTCTTCGCGGTGTTTGCCGCCATACTGCCCATGTTTATGAACATTGACTCCACCATTCTTCTTTACATGATTCTTCTGGCGTTCGGGTTCGTGGAAGGCATAATGCTCTATGCCATCAAGGTGCGCCTTCCCGAGGACGATATCTGGCACAAACGCAAGGATGTGCGCTCACCGCAGGAAATTAAACTGCTGAAAATTCTTCCGTTCACGTATCTCGCAGTGGCACTGCTGTTTATAATAACAACGCTACTTCACATCTCGGTGTTTCTGGTGGTGGCAATATCCATACTTCCGCTGTTTTATCCGGGATACCTGATTCACAGTGCAGAGAGCGATTTGATAAACTGCGATGAAAACTATGACGCGTTCATTCGCGCGGTGGGCAGCTACGTGGAAGCGAAGGGCAGTGATGTCATGGCCATGGAGCGCCTGCGCAAGCACGACTTTGGAAAACTCACAAAATTCATAGATACTCTGTACAAACGCCTTCTCACGAGAATTGATAAGAAAAAAGCGTGGCAGTATTTTGCGGGGGAGACGGGCAGCAACCTCATCTCCAAATTCACAGATATGTACGTGACGGGCATTGAGATGGGAGGTGTGCCCTCAACGGTATCCCGAATCATAAGCGACGCGTACATTCGCATGATAGGGCTGCGCAAGAAAAGATATCAATCGGCCACGAATTTAACCGGTGTGCTATACGGACTCATGGTGGGTATGGCGTTCACGCTCTACACCACGCTTTCGCTAATGCGCATGATGGCAAATATGATTAAATATTATCCTGTGAACCTGTCTCAGTACATAAAAATCCCGCTGCTCTCTGCAAAGTTTCCAATCGAAGTCGCAAACGTCGTGTTTCTAACCCTGCTCGTCATACACGCCTTTGTGTCTGCACTCATGATTAAAGTGGTGAGCGGCTCTCACAAGCACAGCCTTTATCTGCATTTCTCCATGCTATCATGGATTGGCATACTGGTGGCGTACATAACAAATCAGATTGTGGGAAAAGTGTTAGGATTCTGACCTTTCATCTTTCGTGATGCGGTACCAGTTCAGAATCTTCCGGAACTGTATGATTAGCGTCTTGATGGTCAGCTCGCCCACCAGATTGCCCTTCTTGTCCACCACGGGAAGCCGGCGTATGCGAAACGCCATCATCTTTTCCAGGGCATCTTCGATGGTGTCTTTCGGATGCGCCAGCACCACCTTGCGCACCATGATATCCTCGGCAGTGCGTATGTTCCCAAGTAATAGAGAGCGAATATTGTAGCTGCCCACCATGTACGGGCTCACACGGTGCGGAATCATCACCTCCATCAAATCTTTCTCGGTGATTATGCCCTTCAGCTTCATACTCCCCTTCTTCTCCACAATCCACACATGCCTGCGCGCGGTCATAATCGAGAAAATATGCTCAATCGGAGTGTCCACATACGCAATAGGCAGATTCCAGATATCCTTGCGCATAACGGTCTCCACCGGCACCCGATAAAAATGTTTGAGAACATACTGAATGTCCATATGGTCCTTATCACCCATAATTAACTTAACTTCAATTAAATATATAATCTTATCGGAAATATTGTTTGCGGATATGAACATACAAAAATTATATTATCTCAAAAGCCATATGGCGGGATGTGCTGATTAGCATCGTCATAACCGTGCGCAACGAGGAGCGATATATTCGATACCTGCTCGACTCACTTCTGGTTCAGGAGCCACCCTTCGAGATCATAGTGGTGGACGCGCACAGCACGGACCGCACGCGGGAAATTGTGAAAGAATACGCGGAGAAGCACGATTTTGTGCATCTTTATGAAAAGGGAGGCTCGCGGGGTGTGGGACGCAATTACGGTGTCGAAAAGGCAGAGGGGGAGTATGTGGCATTCACGGACGGCGATGACCTTGTCAACCCGTTCTGGCTCAAAGCGATTCGTGATTCGTTCTCAAAGGGCCACGATGTGGTGGCGGGAAAGACCATATACATCGGCTACGGGCCGTGGGAGAAGATGGAGCGCGTGGAGCTGTTTTACAAGGGTATGGACGTCACGTATCCCAGCTGCAACCTCGCGTACAGGCGCTCTCTGTTTATGGAAATTGGCGGGTTTGACACATGGTTCGTGACCGCCGAGGATATAGATTTGAATATACGGGCGGTGGAGCACGGTGCGAAATTCGTGCATAACCCGGAGGCTATAGTGTACCACCGCACCCGGGACTCGGTCTACTCGTTTGCGAAGCAGGCGTTCTGGAACGGATACGGCAGGAAGCAGTTAACTTTAAAGCATGGAAAACTATGGGGCAAGTACAAGCCGCAGAACATGCTCAATCCCTCACAGATGAGTTTCTGGGGCACCGTGCGGCTTACCTTCGCCATGATGGGCTATCTTGCCTGCAAACTATACGGTGAGCGAAAATGAAAATTAGCGTAGTGATACCCACCCTGAACGAGGAGGCATCAATCGGCCACGTGCTGGACCGCATACCGAAGGACCCGAAATACGACTGGGAAATTGTGGTGGTGGACGGCAACTCTAAAGACCGCACGCGGGAAATAGCAGAGTCCAAAGGTGCACGCGTGATTATCGAGAAGAGAAAGGGGTACGGCAGGGCGTACAAGACCGGGTTTGCAGAGGCGACCGGAGATATTATAGTCACGCTGGACGGCGATGATACCTACCCGGCAGAGAAGATTCCGGAGCTTGTGGATTACTTAATCAAGAATAATCTGGATTTCATCTCCTGTGAGCGATTCACGCTCATGCAGGAAGGCGCCATGGGCATCACACACAAGGTTGGTAACAAAATTCTAACCCTGACATTGCGCATTCTGTTCGGTGTGAAAATAAAGGACTCGCAGAGCGGAATGTGGATATTTCGCCGCAAAATTTTGAAGGACCTTAACGTCACCTCGGACGGCATGCCGTTCAGCGAAGAGATAAAAATCGAAGCATGGCGCAAATTCAAATGCGAGGAGGTGCCCATAGAGTATCGAGAGAGAAAAGGAGAGGTAAAACTCAACACATGGGAAGACGGACTCAGAAACCTGCTGTTTTTGTTTAAAAAGAAATTTAGAAGGGTTTAGTCGCCCTCTATTCTGGGCGCGAGAAGATACGTGACCTTGCCATGGCCCTTCACAACATCAAACACTATCTTAACCGGGTAATCTTTGCCCAGATAGATGGTAATATCTTTTGCAGAGTCCATGGCCTTGGCGAGGCGAAGCAGGTAATCCACAGGATACGTGCTCTTCACCGGCTCTTCACAGTCTATTTCCTGCACCATATCCTTGGGCAGGTTGAGCCGTGAGGTGTCCTCATCACCCATTGCATACATTTCAAACTCGGTGGGCGTGACCTTTATGGTGATGCTATCAGATATGCCATCGGCAGCCTTGATACCGCTGATAAAATCAGACTTGGAAATCACAACCTTTGCGGGCAATCCGATATTGGGCACCTTGGGCACGCTCAGGTTACTGGTGTCAATGAGCGGCATGCTTCGAGACAGGTTCCCTATCAAAAACGTGAGTTTTCCACCCTCTTTTGAAATCTCCACCACATCATTCGACGAAGTGAGTTTAAGTATATCGCGCACCTTTGCAAGATCCACACCCAGCTCTTCTTCCTCGCACTCGTACTCCACAAACCCGTCCTTCTCCACGTCCATAACAATCATCGCTACATGGGACGGGTCCACCGCCTTAACGCTGAGCCCGTTGGGCGTGAACTCAAATTTCGCCTCGTTAACGAGAGTCAGTAGGAGATTCGTAATCTCTTTCAGGTCCTTGACATCAATTTTCAATCTCATGGCCATCCCTGATGTGGTATTTCGTTAGGCATTATAAATTTTTCCCTGCCCCGAGAAATATGTATGCTGCAAAACCATAACACCACTGTAAATCAAGTTTTTATATCATACAGCCATGCTCAATCGTGGTTTCTATGGATATGTATGCCGCGATAAAGCACGGTGAATCTCTCGGTGCAGATTACGTGGAGATTCGCCATGAAAATCTAACCAAGAGCATTATAGAGCTCAGAGATGGCGTTTTCCACACGCTCACCGAACGTAAAATGTACGGGTACGGTGTTCGTGTTCTGGTGAACGGTGCCTGGGGCTTCACTTCCACCAGCGATGGGTTGAAGGAGGCAGTTGAAGAAGCATACCGGCTCGCGCAGGCAGCATCAAGAGCGATTCGCAATAAAATCGCCCTTGCAGAAGTGCCCACCGTTAAGGATCGGGTGCGCACGCCAATGCGCGAGAGACCCGGATTCGTTCCGCTGGAAGAGAAGATAGAGCACCTGAGAAAAATAGAAAAACTGGTGAAGAAAGAAGATTTTGTAAAATCCTCGGTGATACGATACGAAGACGGCACCGGCACAGCCCGACTTCTCACCAGCGAGGGCACTGAAATTGAATGGGACCCTGACTACCTGCTTCAGTCCGTATGGCTCACGGGCATCGACGGCCCCCTGCGCGGTGCTGCACGCAGCACGTACGGAAGCGTGGACGAGGGCTGGGAAACATTTGAGCATTTCACTCCCGAATCACTGGCAGAAAACCTTGTAAGAAAACTGAAAAACCAGATGCACGGCGTACCGGTAAAGAGAGGCGAGTATCCCATCGTGGCCGGGCCCATCGTGGTGGGCATAATCGCGCACGAAGCGCTGGGACATCTGGCCGAGGCGGACCTCACCATGAACACCCCGTTCAGTGAGAAAATCGGAGAGCAAATCGCTCCGGAGTTTGTGAATATGAGCGACCGGATAGTCGAGCGCGGATTTGGCAACGCAAAATACGACCATGAGGGCGTGCCGGTGCGGGACGTGCATATCATAGAAAACGGCGTGCTAAAAGAAATAATGCTCAATCGTGAATACGCAAAGAAATGGGATATGGAGCCCAACGGCCACGCACGGGCAGAATCGTATTCCAACCCTCCAATCATCAGAATGCGCAACACGGTGTTCGAGCCCGGCGAGCACTCGTTCGAGGAACTGATAGAGGACATAAAGTTCGGATATTACCTTGTGGATTTCCGCGGCGGGCAGGCGGAGCTGAACTCTTCGTTTCAGGTGGGTGTGCAGGAGGGCTACGTGATAGAAAACGGAGAGCTCGGCGCGCCCATAAAGGACACGTCCATAAGCGGAATCGCCATTGAAGTGCTGAAAAACATAGACGCGCTGGGCAAGGATTTCGACATCGAATACGGAATCTGCGGAAAGGGCCAGAACGCGTTCGTGAGCTCTGGAGGCCCGCATATGAAAATCAAAAAATCCATAACCATAGGTGGTGAAAAATGAATCTAATCAGATATGGTGAGAAATTTTTCGACGAGCTGGAGATTCAGAAAATCTGGAAAAATGAAGTATCATCGAGCGTGGAACTTAACCAGATTTCATCGGCGTCCTCGGAGCGCATTGAGCGCACGGTGATTCGCGGTGTGAAAGATGGAAAAGCTGGCATTTACCTTGTGGATTCCACAAAAGATGAGGATATTTTGAAGGGCATCGAAAAAGCGGCCATGATTGCAAAGGTGAACGACCCCGACCCGCACTGGCCCGGATTGCCTGAGGCGCAGAGCTACCGTGCAGATACTCTTGAAGTTCCGGAGCAAAAGAGCCCTGAGCATTTTGTGAATATACTTTCGTCCGTGCTCAAAGAAGTTAAACTCAAAGACCCTAAAGCCATGGTGGTGGGCGGCGAATCGGGTGGTGCGTGGCTGCGCACCGAGATTTTGAATTCAAACGGTGTGAGCGTTGAGCAGAACGATTTCACCTCATTTTTCGTGCTGGTTATGATTGGCAGGCAGGGCGCTCAGGTCACGCCCAGCATATTTGACATAGACGTCTCAAAAACTCACGAGGTGGATACGAAGCGCGTTGTGGATTCCTGCATTAAAAAGATTAAGGTGGCAAATACCGTGAAAAAAGCAGAGCTTAGAGAAGCTCCGGTGCTGATGGAGCCCTTCGCGCTCAGCGAGCTGCTGATGTTCGCGCTGTTTCCCGCGTTTAATGGAGAGCGCGAGGTAAAGGGCACCAGCGTGCTGGCGGGCAAAGAGGGTGAGTCAATAATGAGCAAGAAAGTGAGCATCTACGACGACCCGCTGAACCCCAACGCGGTGAGCCATGTCATTGCCGACGATGAGGGTGTGGCCACGCGCAAAACCTCGCTCGTGGAGCACGGAGTGATGCGCGGATTTCTGTGGAACCATTACTGGGCAAGCATAGCAGGCAGAGAGAGCACGGGCAACGGATTGCGCAGTTTCAGAACGGGAGCCATGAGCATCGGAGCGCATAATATGGTGGTGGCTCCGGGCACGCGCAGCCTCGAAGATATAATAAGCGATATGAAAAAAGGGTACATCGTATCCTCGTATCAGGGCGCGCACTCAAGCAACCCGGACACGGGAGATTTTGCGGTGGTGGCAAACCCGGCGTTCGTGGTGGAAGACGGCGAGATAGTGGGCTCAACGGTGTTCATGCTTTCCGGAAACGTTTACGATATAATGAACAACGTTGCGGAGGTCAGCAAAGAGCTGCGCTCGGTGTACATGGGCATGCTGGGCAAGGGCCAGTATCCCGCAATAAAGTTTGAAAACCTGAAAATTGCACCGGTGTCAAGGTGATAATTATGATAATCGACGGTACCTCACTGAAAGTTGAAGATGTGGTGCGTGTGGCAAGATCAGGAGAGAAGGTAGAGTGCCACGCAGACGCGATGAAACAGGTGGAGAGAAACCGCAAAACTCTGGAAGAAATAATAAATTCGGGCGCCACGGTTTACGGAATAAACACCGGGCTCGGCGAACTTGTGAAGGTGAAGATTCCCGCGGAGGACATAAAGAAACTTCAGGTCAATCTGGTGCGAAGCCACTCGTCGGGAGTGGGCGCTGCCATGCCGGAGGAGGTGGTTCGTGGAGCAATGCTCATTCGCGCCAACTCTCTGCTCAAAGGGCATTCGGGCGTGCGTCCCGTCGTCATTCAAACACTGATTCAGTTTCTCAACAATGGGATAACTCCCGTGGTGCCAGAGTTCGGCAGCGTGGGCGCCAGCGGAGACCTTGCCCCGCTGTCCCATATTGCACTTGCACTGATTGGCGAAGGCGAGGTTATGTACAGGGGCCAGCGTATGAGCGCAAAAGAGGCAATGCACGATGCAGGTATAGAGCCGCTGGAGCTGCGTGAGAAAGAGGGCCTGGCACTCCTCAACGGCACCGCGGTGATGGCGAGTTATGCGGCCCTCGCGGTGTGGGATTCGTACAAACTCATGGAAAACGCAATAGCTGCACTGGCAATGAGCTTTGAGGCACTGCACGGCACCGATGTGGCTCTGGATAGCAGAATAATGGAAGTGCGCCCGCACCCAGGCCAGAGCAGAGTGGCGGCCATTCTGCGAGAGACCCTGAAAGACAGCGAGATTGTGAAAAGAGCGCGCAGTGAGAAGGTGCAGGACGCGTACACGCTGAGATGCACTCCACAGGTGTACGGTGCAGTGCTCGACACCATAAATTACGTGCGCAGCGTGGTGGAACGAGAGCTCAATTCCATAACCGATAACCCGCTGATATTCGACGTTGCCCTATCCGGCGGCAACTTCCACGGCGAGCCCATCGCGCTGGCCATGGATTTTCTCGCCATAGCCATGACCGACCTGGGAAACATGATAGAGAGAAGAATCGCACGGCTGGTGGATTCCAAGCTCAGCAATTTGCCGGCATTTCTGGTAAAGCACAGCGGCCTCAATTCGGGATTGATGATTCCTCAGTACACGGCGGCGGCACTGTGCAATCGCAACAAGATTCTGGCGTATCCTGCAAGCGCAGACACCATACCCACAAGCGCAAATCAGGAAGACCACGTGAGCATGGGCATGAACTCCGCGCTTAAACTGAGAGAAATTGTGGATAATGTGGGCTACATAATCTCGATAGAACTGCTCTGTGCCAATCAGGCCGTGCACCTGACCGGCTGCTCTGCAAGCACTGTGAAAAAAATCATGAACGCGCTGAACGTGCCGCTGTTTCAAGAGGACACCGTGTTCAGCGAGTGGATCGAGAAAATAAAGAAAACCGTGGACTCCGGGAACATACCGAAAGAAGCGGGAATCAAAATATATCCCTGATATGCTTTTTTATCTCTCCAATTTCCAGAAACGTTTCTGCAATGGGTATGCCCTCCATGGTCGCCAGTTTTATCGCCAATTCATCGACATGCTCAGGATTGATGTAAATCACCGCGCTGGGCTTGAGTGGATGCGCGCGAATGGCCACCATTGGCGAGCGCCCGTATTTCACACCGCTGAACAGCAGCGCACGGTCAACGCTCCACCCGTAAACCTTGAAGTAATCAGAAGTATTAAAATGCAAAATCGCCTTCAAACTGTCAAGAATGGTATATCCATAAATTGCACGCCGGTACTCGATTTCGGGGTTGAGAACCCGGGCATCGATCGCCTTCATAAACTTTTCCACTTCCACGCTGTACGGAAAATCGAGAATATCTATAATCGCGTCTTCGCCGTAAGTTGGCAGAAACTTTTTCACCGTCTCTCCGCCGCGAGCCTCGTCTATATCAATCAACGCCTGCACAAAACGCCGAACCATGCCCACGCCGGGTGATTTTCTGCGCCCGGATTCGTAGTCGCTTATAACCGACGAATTTATGCCAAGATGCCGGGCAAGCTCCTGCTGCGATATCTTAAAAATCTCACGCCATTTGCGCATAGTTGCACCGGGTTTCGACGATAGCACAATTTCCCCGGCTATTTTTTCGGCGATTTCCATAACCCTTCTCATGTGGTTCTGCGATTTAAAGATTTAGGTTCCACCAGAATATTTACCATGTTATTTACCAGTAATATGAGCAAACGTGAAAAATACATGGTGCATACCTGGTGCAAAAAAGCAATATAAATGGGATGCGCATACTCATTTTTACCGAGGTATGTCAGAAGGTGAGGGTAAATGAAAGTTATTAAAAGAGATGGGAGAGTTGTTGAGTTTAATTCGGAGAAGATAGAAAACGCGGTTCTGCGCGCACTGGATTCGGTTGGTAAATCTGAACGCAATTCGCACGATGCTAAAGAAGTCATGCACAATGTAGTTAAAAAAATAAAGGATAGAGACAGCATAACCGTGGAGGAGATTCAGGATATTGTGGAAGACACGCTCATGGAGATGGGGTTCAGACGCGCTGCCAAAGCGTACATCATATACAGGGCGGAGCGAAAAAAGCTCAGGCAGGAAAAGCAGGTAATAGGAGTGAAAGACGACCTGAAACTTACGGTAAACGCAATCAAAGTTTTAGAGGCACGGTATCTTTTAAAAGACGATGACGGAAACATAATAGAGACGCCACGGCAGATGTTTCACCGTGTTGCGCGATATCTGGCACTTGTGGAAATCATGTATACACATGAACATTATGACCCCTCGCGAACCCAGCCACAGCGAGAACTGAAAAATGTAGAAAAGCCGGATTTTCTCGGACACTGGGAATTTGAGATGCTCAAGCGAGCGTACACAGAGCTATCTCGGGAGGGCGCCATGAAAAAAGAGTTTGATGAAGTTATCTCCGCACTAAATACGCACTGGGATATGATTAACACTCGCACTCAGGAATTTGAGGAGATAATGGTTAACAGAGAATTTCTGCCCAACTCACCCACCATGATGAACGCCAACACCAAGCTGGGACAGCTCAGCGCATGCTTCGTTTTGCCGGTCCCAGATAGCATTGAAGGCATATTCGACACCGTGAAATATGCCGCGGTGATTCACAAGAGCGGAGGAGGCACAGGCTTCTCATTCTCCCGGCTCAGGCCGAAGGGCGATGTGGTAGCCAGCACGCAGGGCGTCGCTTCTGGCCCGCTCTCGTTCATGCGCGTGTTCGATGTCGCCACCGACGTTATCAAGCAGGGTGGAAAGCGGCGCGGCGCGAACATGGGCGTGCTCAGCGTGCATCACCCGGACATCGTGGAGTTTATCACCTCCAAGGACTCGGAGAACCGCGTGCTGAGCAATTTCAATATCAGCGTCG
>JAADDK010000024.1 GCA_013154005.1 Methanobacteriota archaeon
GCTCGTGCGATGGGTTTACTCGCAAAATTCTTTCAGAATTTTTCTCGTCCCACCCCCCGCACTCGCTACGCTCATTTGGGGAGTTGACATTCGCCTATCGGTTCATATCCCACCACCCGGTATCCCTTCGGGTTCTAACTTTACTCTCTCTGCCGTGCATTTCTCTTTGTTATTTTTATGTAGCCCATTATGCTCACCGTGTACAGGGTCATGGCAATTACGAACGGAAGGTACACGTATATTGTTATCAGCAATGCGGATATAAACGGGATGAAAATTGATATGGTGCGCTCAACAGTGGATATGGAGCCGAAGAACGTGCCTCTTTTTTCCCTGGGTATGGTTCTGTAAAGCAGAGAACGATGAACCGGGAACCATAGCACGTTTCCGGCGGTGAGGAACACGATTGCCGCAAATACTGGTATAATGCTTTTTAAGTATCCGGCAAGTATGAACATGCCCTGTCCGAGCATGAAAAGGAGCACGCCTATCACGAGCCAGTTTCTTGAGTTTACTTCTTTATTTTTTAAGATGTTGCCCATGAGTATGGTGACTGCCGAGTTCATAACCTCTAAAAGCATAAGCGTGAAAAATGAATATTTAAGGAGGAGCAACACGAAATACGCCAGCACGAGGGTGGGTATGAGCGATTCTGCAAGCAAAAGGCATATTTCGATGGCAAAAATTGAAAAAAATGCTTTTGCAATCCGAAATTTGTTTTTGGATTTTTCTACTTTGAATCGCGCCTCTTTTATTTCGCCGATTCGGCTGTGTATGTATGCAATCATCAGGAGATTGCCCGCCGCCAGCCCTAAAAACAGGTATCTGTACGCAAGCAACGATGGAAATACATAACTCAGCACAAAACCCATGATGGGAAACGCCAGTCCCTGCACGTATTCCGGGATTATAATATGGTACAGAAACGCTTTTTCACGAATCTCTTCCGGAAATGCGTAATGCTCGTATGTGGGATAGATTGGGTAGAATATCGTTCCGAATTTCATAACGGTCAGGCCTATCAGAAGAATGAGAGAAGTGTACGGTCCGGCGGCCAGAAATATTATGAGATATCCTAAGAATTCGAGAAAATGAATTACACTCATCGCTATTCTGGCTCCCAGCGCGCGGTCAAGGAGCTTGCCCACAATTAATGGCCCAGATGCCACTATTATATTCACGAGGGTAAACAGCACGCCTAACTGGAGAACAACATACCCGGACATGAACAGGTACATTATCAGCGCGTACTCACCAATCATCAACGGTGAGCCAAGAGCGTGCATCATGATGTAATTTTTAGCATCTTTCGGCAGGTCCCTGAACCGCAGGTTCTTTGATTGCATTATCCCCACTTTCCTGAAATGAGAGGAGATAATCAATGGCAACTATATATATGATAGCCACACTTCGCAGAATATTCCCGGCATGGCCAAAACATATAAATCCCGCATACGATTGTGGCACGTGGAAATTGGATACTGTCCCAGATGCAATGTGCCTGTGCGCGGTGAAAAATGTGAGCTGTGCAATTCGCGGCCCCGCCCCCTGAGATTTCACGATATGGGTGATATTCGGCCGGCCAGTGCGCACGAGCGAGAGCTTTTTATCTCACTTATTCCCAGAGATGCGAGAGGCTATTTTAAAAGGCGCATTATACTTCTGGCACGACAGCCGGGACTGGATTATCGCAAGGACGTGTATGTGGACGGCTACAAGGTTGGCATTATGGAATACGCTCACAGAGATGGCTGGCACTGGCGCTTCATACCCACGGGCAAGGGCGCCGCACTGCTTTTGAATTTTGCAGAGCCGGAATTCACGCTCCGCACTGCAGGACATCTTAAAGGTAAGAAGATTCAGAAGGAGATAAGCGGAGAATGGGCACTTTTCCGTGCCGGCAATTGTGCAGGTGTGGCGGTACGCACGCCCTCCGGTGTCAAGGTGAAAGATATATTCTGCCATGCTGTAAAGCCCGCAAAGAAATCGCAACTGGAAGATGCGGTCCGGGCCAATGTCTCTTATCTGGAGAAAATTGAGAAAAAAGCGGTATCCATGATAAAGCATTCAGGCGCAAAGTATGTGGCGTTCAGCGGCGGAAAGGATAGCGAGGTTGCCCTGTATCTTGCGCACCTTGCAGGTGTGAAAAAAGCCATTTACGCGAACACCGGGCTGGAATTTCCTGAGAGCTCGCGATTCGTTAAAAAATTCGCCGATTTTCTGGGTGTAGAGTTAATTGAAGTTCGTCCTGACCGCGGATTCTGGGACGTTGTGGAAGAGAAAGGCATACCCACCAAGGAAAATAGATGGTGCACAAAGCATCTTAAGCTGGCGCAGCTGAGCAAATTTCACGGCGTTCTGGTGGACGGCACGCGCAGGTACGAGTCGTTTGGAAGAATGCGTCGCACGCGCACCGCAAAGCTTGGCAACTTGAAGCTCATATATCCGATACTCGACTGGCTCGCGCTGGACGTGTGGCTCTACATACATTATCGTGGCCTGCCGTACAATCCTCTTTATGATATGGGCTATGAGCGCATTGGCTGCTATATGTGCCCTTCCATGCTCAACGCGGAGTTTCACAATATGCGAAGCACGCATCCTGAACTGTTTAAAAGATGGTACGAGTATCTGCGGAAGCAAGGATTCACGCATGACGAGATAATGGATGGTGTCTGGCGCTGGAGCGAGATGCCCGCGAAGCTTAAAGAGATACGCAAATCTTAATACTGATTTGACATACCCAAAAACTATGATACGACAGCCCATAGTTAGCGTGCTTGGTCATGTTGATCATGGCAAGACCACGTTCCTTGATAAGATTCGCGGCACTTCAATCGTGAAGAGAGAAGCGGGGGCAATTACGCAGCATATCGGCGCCACCGAGGTGCCCATCGAATCCATTTATCGCATTTGCGGTCCTCTTATGAAAGGCAAGAAATTCCGCGTGCCCGGATTGCTGTTTATAGACACGCCGGGACATGAGGCGTTCACCACGCTTCGCGCTCGTGGTGGCGCTCTGGCGGATATCGCCGTGCTGGTAATTGATATAAACGAGGGTATAATGCCCCAGACGATTGAAAGCATAAACATACTGCGCAGGTACAAGACGCCGTTCGTAATCGCCGCGAATAAAATCGATTTAATTTACGGGTGGAAAGACGCTGAGGATATGCCGTTCATTTTAGCCATTCAGAAACAGAAGGAGAGGGTGCAGCAGGCGTTGGACGAGAAAATATACGCAATCGTGGAGAAACTGTACGAGCATGGATTTTCCGCTGACAGATATGATCGCATCACTGATTTCACCCAGAATATAGCGATTCTTCCAGTAAGTGCAAAGAAAGGTATAGGCATCGCGGACGCACTTCTCATACTGGTCGGGCTGGCGCAGAGATTTTTAGAAGAGAGCCTGCGCACCGAAGACGGCCCGGGCGAGGGCACCGTGCTGGAAGTTAAGGAAGAGAGAGGACTGGGCAAGACCATTGATGTAATTCTTTATTCGGGCACTATGCGCAAGGGAGATACCATCGTGGTGGGCAGCAGTTGCGAGCCGATAGTAACGAAGATAAAGGCGATACTCAAACCGAAGCCTCTTGACGAGATGCGGGACCCCCGGGACAGGTTTATGAGCGTGGACGAGGTACACGCTGCCGCGGGCATAAAAATAGCCGCTCCGAATCTGGAGAATGCACTGGCCGGCGCGCCGGTGATTGTAGCCAATGATAATATTCTGGAAGTGGTTAAGCGTGTCAGGCAGGAGACGGGCATACACATTGAGACACAGGAAGAGGGCGTGGTTATAAAGGCAGATGCTCTTGGCTCTCTGGAGGCCCTTGCTTACGAGTTGAAGCAGGAGGGTATTCCCATCAAGAAAGCGGATATCGGAGACATAAGCAAGCGAGATATAATTGAAGCTCAAACAATAACCAATCCTCTTTACCGGGTGATTCTCGGATTCAATGTTCGTGTTCTGCCGGAGGCGGAGCGCGAGGCGGGTAAGGTTGATATGTTCATCAACAACGTGGTTTACAAGATAATCGAGGATTATAAGGAATGGTTGAAGAAAAAGAAGATGGAAATGGAGAAGGAGAAAAGAATGGAGCTCACTTTTCCCGGCAAGTTCAAGATTCTCCCCGAGTATATTTTCAGGTTGAGCAAGCCCGCCATCGTCGGGGTTCGCGTTCTTGGCGGCCGCATTCGCGTGGGTCAGCGCATATTGCGTGAAGATGGTCGGGTGGTTGGACGCATAAAGAGCATACGAAAAGGCGAGAATAACGTTGATGAGGCAATAATGGGCGAAGAGGTGGCTGTGGCCATCGAGGGCGTGACCATTGGCAGGCAGATGAAGCCCGACGAGATTTATTATATTGATATTCCTGAGGAAGATGCTCGCAAGCTGTTCCGCATGCAGCTGAGCTATGAGGATAAGGAGGTTCTCAACGAAATTGCCAGAATAAAGAGAAAAGAGCGCTCCTTCTGGGGTCTTTAAATCTCATTAACATTTCTGCTTTTTAATGCTAAGTAAAATTAATATATTTCTTTTTGCATTCATTGACAAGGGTTGGTGAGTGTTATGAATATTAGAGCTCTGGTAGTATTCGCGATGCTTGCATTTGTGGTGAGCGCGTCGTTTAGTGTGGCAGGTGGGGTACACCAAAGCAATTCTCAGAGATACGGGGTGGGCTATGCCGCTCATACTCCGATACGCATAAACAATAACACGGATTTTACAGCAGCCAACGGTGTTGTTGCCGGTAATGGCTCAGAATCCAGTCCCTATGTGATTTCTGGGTGGGATATAGATGCCCATGGTGCCGGAGTGGCAATTTATATCGGCAATACAACTGCTTACTTTGTGGTACGCGATTCTGTAGTGTACAATACCACATATCATGGAGAATACGATGACGGAGTGGGTATCGAACTGTATAATGTGAGTAATGGGATAGTGGAGAATAACACATGCCATGACAACTATATGGAGGGAATATACATCTATCTCTCCGCGAATAACACCGTTGAGGATAATACATGCGATAACAATGGTATTGGAATTGCGCTTTATAAGTCGGAGCACAATATTATTAAAAACAACACGTGTGCAAATGAGGATTGGCACGGCATATATATTGGGTTTTCTGGCTGGAACGCACTGTACAGCAATGCGCTTATTAAAGCAGGTATAACTCTGTATGGCTCAGAAATTACATTTGCCACGCAAACCATACCTGAAAATAACACTGTAAATGAAAAGCCGGTAATCTACCTTACAGGTAATCAAAATAATGCCACGATAAATTCCGGTGCGTTGGGTGAACTGATTCTGGGAAATGCAAGCTGGCTTGCGGTGGCGAATATAACTATCTTCAATGGCTCAGATGCGATTATCATTGGCTATTCTTCACATTTATTTATCCATGATGGCAATTTCAGCAACAATAGTGGTGATGGGTTATTTATGATGAACTCTACAAGTATTGTGATTGAAAATAGCTCATTTAACGGCAATAACGAAGGAATGTGTATGTATTTTTCAAGAAACATCACAATCAAAGATAATGTACTGCGCTCAAATGCGCTGGGAATGGATTTAGACGGTATCAGCTACAGTAAAATTGTAAACAACACCTGTGAGAATAGCGATGATGATGGTATTGCAATGTTTTACTCTGATAATAACACGATAGCGGATAATGTGCTCAACGGTAATGAATGGGACGCAATAGAGATGGATTCTTCTTCCAATAACACGATTCAGAACAACGTGGGCAACCACAGTCTGGTGAACGGGCTGGGAATGAGCGCTTCAAATAATAATAGAATCCTGAATAATATCTGGGGCCATAATGAGAAAGGCGTGTTTATGAATGCCTCCTGCGGAAATATTTTGATGGGAAATCTGGTGGCAAATAACGGCGATGGTGTGTATTTAGATGCGGATTCCCGTGAAAATCTGATTTACAACAATTCTTTTTATTACAATCACAACAGTGGCGACAGGTTCTCTATCTCAACCATACAGGCCTACGATGCCAGTGGTGCCAATTTCTGGAACACTTCCACGGAGGGTAATTACTGGCTGGACTGGGCCAATAACAATGACACCAATGATAAAAATAACGATGGCATCGTGGACTGGCCATACGCACTTGGCGGCGGCAAAGTGAAGGATTACTATCCGCTCAAGAACGCCACACGCTTGCTCATGCCCACAGCGCCAACCAACCTTCATGCTTATGTTACTTCGAGTTATGTCAATCTTACATGGGCCGCACCAGCGTATCCCGGAACTCCTCCACTGCTCAATTACAAAATATACAGAAACGGCACGCTCATAGCCACGGTACCCGCATCGCAGCTCTGGTACAAAGACACGGGCGTCTCTTCAGGGCAGAACTATTCATATTACATAACAGCGGTGAACGCTGCGGGAGAGAGCCAGAACAGCACGGTGGTGCAGATAACTGTGCCCGAACCGGTGCCGGAATTTGGCGGCTGGAATTTCATACTGCTGTTTGCTGTGTTTTTTGCGGTGTATATGAGAAAAAAATAAAAAGCGTTTTCTCTTCTTATTTTTGAGCAATTGGGGTGAAATAATTAAATATTCCAATTTCATTAGCAAACGGTGACGGTATGGCATTAAACGATACGCTGGACCGGTTTTTCAAAATTAGTGAACATGGCTCAACTGTGAGAACTGAAGTTATCGCGGGTTTTACGACATTTATGACTATGGCTTATATCATTTTTGTGAACCCGGCGATTCTGAGCAATACGGGCATGCCCTTTGCCCCGCTGGTGACCACAACTGTGCTTTCGGCAGCGCTGGCAACTGTGATTATGGGACTGTATGCAAAAAAGCCCTACGCGCTCGCTCCGGGTATGGGATTGAACGCGTATTTTACCTATACTGTGGTGCTTACCATGGGCTACACATGGGAGGTTGCCCTTGCTGCTGTGTTTATTGAGGGTTTGATTTTCATTGCGCTGTCGGTCACAAATGTTCGCTCTCTGGTGGCTAACTCATTTCCCAGAAATTTGAAGTATTCTATAGGTGCGGGTATTGGACTGTTTCTATCCATAATCGGACTGGAAAATGCTCACATTGTGGTGAAGGACCCGGCCACTCTTGTGACCATGGGTAATCTTCTCGCTCCCGATGCTCTGGTGGCCATAATAGGACTCGCAATTACAATAGTGTTTTTTGTAAATAAAATCAAAGGCGCACTGCTCTGGGGCATACTTGCTACCACGGGCATTGCAGTGGTGTGGAGCATGCTGGACCCGCATGCAGCCTCCGTGCTCTATCCTTCAGGGTTCTCGCTGCCTTCCTCGCCCGTATCGCTCCCTGCCTCGCCTGCGCCAATCGCTATGCATATGGACTTCTCCGGACTGATGGCTGCGGGGGCGCTTGGGGTGATATTCGCATTTTTGATGGTGGATTTTTTCGACACTCTCGGCACCGTCACCGGGCTTTCTGCGAAGGTCGGAGACCTGGACGAGAACGGGAATATTCCGAAGAAATCGCTTACCAGAATGCTTCTTACCGATGCCCTTGGCACAACTTTCGGCGCGATGCTCGGCACGTCCACGGTGACCACGTATATTGAAAGTGCGTCCGGTGTTGAAGAAGGTGGCCGTACCGGGCTGACGAGCGTGGTTGTTGCCTCGCTGTTTCTTTTAGGTCTCTTTATAACGCCCATCGTGGGGCTGGTGCCCGCAGCCGCAACCGCGCCCGCGCTCGTGCTTGTGGGCCTTTTCATGCTTTCAAACATGGCCAATGTGGATTTCAATGATTACACAGAGTTTATACCTGCATTTCTGACGCTGATTGCCATGCCCTTTACGTACAGCATATCCAACGGTATAGGTGCGGGTGTGATTTCCTATGTTCTCGTTAAGCTCGCAACGCGGAGATACAAAGAAATAAGCGTGGTGATGTACGCACTGGCCATAATTTTCGGGGTGTACTTCATCTGGATGTCCATTTCCCATTAATTTTTTTTAAAAGATGAGTGGGCCAAGTGCCAGGAGTAAGCCCCCTTCTGTTATGAGGGGCACCCGTGGTTCCCCCTTCAAACCCCTCCCTCAGGGGAAAGGGTTGAGGGAGAAACCGTAGGTGCCTCCCCACTGGCGGCATCCGACTATGCGTCCCACCTGCGCCTCGTCGGGCAACTCACAGGCGCGGCTTGGACTTGCTCCGCCGGGGTCGGCCGTTTCATCAAATCTCACGGGAACGTCATCCGCAGGGAATCATTCTGCCCCGTGAGCTGTGGCGTTTCTGCTCCGTTGCCGTCCCTCTCGAGACCTCTGCTTGTGCAGAGCCGGCTGCCCGATGGAGGGGGGACTTTCCTCAGGAAGGGACACCTGCAGTTTCCCTTTCCAAACCCTTCCCTTTCGGAATTTAGGGCCGCAGGTATCCGCATCCCGTGGCCGCCCTCTGGCTCTTGGCCCGAAAAAACATGAGATAGAGTATTTAATGTTTTTCTCGTAGAGTAAAAAAAGTTAAATCTGGCTTCTTATCACTGCCAGCTCTTTCTCTAACTCCTGTTTCTGGTTTCTTAGCTCTTCCACGCGAGCATTCAGTATTTTTATTTCCTCTTTCATCTCGGAGATGCGCTTTTCGTAATCTCTGAATTTCTCTTCTTTCTTGCGTAATTCATCAGACCATCTATCCAGCTCTTTCTTTCTCAGATCCAGCTTCTCATCTCTCTCTGAGAGAATGCGTGAGTACCCGGTAAGTTCCTGCTCTCTCTGGTGTAACTCCTCTTCCCATTTTTTGAGTTTCATTTCCTCCTCGGTGATTTCGTCCATCTTTCTGCGCTTCATCTCTTCAAGTTCTCTTTCCAGATCCTCTTTTCTCTTTTCGTAGTCTGCTAGTTCTTCCTCCTTTCTGGATACTTCTCTTGCCCGAAGCTCCAGAGCATTTTTCATCTTTTCAATCAAAGCCTCACGTTTTGATAGTTCTTCTTCTTTTCTTTTCATCTCCTCGTCCCACTGCTTTTTCTCATTTACCATGGTGGTGAGCAGTACGGCAAGTTTCTCGCTTCTCTCTTTAATCTGGCCGACTATTTCCGTGTTTGTGTTGATGAGACGGTCCAGGGTCTCGTCTTTCTCCTGAAGCCGGGTTTCCCATTCTTTCATTTTTTCCTCTCTTTCCGCGAGGCGTTCTTCGCGTTCTTCAATACTGTGCACTCTGCTCTCTATATCTGTGAGTTTCTGAAGCAAAAGGGTCAGCTCCTCCTCCTTTCGCTCCACCTCCTCGCTTCTTTTTGCCACACTCTCATCTAATTTCTCAGTGGTTTCCTTCACGGTTTTGGTTATGTTTTCCAGCTTTTCTATGCTCTTTTCAAGTTTGGATTTAATTTCCACGTACTGATTTACCATACTTATGGCAAGGTCCACATAATAATCCGCCTCGGGAATCTTTTTCTTCACGCTTTTGGGCATGTTAGATTTAATCAAGCTCAGCGTCTTCACAATCATGGGTTTTTTATCTTCGTTTGCCATCATTCTCCCTCCTTATTCATTTCTTTTATACTATCTTCGAGTTCCAGAAGCATGTATTTCATTTTCTCTATATATGCTTTCATATTTTCTTCAAAAATATCCAGCCGTTTGTTTATGTTTGTAAGCTCATCGAGTTTGCCTATGGATTCAGAAACTTTATCTTCAAATTCTTCGGTTATGTCTCCTATTTCAGAACGCAGTTGAGATACGATTTGATATGCGGTGGTATTTAATTTTACCGGCAAGGTAATTATACTTTTTTGTAATTTATCCATTTCCTCCAGCTTTTTTTCGAGAGCCAGTTGCCTTTGAATCACGCGATCCAGTTTAGCGTCAATATCCCCCATCTTTTTCTTGAGTGCAATAACTTCGTTTAGAATATCATCCTTGCCCATATTATTCAATATATGTCCAATGGATTTAAATTTACCGATTTTTTAAATGGCAGGTGTTTAATTATGAATTATCTGCGTATTCTCTTACCCGCGCAACTAACCGTTCGGATAAGGTTTCAGGTTTCTGGCGATAGAGTTAAATATGGTTTATTACAATTACTCCATAATGCGCCTACGTAACTCTGAAAAAATTCTGCTGCATCTTTACGATTATCGAAAGTATGAGGGAAAATATGAGTATCCACCTGAGATTACCCAGCAGGGCATTGCAGAACGAATAGGCATCTCTGTCACGCATGTGCCCAGAAACATTAAGAAACTCGTGGAAGATGGGTTGGTTAAAAAGATAAAGGCCCATGTGCCGGGTAAGAAAAAAAAGGTCACCGTGTATTTGCTTACACCCACAGGGATTGCTGAGGTCAAAAAGATTATTGAGAAGATAAATCAAAATAGGATTCAGGTGGGTGATGAGTATTATACTCTGAACGAGTTGAAGAAAAAGCTCGGAATTGGATACATAGATTTGCTTACAAAGCTGGATAGAGGTGAAATCACGCCCGCCGTGCTGGATATGAAGCCGCCGGTGGTGTTCAGAGAGGTATCCGTTACGATAGATGATTTTGTGGACCGGGTGGCGGAAATAGACACCATCGAGTCATGGTTCTCTCGCGGGGGTATGCTGAGCATAGTGGGTGGTCGTGGCTCTGGAAAAAGCTATCTGGTGCAGAGATTTTTGGATACGAAAAAACCGAGCATGCATATTATCTGGCTCGATGTTTATGATGGGCGCACATGGAGCTCGGTAAAAGAGGTGTTTAACGCGCTGTTTGGCAGTGAGGACATACTCTCAGTTTTGAGAACCCAGCCCACGCTTCTCATATTTGACGATTATCATGATGTGGACGATGAGTTTGTGAGCGCACTCAACGCGCTGGTCAAAGAGCCCATGGAGCACAGCAGAGTTATTGTATGCATGCGTAAAGATACGCCGTACTATAACAGATTTTACACGCTATCGGACCTTGCAGAGGGACGCGTGACGGAGATTAATCTGGACGCGCTGCCGTACGAGCACGCGAGAAAATTGCTGCCTGACGTGAAAGAATCTGCGTTCAAACGAATATATCAGATAAGCCGCGGTAATCCGCGCATTCTGGCGGCACTGAAGCACGGCACGCTGGATAGGGAGAACGTGGCGCTCAACGGCGAGGAGATTCATCTTCTCAAGTTTCTTGCCTCGCAGAAAAAGTAATATATGCATATCCCGTTAAACACCTGCCTGCCCGGCTGGCATTCCCTGAGCCATGATGGGAATCCCCGCAGGTGGGCAATATGCACCAAAGTTTTTATTAATTATTTATATTCCTTGTGTATGAATCGTGAGGAGCTTGCAAAGTATATTGACCATACCAACCTGAAAGCGTTTGCAACCCGAGATGATATAAGAAAACTGTGTGATGAGGCCAGAGAATACGGGTTTTATGCAGTTTGCGTGAATCCCTGTCGGGTTAAAGATGCGGCGGAGTTTTTGAAAGGCACGGATGTGAAAATCGCCAGTGTCGTGGGCTTTCCGCTGGGTGCAACGTATCCTGAGACGAAGGCACAGGAGGCGATTATGGCCATGCGCCACGGTGCCGAGGAGATAGATATGGTGATTAATGTGGGCGCGCTCAAAGATGGAGATTACGATGCGGTGCTTCGAGATATAAAGATGGTGGTGGACGCGGTGCATGATATGAATGGCGTGGTGAAAGTGATAATTGAGACGTGTTATCTCACCAGAGAGGAGAAGATCAAAGCGTGCGAGATTGCAAAGAAAGCGGGTGCGGATTTTGTGAAGACCTCCACCGGATTCGGCACGGCCGGCGCCACGGTTGAAGATGTGCGCCTGATGCGAGAGGTGGTGGGCCCGGACATGGGCGTTAAGGCGGCCGGTGGCATACACACCGCCGAAGAGGCAATGGCGATGATTGAAGCGGGTGCCACGAGAATCGGTGCGAGCAGAAGCGTGGATATAATTCGCGGAGTTAAGGAGTGAAGTATCTTAAAAACTGCTGCTCAGCCTCCGGCGAGCTGGCTTTCTGCACTCTTATTTTTCTCTTGCCCGTGGCTTTCACGCATTCGACCCTATCGCCAAATATGACAAGATATCCCGTGCATTTTTGCGGAAAGAGCCTGCGCAGCACCTCACTCAGCGGGTCTTTCGGGTCGAGTATCACCGTCTCGCTTATGGCGGTGAAGCTTTCAATTTCGTTCTCGTCCGTGTAGTAGATGTGCCCGTCGTTCAGGTACAGGCCCCGGTGCTTATTCAAAAGTTTGAGTATGTTTATTATCTCGGTGGTGCTTATCCACTCTCCTGTGAACTGCTCAATTATTTCCACGCTGAGAAATCCGAATATGTCCATCAGCTTTTCCACAAATGCCTGTTTCGCGTATTCCTGAGGCATATCTGTCCGCACCACATGATATCCGGAAGAGTGGCGTGCGAGGTAATTGCCTCTGTACAGTTGATTGAGTGCGCGTCTCGTGCGCTCTTCACCCAGCGGTGATTCCTGCAAGATTTCGGCTGTGCGCATGCTCGGTGCGCGTTCAAACATTCTGAGTATCACGCGCATGTTCTCGTCCAGCGGTGCGCGTTTGATGCTCTGAAACAGCGCTATATTATCAAGCGTGGAGTACACGGTGCTTCCTGTGAGGTTCACGGTTTCGTAAATCAGGTTGGAGGTATAGTACTTGCTCAGACTTATCTTTCTCACCGCGCGTATGAGCTCTCTATCACTGTGCAGGTACATCATAAAGCGCACGACTTCGAGAGGGTTCTTGAGTTTACGGCCCGGCAGCACCCGGTTCTTCCAGAGCAGATACTGTATGATTTGCTTTTTCTCGTATAATTTATGAGAAAGCTCGCCACATACGTAAAAATCTCCTATTTTGTGAAACGCTTTTACTCTCGGATTGAAGCTCAGCACCACTGTGCCCAGCTCGCACACAGTCTCCAAAAATTTTCGTTTGTGGCCATGTATGTCGCCCACCGAAAAATAATCTTTTTTGTTTACAATCTCGCCGGTTGCGGCCGGCACGCCATTCTCCACAAGCATATGCGTGAGTATCTCTTCAAATCTGCCGTAGAGTGAGTGCAGAGTCGGGTAAATCAGCGGGTCCTCCCTCGGCACAATTTTTGTCGTGCCTTCTGCATCTTTTATTTCGTCCATGGAAAGATACGTGCGACCTTCAACGGTGATGGTTTTCACATTCAGATCTCTGGCTTTGAGGCCGGTGTACCATTCAATTTCCTCCGGGCTGAGCGGGCCGTAGCCCTTTATAACGCGCTTTATAAATTCTTCCTGCGTGCCCTCCGGAGCGTATACCACCGCATCGTAATGGTACCTTTGCGGGCTCAGGTGCGGCTCGGCGTGTCTGTATATGTAAATATTGCGCTCCAATTTGTCTATTATTTTTTTGACCTCCGAGGCGGAGTAGTTGCTGTATGACTGCACTTTTTTCAAAGTTGCTTCATCGCCCAGTCCGCCAATCAGGTTCAGTATCCGGCGGTCTCTCTCTGTGAGCTCATCTCTTCGATACACTGCGGCAAACAGCGGAATGCTCTTCTTGGGTGCATAGCACAGACGCCCGCCCATAAACCGGCCGTACGCGAGCTCACCGTGTTTTACCATCTCGATGAACTCATCGAAACAGCCGCGAATTTTCAGAGAGTCAGTATTGAACAGAACCAGAAAGTTTTTGAAATATTCATCACAGTTCATATTCTTTGTAATCTTCTGTGTCCTGAATTTCCAGAGCGTCTCTTCATCGGTGCCTTTTGATTGCATTATTGCCTGATAATCTTCCGTGAGCATGTACTGCTCACCGTATCCCACCAGAAACTTGCCCTTTAGAACTGTGCCCTCTTCCACCATGTACTTTAAAACCCTGCGCACGTCCTCTTCGGGTAAATGCAGGGTATACACAATTTCGTCGAAGGTCAGCGGTGCTCTGAAATACAGCAGGTTCTTGATTAGCAGCTCCATGGCATAGTCTCTGGATAGTGTGTCTCCCGATTCGGTTGTGTACCAGAGTGTTTTTCCGTCTGCGATTTTTCGGCCCGCAAGATATGCTCGCTCCATGCATTTGAGTTTTTCCATCACGTCGGCTTTTTTCATGTTGAACTCTTTTGCGAGTTCTTCAACACTTTTTGCACCGTCCCATTTTAGCGGCTCGGAGCATTCTCTCGCGTAGAGGGTAGCAAATACAGGATACATGGATACGTGGGTCCAGAGCACACGGGTGGTGAACACGGACACTATCTTTCCCTCGTTTACCAGTTTTTCCGCAAGGCGCAGTGTGTCCTCCTCTGAAAGTGCAGAGTAATCGTAAATGTTCACACCGCGACGGTGCAGAATATCCGCACCCGGTGCGAGTTTCATAAATTGAAGCATTGTGCGTTCATCTTTAATTTTGATTTTTTCTGCAAAATGGGCATTAACTTCCTCCTCTGTGAACATGGCCTCTATCTCGGATTCGGGAATGATTTTCTCTAACAGTTTCATGTGCAGCTCTTTGAGCAGTGTGCTGCGGTCCTCCATAAGCACAATGTCGGATATGCCCACCAGAATTATGCTGTGTGCGAACACGCTGGGAGTGCTGGTGTAGTCGATGAACTTTTTCTGGATAGTTCCATTTTCCATACCTCGCACTATTTCCAGAGCGTGCGGCAAATCCATGGCGATGTTCAAAATCTCGTTGAACGTCTCTTCCATAACCGGAAAGCCCGGAAGTTCACGGAGCAGTTTCAGAATCTTATCACTTCTGAGCTGCTGCCTCGCCACAGAAATGTTGCGGCCCTTGTACCTGCGCAGCACCATGAACGCACGGGTGGCAACGTGTCTGAACCGCTGCTTGAACATCTCGGTGTTGAATATTGCCTCTTTCAGCATGTTTTCGAGATTTTCCTCGGTTATGAGTCCAAGAACGTTTTTGATGGATATCTTACGTTTCAGGGTGAGCATGAACGCATCGTCGGTGATGCTCACGCCCACATTTGTGCCGTATTTCTCGGTGATGGCATGCGCGTATGCACGTGAGAGCGCATCGTTCACACGTCTGCCGAACGGGAAGTGGAAAATGATGTTGTGCTTTTTGCCGGGCTCCACATAGCCCTCTATCACAACCATTCTGTGAGTTGGCACACCGTGATGCATCTGTTCGCGAATATACGATACTACGCTCTTCGCGCCCGCGCCGTCTAAATACTTTGTTTTTCTCAATGTTTTTATCGCCTTTTCCACACCTTTTTCGGTTATTAAGTTTTCAACGTATTCTCTGAATTTGCCCACTTCCACGCTCAAATCGAAGGATCTGGGTAGCATCTCTCCGGCCCAGGAGGGCACGGTGGGGCGCTTGCCGGCCACATTACGCACCACAACCCGGGTCGAGGTGAGCTTTAACACTTCGTAGCTTCTCGCGCCCAGCACGAACACGTCTCCACGCTGCAGTTTCTCCACAAATTTCTCACTCAACGTGCCCAGTCGCTTTCCCTCAATATCCACAACAAGGTAATCGGATTCGTCGGGAATGGTGCCGATGTTCATAAAATAAATCATTCGCGAGCTGCGTTTTTTGCCGAACACGCCCTCCTCCTCATCATACCAGAGCTTGGAATAAAATTCGTTGCCCATCACCTTGCCGCCCAGATAACGGAGCACTTCTAAAAATTTCTCTTTGGGCAGGTTTCTGTAGCAGTATGAGTTGCGCACCAGTGCGTACGCGGCGTCGACGTTCCATCTCTGTTCTAAGCTCATGCCCACCAGCACCTGCGCGAGCACATCGAGAGAGTTTTCGGGAATGCGAATTCTGTCGATTTTTCCCTCGTATGCACATTTTACCAAAGTGGCACATTCGATAAGGTCATCTAACTCGAATACCATGAACACGCCCTTGGCTTTCTTGCCGTAGGCATGGCCGCTGCGCCCGATTCTCTGCAGCGCCTTTGCCACGCTCTTGGGTGAGCCGATTTGCACCACGATGTCTATGTATCCTATGTCTATGCCCAGCTCAAGCGAGGTGGAAGATATCACACATTTGAGGTTGCCATCTTTCAGGTCTTTTTCCACCCGTAAGCGCGTTTCTTTGCTGAGAGAGCCGTGATGCGCTTCTATGCTGTCTATGCCTCTCTCTTTTAGTTTATATGCCACATGTTCCGCACCGCTTCGGGTGTTGGTGAATATGAGTGTGGTGCGATGCTCTTTTATTATGCTCACCAAAATATCGTACATCTTCTCGGTGGCCACTTCGTAGGGCACCATGGTCAGGTCTTCCACGGGTGTGAGCACGCGAAGCTCCATATCCTTGCGCATGGCAGGTTGCACGATCCAGATATCGCGTTCTTTTCCATTTTTCAGGCCGGCCAGATATCGGGCTATCTCCTCTATGGGCGCCTGCGTGGCACTGAGTCCGATTCTCTGAAACTCGCCAGCGTAGTTTGCAAGGCGCTCTAAATTGAGAGATAAAAGCACGCCGCGCTTGTTGTTTGCAAGCTCGTGAATCTCGTCAACAATCACGTAGCGTACTGTTTTGAATTTCTCTCTGAATTTGGGCGCGGTGAGCATCAGTGCGAGGGATTCGGGAGTGGTGATGAGAATGTGAGGAGGTCTGCGAAGCATCTTCTGGCGCTCGGAGGTGGAGGTATCTCCTGAGCGCACAGCCACCCGAATTTTTGGCACTTTTATTTTCTCTTTTTTTGCCATATCCATTATTTCTGCCAGCGGGGTTTCCAGATTGCGGTTTATGTCGTTGGCCAGCGCTTTTAACGGGGAAATGTAAACACAGTAAATTTTGTCTTCTAAGTCGCCGGATTTGGACATTAAAAACAGCTCGTTGATTATGGATATGAACGCGGTGAGCGTCTTGCCGCTGCCGGTGGGCGATGAAACAAGAACGTTCTTGCCCGAATGAATCAGAGGTATGCCGTACGATTGCGGCTCGGTAAGCTCAGAGTATTTGGAGGAGAACCACTCACCAATAAGCGGGTCGAACAGTGAGATAATACGCGATTTATTCCATTTACGGCGTACGTGATGAATCATTTTGAAACAGTTAATAAGCGAAACATAACATTTAAAAGTTTCTCCTCAAAAAAGGAAAAATGGGGTAAAAATCACTCACGCGGATGCTTGAGCTGTGCCTGCGCCGCCGCAAGCCGCGCTATTGGGACGCGGAACGGTGAGCAGGACACGTAGTTCAATCCGGCCATATGGAAGAATTCTATGCTGTGCGGGTCGCCGCCGTGCTCGCCGCACACGCCCACTTCCAGTTTCGGGTTGCTTGATCTGCCTTTCTCCGTGCCCATCTTCACTAACTGTCCCACACCGTCCCAGTCAAGGCTCTTGAACGGGTCCTCTTTGAGTATGCCCATCTCCACGTACTTGCGCAGGAACTTTGCCTGAGCGTCGTCGCGGCTGTATCCGAAGGTCATCTGCGTCAGGTCGTTTGTGCCGAAGGAGAAGAACTCTGCATACTCTGCAATCTCGTCCGCGGTGAGTGCTGCACGCGGAATCTCAATCATGGTGCCGAACATGTACTTGATTTCCACGCCCGCTTTCTGCATCTCCTCTCTGGCTATCTTTTCGAGTTTCTCTTTCAGAAGCTTGAGCTCGTTCACGTGGCCGATGAGAGGAATCATTATTTCCGGGTATATCTCTTTACCTTCGTTCTTTACCTCTATGGCCGCCTGCATTATGGCGCGCACCTGCATCTCGTAGATTTCCGGATATATCACGCCGAGTCTGCAGCCGCGGAATCCGAGCATGGGGTTGAACTCGTGGAGCTCGTTCACTATCGCCAGAAGCTCTTTCTTCTCATTGATTTTCGCAATGAGGTCGTCCATCTCTTTCATGCTCTTTGCGTCTCTGAGCTTCATCTTCAGCTCGTTAATCTCCTCCACGATTTCGTCATGGTTGGGCAGGAACTCGTGCAGGGGCGGGTCGAGAAGGCGAATTATTACCGGATATCCTTCCATTGTGCGGAAGAACTCTATGAAATCGCTTCTCTGCATGCTCTGCAGTTTATTCAGCGCTTCGATTCTCTTCTCTTTTGTCTTGGCTATAATCATCTCCTGCATTATGGGCAGGCGCTCCTCGCCGAAGAACATGTGCTCCGTCCTTGCAAGGCCGATACCCTCCGCGCCGAACTCCCTCGCTTTCTTTGCCTGCTCGGGGGTATCTGCGTTTGCCCTCACACCCAGCTTGCGGATCTCATCTGCCCATGTAAGGATCTTCTCAAGGTTTCCGCTGAGTGAAGGCACTATAAGCGGCACCTCACCTTTGTACACTTCGCCGGTGGTGCCGTTGATGGTTATCACATCGCCTTTCCGAATCTTGGTTCCTCTCGCTATGAAATATTCTTCTGCCATGTTGATGATCAGCTCTTCGCAGCCCACCACCGCGGGCTTACCCATTGCTCTGGCCACCACCGCTGCGTGGGAGGTCATGCCTCCTCTTGCGGTCAGTATGCCCTGCGCCGCGTTCATGCCGTGTATATCATCTGGAGAGGTCTCGTGGCGCACCAGAAGCACCTTCTCACCCTGCTCGGCAAGCTCCACCGCCTCGTCCGGGTCAAACACGACCTTGCCCACCGCTGCACCCGGGCTGGCGGCGAGGCCCTTGGCAATTACCTCCTTCTTCGCTGCCGGGTCCACCTGCGGATGGAGAAGGGTATCTACATTCTCAGGGGTGACTCGCATAACTGCCTCTTCCTTGGATATCACACCCTCTTCCTTCATCTCCACGGCTATGCGCACCGCGGCCATTGCCGTCCTCTTACCCGTGCGGGTTTGCAGGAGATAAAGCTTGCCCTTTTCGATTGTGAACTCAATATCCTGCATATCGCGATAATGCTCTTCCAGTATGTTTGCCACGTTCTGCAGCTGTTTGTACACTTCGGGCATCATCTCTTCCATCGTTGGAAGCTCACGATTTGCGTCCTGCTTGCTGTACTCGTTTATTGCGTGGGGTGTGCGTATTCCTGCGACGACGTCTTCACCCTGCGCGTTCGGGAGGAATTCGCCGTACAGATGCTTCTCTCCAGTCCGCGGATCTCGGGTGAACGCCACACCGGTGCCGGAATCGTCGCCCATGTTGCCAAATACCATGGTCACTATATTCACCGCAGTGCCCATGTCGTCGGGCATCTTGTTAATCTTTCTGTACACTATTGCGCGTTCGTTGTTCCATGATTCGAATACGGCGCGTATTGCCATCTCAAGCTGCTTGTACGGGTCCTGCGGGAACTCGAATCCATGTTTTTTATACACTTCTTTGTATCTTGCCACCAGTTCTTTCAGCGCCTCAACGCTCAGTTCGACATCCTGCTCCACGCCGTATTTCTTCTTCATATGCTCTATTTCCTCTTCAAATTCATCGTGCTTGATACCCAGCACCACATCGCCGAACATCTGAATCAGGCGCCGGTAAGCGTCCCATGCAAATCTATCATTGGAGGTCTGCTTCGCCAGCCCAAGAACGCTCTTATCTGTCAGGCCCAGATTGAGAATGGTGTCCATCATTCCCGGCATGCTTATGGGTGCACCGGAGCGCACGGACACGAGAAGCGGGTTTTCATCACTGCCGAAAACTTTGCCCGTTTTCTCTTCCAGCTTTTTCATGGCCTGCAGCACGTCGCTCCACAAGCCCTCGGGAAAGTCATGCTTTTCAAAGTATTTCATACATGTTTCTGTGGTTATTGTGAATCCCGGGGGCACGGGCAAACCAATCTGCGTCATTTCAACCAGACCTGCTCCCTTGCCTCCTAAAACACGCTTCATCTCTTTGAGACCCTTGCTCTTCAGTGCTTCCATTTCCTCGCTTTTTTCGTCAAAGAAGTATATGTACTTCATCTTGCATCACCTTGTGCGGGAATAAATCGGCGCTATTAAAAGATTTTTCCTGTGCTTTAGATGCGCGGCGTGAAACTCTGAATGTGATGAGCGTTAACCCAAACTTTAAATAGAGGTTGCGGATTTCCGATTTGTGGTTAAAATGGGAGATATGCTCAAGCCTTTACATGTGCTTCACGAAAGTTTGAACAAGCCGGTGCTGGTCTCTATGAAGGGTAATAAGGAATACAGGGGAGTTCTGGACGGATATGACCAGCACATGAACCTCGTGCTCAAGAATGCAGAGGAGATTATAAACGGCGAATCAAAAGGTGTGTACAACGTGGTTATCGTCAGAGGCGATACTGTAATTTACATTTCTCCTCCGTGAGGTGATTGAAAATGGCAGGTAGAGGTACTCCAGCAATGGGTAAACGAAACAAAAAGCATACGCATATAGTTTGCAGAAGATGTGGACATCGCGCATACAACATACATACAAAGAGGTGTGCTTACTGTGGCTACCCTGCGCCCAGAAGGCGTTCATACTCATGGGCGAAGAAAAAGAAATGAGTACTGCGGTGTCTCAGGGTTCTTTTCCTCATCTCCTGTTTCAAAAACTATTTATTTTTCTCTGCGCGCGTTGCAGCATCGGGGCCAGGAAAGTGCGGGCATAGCCACGCACAAGGAGAGAATGCACATAGTAAAGGGCATGGGTCTGGTGCATCGGGTTTTTAACGAGATTAATCTGTCATATCTTGCCGGCAATGTGGGTATTGGCCACGTTCGCTATTCGACCATGGGAGACTCGGTGGAAGAGAATGCACAGCCCATCTACATATACACGCCGCGCCATGAGATTGCGGTGGCGCATAATGGAGAAATAGTCAATGTCGACGAGCTCAAAACTTTTCTGGGAGAGAAGGGCTCGGCATTCACAACGCGCTCGGATAGCGAGGTTATTGCGCGTATTCTCTCTTACGAAATCACGCAGCATGGCATCGTTGAGGGAATAAAAAGAATGGTGCGTCGGCTCCGCGGATCTTACTCACTTGCCATTCTTGTGGATAATCGCCTTTTTGCGGTGCGGGATCCGCTGGGTATCCGGCCTCTCGCGCTCGGTGAGATTGATGGCGGATATGGAGTTGCCTCGGAAAGCGTGGCGTTTTACTCCATCGGGGGGAAACTGGTCAGAGATGTTGTCCCGGGGGAGATTGTGGAGCTCACTGCCAGCGGGTTTATAACGCATCACGTATTCAAAAAGAAGCACCATGCGCACTGTATGTTCGAGTATGTGTATTTTGCGCGGGCGGATAGCATAATTGATTCCCGGTGCGTTTATGACGTGCGCAGAAAAATCGGAAGAAACCTTGCTAAAGAGCATCCCGTAGATGCGGATTTTGTGGTGCCCGTGCCCGACTCTGGCCGTGCGCATGCCATCGGATACTCGGAAGAGAGCGGAATACCGTACGCGGAGGGGCTTATGAAGAACCGATACGTGGAACGCACGTTTATTTTACCCTCTCAGGAAAGCCGGGTTAGAGAGATAACAATGAAACTCAATCCCGTGCGCTCGGTGGTGCGGAGAAAGAGAATAGTGCTCGTGGACGATTCTATTGTTCGGGGCAATACTATGCGCAAGATTGTGCAGATGCTTCGTGATGCCGGCGCGGTGGAGGTGCACGTGCGTATCGGCTCGCCGCCCATAATTGCGCCGTGCTATCTGGGTATCGATATGAAGACCCGCGAGCAGTTCATCGCCGAGGGAAAGACCATGGAAGAAATTGCGAGGGAGATAGGTGCGGACTCGCTGGGCTACGTGAGCATTGACGGGCTTGTGAGTGCAATAGGACTGCCGCGCACGGAGATGTGTCTGGGGTGTCTGACCGGCGAGTATCCGGTGAAAATTTCCGGCGAGCGGGTGAGGTTTCAGAGCGATATAGAGGATTTTGATTAATTCAAACCGCAATTTATATTATACCGCACCGCATACAGGAAATTGTGAAAAGGAGAAAACTGAATATGCGGAAAGATTATGAGTTTCGGTACCTGCTGGGACAGCTGCTTAAGGACCTGCCTGAGGGTGTGCAGGGTGCTTTGAAGGGTACCATTTACTCAAAGGCGGCAAACATGGGTGTGAAAGAGGCAAGAGATTACATACTGAAGAAGAAGGAGGAGGGTGTCATCGACGAACCGCTGGCGCGAAAGTTGATTGACCTGCTTTACAAGTATAGCGTATACAGATGAACCCCCCGTATTTACCGTTGAGGATTGACGAGAAATTCAAAGCCCGGTTTTTGAAAAACACGCTTCGGCTCGGGGAGAGAGTGGAGTTTATCGGGTACAACGTGCGCATGCCCGCCGGGCCCGCCATGAGAGAGCTGCTCTGGCCCGCACTGGCTCCGATGCTTGGCGATTTTACGGTGCGCGGGTTAACCGCTCTGCCCGGCAATGGCATGCCGGTGATACCTGTGGTGTATCCCTCTTATCTTATTCCGCGGGGTACGGTGCTTTGCGTGGAGGGGGTGCTCTCTGATTTTTCTGTGTACAGTGCGAAATCCGGGCGCTTTGTGCTGGCAGATTCGGTGAAAAAAGTGCCTGTGGAAAGATATCTCGAGCTGGAGAGAACGGGGCTGAGCGGAAACGCGATGCTTCAAATTATGGATTCTGCTTTCACGGGCGCTGCCAGAGATGTGATGCTCACGTATTTTTCTGGCAGCGGAAGCTATGTTGGCCGGGTGGGCGGCAGTGCGGTGTCTTTTCTGAAAGCCAGTGCCAGAGGATACGCTGAGAATTTTAAAGAACTCATGTCCATGGTGAATGCAATAAATCCCATACTGACCAGAACTGAGATGACGGTGCGGTTGCGGTACGATTCGGAGGTTGAGGTTAAGCTTAAAGGGGGATTTAAGATTAGGTATCAGCATCTCACACCTCGCAGGGCCGAACGATTTTATCAGTCAAGAAAGGCGAGGGCCTGGGAACAGAGTGCTATGACCGATTCTAAGATTTCAATGGAGACGTTAATCTCTCTCTCGGATGCGCCTCTCATACCCACACGGGAGGAGGTGCAGGTGGGAGACGAGAATTTATTGAAAGAATATTCACTGGATATGGGATTCTATGCGTTTCAGAATCATATTCGCAGGCCGGAGATAGATGGAGGAGAGGTGCTCAGATACAAGGAGCTGCTTGTCTCGCGCCTTGAAAGAGAGGTGCCGGATATCGTGGAAGCGATGCGGCTTGGAATAATTATGGATATTGGAGATGTAAACGGGTTTGGAGAGCATATGGCTCGGGCAATGGATGCATGGTATCGTATCTCCGGCGAATGGCGTGTGGAGCCGGTGCTGAGCATGTACGTGGAGCTTTTCTCAAGGGTGGAGGACATCAAAGGGGAGCGAATACGGCGCGAGGTGGCGGCGCAGTCGCTGGCAAAAAGAGATAGATTGCTCACAAACCGGGTTTTGTGGGAACTTAACACCCTGAAACCCGAAGGGTGGGAGTATGAGTATTTTGAGCAGAAGATGCGGGAGCGCGGGCTAACTCGCATTGCAAAGCGGTTTGAAGAGCTGCTTCGCGAGGGCATCGTTATAGAAAAAAGAAAGGGAGTTTATTTTGCCGTGGCCAAACTTTGATTTTGCTCGTAAATCAAATCCATCAAATAAATTCCCGCAAAAGTTGCTATCAACCCGGCCGCGAGGTACACGTATTCCCACGGGTGCGGATACGGATAATAATGCAGAAATATTGCCGCATATGGTATATAATACAGCGAGAACAGAATCTCCTTGCCTCTGTATTTTGGCGTGGCTGCATAAAATAATATCAGAAATAGAGGCGTGAGCATAACCGCACTCAGAAACATCGCGTTTAGAGCTCCAAACAGGAACGGTGCAAATACAAATACGTACCATGGCATCTTTTTTCGTGGTTTCAATTTTCTGTATATGCCCACGTTTATTGCGGATAGAACCAGCCAGTACACCGTGAATATTTTAAGATACAATGAGAAATCATTCGCGTCCGGGTGGTCTAAATACACTGTGCGGTTTCCGTGCATATCATTCATAACTACAGGTTGATACTCATCAACCATAACACTCCCCTGACTGAAATCTATATTTGGAAAATACACGTTATCCGACTCTCCAGAGTACCATGCTGACGAACAGTACACCCGAACACTCCATATCTCACGAGTTAAATCGTAAGACGCTCCGGCAACTATAAACCCATAGCTTGTGTAATGCAGAATACCCACATAGCCACCCATATCTGTGAAAATTGCATCTTCATAAACTCTGCTTCCATTAGAAATCGAGATATATTTAAAACTGTTCACCGTTATAATTTTGCCTTCTTCGTTAAGAACTTCCACCATAGGATACGGCTCGTTTGCGGAGAAATACACGTAAATTCTGTTATTTGCTATATGGATATAATCTATGTCAGTTAGCATGGTTCTGTTCCACAGCTCTCTACCCGAATAGGTGAGCGTGATTAATTTATGAGAGTTGACAGCGAAAATGTGCGAAGAGTCTGTAAACAGAGACACCAATCCATAACTTCTGTTCCAGAGCGGGTGGGCGGAGTATGAGAATGCGTAGATGCTTTTCCAGTAGTTGATAATGAATATGGAGGATAAAAGCGTGAGCGGATGCTGATAATAGTCATTAAACGTAGATGAAAAATCAAAACTGCTTGTGTTCCAGTTAGGAGAATATTTACCAAGAATCGCCCCCCTGCTGGACACCACGCTAATCTCTGCTTTTTTCGCGGGCGTATCGGAAACGGATACAAGAACGAGATACTTGCCGTTCCATGCCGCCTGCACAACCTTGCCATTTTTTGCCACATAGTGAAATATTTCGGTTCCATTATAAGCATAGACAATAATCTGCGATTTGTTTTCCGAATGTGAAACCGCAATCAACGAGTTAGCCCCGACAAACACATGAGTCAAGTTCTTTACCTGTTTACTCCAGAGCTTTTCAAAATTCATGTTCTGGTACGCTATATCGTTTTCATACACATGGACCCAGTGCAACTCATGATAATAATAAGTTCCGCGAGAGCCCGGATTTGAATACAAATCGAGTTGTGTACCTTCCATGCTTTCAATCACACCTATAATTCCCGGCACAAGAAACGCCACTGCCGTTATTATTGCGAAAACTGTTATTATTTTTTTCGAAGCCATATTATACCCACTCCTGATATAACTATTATCGCCGCCAGAAACGCAAGCTTGTATTCCATATTTGCTCCAGGATTTAGCACATATTCTTCCTGAACATCATATACCGCAACAGTGCCATCAAAATCATAATATCCTGCAGATATCAGCGTATTTCCGCTTTTTAAAAGTATTTGCGAGAATAGCGCATGATAACCGGTATGATTAACAGTTGCTTTAACATTTACATTATCTTTCGCAGGTACATTAAAATTAATAATATAGTCACCCCACACAGCCCATGCCTCATCGCCAGTAACTATCCCTTCAAATAGCCCGTTTTCCTCTTCCGCGGGTATTGAGAATGCGTTAACAGTAACATAAAAATTTTTAACGTTTGTAAACGCATAGCTGTACTCTTCAGCGTGGTATTTTTCAGTATAGTATGACCCGAGCATCATAACGAAATTTTCATCCCCAAACTCCAGACCTCGTAGCCATGTGTTCCCAAAATTGCGGGACCATACAATTTTTCCATCTTTCATGGCCGCAATGTTATGATTTGAAAATAGAAACACGTAAGGATAGTGAATAATGTATTTGTCGTACTTACTCTCTTCCCAGTGCCACTGTATCTTTGAGCCGGCAACATCGTAAAAACAGCGATTTGTCCCGTTTTTGTACACCAACAATGTAGCAGCGCCAAATTGTCGTTCATCAACGGGCCAGCCGGGAAGTTGCATGTTTACTCTATTAATTATACTCGTACCACTGAAGACATATAGCGTAGAGTTAAAAAGGACATAAGCCTGACTTTTGTAGTTCCACATCGCTGCAGGCCAGAGCGCCGAGCTGTTGTTACCCACCAGCGTATCGGTGGATATGGATTTGAGAACCGCACCTTGAGGCGAGAGAAAATACAGGTGCGCATTTGTAAGAACGTACACCGTAGAGCCTGCTTGGGTAAAATCCACTATGAAATCATCGTCTTGCGGGAAAAATCGCCATGTGAGATTTCCCGTATTGCTTAAAGCGCTTAAAGATTCAAAGCTCTGCTCTTTAAAATATATTGTATTTCCATATTTCAACACCTTGGAACTGTCAAGAACGTATTCAGCCTTCTCATCAACAATATTCTTTTTCACCACCGACAGCCCCGCGACACCCATCATCAGTATGAGGAGCATCAGCCCCGCAAATAACCGTAACCGGTTTTTCTGCATAACTGGGTATATATTTGTTTGATATAAATTTATCTGGCGAGGGTGAATAGCTCGTGGTCGTCTCCCACGTCAAATAATCCCAGTCGTGCTCCGGCGTCCAGCCATGCGTGTGCGTAGTACACCGCACCTAAAGCGCGGACATAATCGCCCTGCTCGCGAAAATAATGCGCATCATCGTAATATGCGCGGGCCATGTTCATAAAGTCCTCTGCCACCGGATAAAGATGCGAGTTCTCAGGCACTGCGATTTTCACTTTCTCCATCGCACGACGCGTAACATCAAAATAATGTTCAAGAACATCCTCGGAAATTTCCTTCATACAAAAGAAATTGAGAAAAAGGTTATAAATTTATGCATACTGGTGGCTTATAATCACGACATTATGGTCGTCGTAGATTTCCTGTGGGGCCACACCCCAGGCGTATTTCCATGAGAAGCCGGGATGTGAGTCGAGATCCACACCTGCAGAATAGTATCCGGCCCACACAAGTTCAGAGCAGTAATACTTGCCGTTGTCCACTTCTTTAAATATCCACCAGTAGTCGTACGGGTCGCCCACTTTGTTCTTTATGAAGGCAATTGCGTGGCGTATTACGGTCGGACTTGCTTTTACAACACCTATAGCTATTTCGGGATATTTGTTGAGTTCCTCCACCTTGGAGTAATGCACACCCTTTGGACCGCCGGTCAGGCCAGTGGTTGCCTCAATAATCCAGCCCTGTCCATGAGAGTCCCAGCCCACAAATATTGCCACATGCGTCCAGTGTCCGGGTATGAGCCAGTCAATGGACGGATTGTAGCAGAATATTATGTCTCCGGGTTTCAGCATGGAGAAGTTAAAATGGTGCGCGCTGCTTGTCGCCGTCGCAGAAGAAAAGCCAACAGCTCCCCCCTGAAGTGCAATTGCCGCCACTATCAGTAATACCGGTATCAATCGGCTTATTTTCATAGCTCCACCCATTTAATTAATGGCATAACTTCATATAAACTTTTCTGAATTTTAATTTAAATCGTCATTTTTAAGAAAAAATTTTTAATTACAAATTCATTATGTATGTGCAGCTATACAACTTTAACACTCTCGCCACCGTGTTTCGTATGGCGTGGGCGAATCTCCACGAACAGCGGTAAAGACATGTTTCCACCGGTAACCAGTGCCACGCCCACCGGCAGCCGCTGAATTTCTTCCAGAGAGCCTTTGGTGAGGTTCTCCACAGAGTTTCCTATGGCCCGCAAATCGTTGGGGTTGGTGACTCTGAGAATAATCTGGGTATTGCACTGCGATAGCACGTTTTTGTCAATCTTGGCGGGTCTCTGTGAGATTATGCACAGTCCCAGTCCGAATTTTCGACCTTCACTTGCAATGGTGCGCAGAATCTTGCTGGATGCCGCCACGCCCTGCTGCGGCACATAGTTGTGAGCCTCTTCCACCACGAGCATAAGTGGAGGAATTTTATTTCTCTTTCTCAATTCAAACAATGCCATTGATAGCCGCTGCACCACAAGCTCCTGAATATCCGGCGCCACGCCTCTCAGATTGATTATTGATATCTTGCCCTTGGACACTATGTCTCCAATTTTCGTGCCTTTTTTGGCGAATATGCCCATTTCTGCCATGTATTCTAACTGTGCAATCAGCGGTGAGAGATTTGGAGAATCTTCGCTTTCCAGAATTCTAATCACGTCTTTAAGGTCAAAAAACTGACGCGATGTTTTGAGCAGGTCCATGGCTTTTCTCAGCGGTATGAGGTACTGCCTTGCATCCAGATTCATCAGATTCAAAAGCTCTCTGGGACTCATTGAGGCCAAGGTAAATCTGAGGGGTCTGCCGCCATTTAGCTCGGTATCTGGAGTGAACATATTGATTTTCGATGCAAATCCCATGGGTTTAACTCCAAATTCATCGTGCTGCTTGCTCTTTTTCGCCGGGTGTTTGAGGGACTGATACTCTCCATGCGGGTCTATTATTACCGCAGTCACATCTTTCTTCAGAAACTCTTCTAAAAGCACTCCGGTGAGGTAACTTTTGCCCGCTCCGGTTTTTGCCAGCACGCTCACGTGCTTTTGGACCATATTGTTTATGTCGAGATAAATTTTGATGTTTTTGTGTTTGAATAATCGGCCTATATACGCACCGGTTTCTTTTATTTCCTCTATTCCTATGACCTTTTTAATGAACTCATCGGTGGCAAAATAAACTATGCTGCCCACATTAAATGGTATGCGCGGATACTGTAACAGTCCTTTTTCGTCCCTGTATCCTATAACCACAACCGTAGCAAGAATGGTTTCTTCAATGTTTACCTCCTCGCCTTTTAGAAGTTCTTTTGCCCTTTTTTCAGTGAGATTGGTTTTTCTCTTAATCTCATCCACCCTGCCCAGAACCCAGCCAAATTTCTCATGAAGCACCTGCACGTAATCGCCCTGCTCTAAAAGCGGTGAGGTCACCGTGCATGTGAACTGTGTGGTGCCCACGTCACCATATATCACGCCTGCACGTTTCAACCCGGATTTATCCCCCTCTGCCAATGCGATTCCCCCAATTTATGCAAACATGTTCTCTCCGGGAGCTTCTCTGCGTATTTCGTCAGCGTGCAGGAATTTCCTTATTGCCAGCTCAAAGTCCTCCTGGGTCACGTAGTCTCTGTCATCCCTGATGGCAAACATACCCGCTTCCATGCAGATTACTTTCAGGTCAGCACCGCTGAAGCCATCGGTCTTCTTGGCGATTGCCTCAATATCCACGTCTTTTATGTTCATCTTTTGGGTGTGTATCTTCAATATTTCAATCCTCGATTTGTAGTCTGGATACGGTACAAGAATGATTCTGTCAAACCTTCCCGGTCTGAGTAATGCAGGGTCTAAAATATCGGGACGATTTGTTGCGGCAATTATCTTAACATTGTCGAGAGGCTCAAAGCCATCGAGCTCCGCGAGAAGCTGCATGAGCGTGCGCTGCACCTCTCTATCTCCAGAAGTGGCCATATCCATTCTGCGGGAGCCTATGGCGTCCAGTTCGTCAATGAACACTATGCTCGGTGCCTTTTTCTTTGCCAGTGCAAACAAATCCCGTACCAGCTTGGCACCTTCACCTATGTATTTGCGTACCAGCTCGCTGCCCACAGTGCGTATGAATGTTGCGTGAGTGTGATGTGCCACCGCCTTCGCTAGCAGAGTCTTGCCCGTGCCCGGTGGGCCTGCGAGAAGAATACCTTTGGGTGGTTCTATGCCTACCTTTTTATACAGTTCTGGATGCAAAAGCGGAAGCTCCACAGTTTCGCGAATCTCGCGAATCTGTTTTTCCAGACCTCCTATATCTGCATAGGTGACTTCAGGTCTCTCTATCACCTCCGCCGCGGTGATATCCGGGTCGTACGTCTCGGGAAGCGCATGCACTATCGAAAAACTCTGCTTGTTCAGCGCCACGCGGCGGCCCGGCTTGAGCTCTTTCTCTGATACAAATGTCGACGCGGTGACTATGAATGAGGGACCTGCAGAGCTGCGTACCAGAATGCGATTTTTATCCAGAATATCTTCTATCACTCCCAGCAAAAGTGGTGGGGCTTTCATTTTGTTCAGCTCTTTTTTGAGTCTATTCACCTCATTTTGCAATCGCCTGAGTTCCGATTCCAGATATCTTTTCTCATCTTCGAGAATTCTTATTTGACGGAGCAGCTCTTCACGGTCGTAATCATAACTGAGTACATCATCTTCAATTTCTCCTCTTTCCATCGGTACGCACCGCTTAACTCATAAGCAGTTTTAATATTTTAAATTTGTGAAATTCCCTTATTTTCTGAAAAATATAAGCACGTCTCCCTTTTTAAGCACTGTGTTTGCACCCGGATTTTTTAAAATCTTTTTACCGCGTTTTATCGCAATTACGGTGCCAACTCTTCTGCGTATGTCTGTGTTTTTCAGTTTTTTATTTACATACTGCTCGGGAAGTGTAAATGCATAAATGTTTGAAGATTCAGAGAACATTACCTGACTTATTAGCTCGGCTACTTTCGGATTAAGAAGTGCATTGAGAATCTCTTTGCCGATTATAACACTCTCTACCATCACGTTATTGGCCCCTGCCCTCCGCGCTTTCTCCACGTTTTCCTGCTTTTTTAAAATCACCCCTATATTAATCCACGGATTCAGTTCTCGTGCAAGAAGCGTGATGTAAATGTTTTTGGTATCGTCTTCCGTGGCAATTATTATTGTATCTTCGTTGTCTATCCCCGCCTGCTTCAAAACGTTGGGATCTGCCGGGTCACCCCATACAAAATTTTCCCGGTCATCTGGAAAGCCTGTATCTATAAACGTTGCATTTCCCAGATTTTTTGTGATTTCATTGTATCCGCATACTATCATTTTTTATCGCCCTCCGGTATGTAAACTATGGTATCTCCATGCCTCAACGTGAAGTTGGGAGTGGGGTCCTCGATAATTTTTCCGTTTCTGTATATTGCAATTATGGTGCCGTACTTATCTCTGAATTTCATTTCTCCTATTTTCTTGCCGGAAAGCGCCCCTTTAACCACCATCTCTTTTATATTTATGCCCTCTCCAGAGGCGAATATATCGTATCTGAAGTCACCTTTTGCCCAGTAATCTATCATGGTACTCATTATCTTTTTCCGTGAGATTACCATGTTGGCTCCGGATTTTTTAATAACCTCCTCGCTGTTTTCTCTGTTTGAGAGGGCAATAATGTTAATCTCTTCGTTCAAACTTCTGGCGGTGAGTGCAATCATGGCATTTGTTTCATCATCATCCAGCGCAAGTAATGCGGACGCACGATCTATATTTGCCCTTTTAAGAACTCGAATCTCTGTGCAGTCATCATCAATATGGGGCACATCTGTGGGAGGATTCCGTGAAATTACAATTAACGGTATTCCCAGAAATTTTAGTTTTTTAACTATTACGCGACTCACTTCGTTATCACCGCATATAATCACATGCTCGTCTCTGGGCAGAGGCACCATCCATCCATGCTCTGCCTGATTTATTTTGATTTCGAGCCAGGGCCCAATGATGGTCTGTATCCCTCCGAAGATTATTGCCAGTCCCATAATCAGGTAAATTATGGTGAACCATTTGCCCACTTCACTTGTAAGTTCCACTCCGGGTGGATAATGTCCGAGAGTTGAGATTGTGGCTACACTGAAATATATGGCGTCAATAAGAGTCACAGAATGATGCTCTATATAAACGCGGATTAGAATATATCCTCCGCTTCCAAACAGTATAAGCGATATGGAGATTAAAGCGAAAAGAATGAGCCGATTTTTTAAGTTGAAACTCATTGTGGTTGCATGGGTATCATGGATTTAGATTTTTTTGTTTGATGAAAAATTCCTCATCCATGCCGATATTTTTGAGATGAATTCTTGACTCCTCCTCTTTATCAAGCATGTGCAGGGTATATGCCAGATTAAATTCTGCTTCTTTGAAGTTAGGGTCCAGTGCCAGTGCGCGCTTGAATTTCTTTGCGGCTTCCTCGTAATTTCCCTTTTCAAACTCCAGAATGCCCATTGCGTTATTTGAGTATTTATCATCACTATCACTTACTTTTTCCACCTGATTGAGCTCAATAAGGAGATGTGCTACACCCGGTATGCTCACCCGCTGTTTACTGCCCACTTCTTTTCTTTCTTTAATTTTTTCGATAAGTTCCTTTCTTATTTCTTTCAGTTCTTCCAGACTCAGAGATTCCAGATTCTCAGGTTCAGTTACCTCAGCGGCTGCAGAAAGCTCTTTTATATCCTCGATAACTTCCGATTTTATGTTTGCAGGAGCACCGCCACCGGCTGCAGCACCACTGAGAAAATCAACCATCTCTTTCAGCCCGCCCCCTTTGTGTTCTCCTTTCATAGATGCTATTGCTTTCTTTCTCAGGGATTTTATATCTTCCATTTCCATGTCATAAATATTTTCGGGGATATCCATATTTGCCTCTCTCAAAAGAGCGATTGTATCTTCCACAAATACATTTTTCATGTCCTCCATCTGCTCTCTTTCCAGTTCTGCACTTATTTTTAACAGTGTTTCTATTGCTTCTGTGAATTCTCCTGCATCAATATGCTGTTTTGCTCTTGTAATTTCCTGCTTCATATGCTCGGTCAGAATATTAGAGGTTTGAAGCTGATTTTCTATTTTTTCAATAGAACTCATAAGTTTTTCTTTTGTTTTACGTTCGGCTTCTTTCATTTTTATACGGTGAATCATAGTATTTCTAAGGGTGCGAAGTTCGTTTATGTTCATCCGCTCAATCTCTCCGGGCACGGGTTCGCCGGATTCCTGAGCAATCTCTATTATGTCTTCCATCAACGCACTTCGAAGAGCTTTTTCATCCATGTATTTCCTTAAAGCAATTTTCGCCTCCTCAAGACGATTTTTTGCCTCATCCAGCTCTCCGCGATTGGCGTGGGTATATGCCTCCGAAAGTATGTTTCTGATTTCACTCATATCGTCCTCTTTCAGCATGGCCATGATTGACTGGATGCCCTGCATGACCTCTGCACCCATATCGCGCTGTTTTTCACCGTGGATATATTGCAATATTTCCTTTGCCTCTACGCTTGCTGGATTGATTTTCAGTGCCTTTTTTGCCATTTCTTCGGCTTTTCCCGGCATGGATCTCTTCAGGTATATGTTCGCAAGTAGCAGATACGCATCCTCACTCTCTTTATGTTTTAGGTACTCGTAGAGTGCATTTTCCGCCTCCTCATATCTGCGCATCTCGTAGAACAGTATTGCCTTGTTAAGGTATGCCTGCGCAAAGGATGGGTCATATTTTAGTGCTGCGTTATAGCTTCGCATAGCTTCGTCGTAGTTGCCCTTATGTTTTAGCACCACCCCACGATTATTCCATGCATTGGGTATATTTTGCCGGACTTTCAGAGCATTTTCATAGCAGAGAAGTGCTTCATCGTATTTCTCCATTGCAAAGAGTATGTTTCCTCTGTTGAGCCAGCACGATACGTTCCTGGGATTGAACCTTACACACTGTCCATACGCTTCCTCTGCGTCTTCAAAGCTTCCCAGCTGCTCCAGCCCGGCTCCCATTATGAACCATGCTTCATCGTCTCTTATATTGTTTACCAAGAGATCTTTCAGTATTGCAAGTGCCTCCTCTATACGCCCTTTTGCTATGAGAATTCTGGCCTTAATTTTCATCAGCTTTGGAGTGCGTTTAATTCTCAAAGCCTGCTCCACATATTCCAGGGCTTTATCATAGTTTCCACTGTTATAGAATTCTTCTGCCCACTGTGTCAGGTTATCTATTTCTCCAACACTCGGAAGATAGCTTCCCTCTTTTCGCTCTTTTTTTATTATATCAAACTCTTCAACTATCCGCTCAAGTTCGGTTCCGTCCATTATCGTGAGTTGCATATTTTCCGGGATTCTGGCTTTTGCTTCTGGGGCCACCTCTCCGGTGGTTATTATCATCCATCTGAGCATTAGCGTTTCAAAATCCACAAGTTCTTCAATATCTTTTGCGGTAAGCACAGGTTTTCTTATGAAGATTATCACGTATCTGATTTCGTTGCCAGGTACGGGCATGAAGGCATCTATTACCACTGTGTCTTCCCTGTACACGCCGTTTCTTACATTGAAACCCATCTCTCTAACTATACGGTTGCATAGATGATAAAACTCATCGATGCTCATGTTTTTTATTTTTTCGAGTATCTCTGTCACATCAACCCCTCCACTTCCTTAAGTTTGTCTTCCACATCAAACCCTTCGGCAAGCATCTTTTTAAGCGTTTCCCGTGCTCTGGAAAACATGTTTCTTTCAAGAAGTATATCCACTATGTTCTCGTAGGCCTCTCTGTGCTTGGGATTTTTTCTCACGGCAGTTTGAAATGACTGTAAAGCACCACCCCATTTTCCCATTTTTCTGAGACACACACCCCGTTTGAACCATACCTCTGCATTATTTTTGTCTAACTGAAGAACACGGAGATATGCACGTTCAGCCTCCTCATACTGCTCAGCTTCCATAAGTGCATCTGCCAGTAATTCCCATACTTTAAAATCTTCCGGATTATCTTTTAGGATGCCGTTGTAGACTTCTATTGCACGTCCCCATTTTCCTGATTTTACCAGCAACTCTCCATAATGTATGGCATATGAATCTCTCTCTTTCCAAATCTCCTCCATGGTTGATAATGCAGCGTCGAGGTTATCCTCCTCTTCGTAAATAATGGATAGCAAAAATTTACCCTCTGATGTGGTGTCTCTGGTTGCAAATTCCTCTGCAAGACGCAGATAATAGTTTTCCTCAATATCGAATATGCTCAGATAATCTCCATGCTCCCTGTGGAGCCGAAGTGCCAGTTTTGCAAGTGAAATAAAATCTTCATTTTCCCCCGCAAGTGCCCTGCGCGCGCTCGCATTGGCTTTTTCCATATGTTTTTTGAAAATTACAGGGTCCTCCACGCTCTCGTTGTCAAAATTTCCTGTGGCAAATCCCCATCTGGTAAGAAATGGTGTATCAATGGCTATTTCTCTGGTACAAACTTTGCACACTGGCTTCGTTGATTCCCTCCCGCAGAGCACGCACTTCACAAATCCTCATCATCTTTAAAGATAAAATATTTTCTCTTTAGAAACTTCTGCGGAATGATTAAATACAAACGCCTGATACAAATAACCGATGAAATTTGCACACATTGCAGACGCGCATCTTGGAGCGTTTACCAAAAACCCTGCTCTGGCAGAGTGCAATTTAAATGCATTTATTAAGGCCATGGAAAAATGTATGGAAGAAAAGGTGGATTTTATAATTATTGCTGGAGATTTATTTCATAACCCTGTGCCTGATATGAGTATGGTAAATCGTGCGGTGGAGGTTATGCGCAGGGTTAGAGATTTGGGCATCAGGATATATGTGGTATATGGTTCGCATGATTTCTCTGGAGGTACCACGTCTCTCCTTGATGTGCTTTCATCTGCCGGTGTGTTTGTGAAGGTGGTAAAGTATGAAATTAGAGATAACAGAGTGGTTCTTATCCCTGTGGAGGATCCTGCAGGTGTGAAGATTGTGGGAATACCCGGATTAACCGCATCCAGGGAGGTCAGGTACTTTGAGGAGGGTATGTTTGATTTTGAGAATCTGAAAAAGGTTCATGGTCCCAAGATATTTGTGTTTCATACCACGGTTATGGAGGTGAAACCTCCGCATATTAAGGACACTCAGGCAGTGCCGGTGAGCAGTTTTCCAAGAGGTTTTGATTACTATGCAGGGGGGCATCTTCATGAGCGAATAGAGTACATGTATTCTGGAGCCCCGTTAGTGTATCCTGGCGCGCTATTTGGCGCCACCTACAATGACCTTGATGAGGGGCAGGAACGTGGATTTTACATTGTTGAAGATTTCAAACCCCGGTATATTCCGGTGAAGGTGTGTGGTTTAGAGAAAAAAGTGGTACATGCCGATGGATTGAGTGCGAGGGAGCTGTACGAGAAATTGGAAAAATATGCAATGCAGGATCATGGGGATAAAGTGGTTATTATCAAGGTCAAAGGTACTCTGCTAAGCGGGCGTGTCTCGGATATAGATTTTCATAAAATTAGAGAGCTTGTTAAAAGGAGCGCAAGAGATGTGCTCTTAAATACTTACGGATTGAAATCCCAGAAAAGTATCGAGCATTCGGCGGTGGGTGAATCGGTAGAAGAGATAGAGAACACAGTGTTTTCGGAGATTGCCGACTACGGTGAAAATTTTCCCAGACGGTTGTTTGAAGTATTGAGACAGGAAAAAAAGGAGGGAGAGCGAAAAGCGGATTTTGAGCAGAGAATATGGAAAAGTGCACAGCCAGTTATAATGGATGCAATATCTGCAATGACTGAAAAAAACAACAGAGTGCGCGTGGATACTGAAAAAAGAGAAAACCCTAAGAGTAAGGTTAGTAAAAAGAGTCAAAGCAGAAAAAAAGTTAGCCTGTTTGATTTTGGTGATGGCCTATGATTATCAAAGTGGTGGAGCTGCACAACATCAGAAGTCATGTGGATACTCGTATTGAACTTGGATATGGCACGTATCTTTTTGAGGGCGATATTGGAAGTGGGAAAACAACAATACTTATGGGGATAGAGTTTGCTCTGTTTGGGAATTCTAAGCCGCAGTTTTATAAGAAGCTTGTAAGAAAGGGTGCCAGTGAAGGATATGTGAAGGTGGTGTTTGAGCATGATGGAGAGGAATATGTTATATATCGCTCTCTGAAGGTCAGAGGAAAGAGCATTCAGAATGATGAGACGTATGTTATTACCCCCAATGGGAGGATGGATTTATCTCCCGGGGAGGTGCAATCATTCTTTTTAGGGTTACTGGGCATATCTGCTGGTCAGGGCACTCGCAGGTCTCTTCCGATTGTTACCTATGCAATTTATACTCCTCAGGAGGCTATGAAAAGCATTTTAACAGGAAGGCCAGAGGAGAGAATAGAAATTATCAGAAAAATATTTAAGCTGGATGAATATCGAATTGCCTCAGAAAACGCAAAGTTGCTCATGTCGCAAATCAGAGGGGAGGTAAGGGCCACTGCTGCTCGAGGGGATGAGCTAAATAATCTGAACAGAGAGTTGGAAGAGTTAAATAAAAGAAAATCTGAGATGAATTACAGAGTCTGTGAAGTAACTGAAACTCTTAAATTATCCAAGGAGAAACTCGCACGTGCCAGAGAAGAGTTTGAGGCCATGGAGCGGAGGAGAAAGAGATACGAGACTTTAAGGAGGCAACTTGATGCGCTCAGAGCGGAGATAGAAACTATGAAAAGGACAGTGGAAGCTCGTAAAAAAGAGCTCCAAGAACTCGAATTAAAAAAGGAGAGGACAAATAAAATACAGAAGGAGGCATCTCAGTATGAGACTTTGCGGTTAAAGGAGGAAGAGATTAGAAAGGAAATTGAGGAACTCAACGAACTTTACAGAAAAAAGGCAAGATTGCAGGGTGAACTTAAAAGTGCAGAATCGGATATGCGCACTTTAGAGGAAGTAAAACATCAAATAATGGATAAAGAATCTATTTTAGATAATCTGCAGCTTAAAATTAAAAAAAGTGGTGATGTTGAAGGTGCATTGAAATTGCTCAGGGAGCGATATTCCGAGGTTACTGGAGAGCTTAGAGCTCTTGAGTATAAACTCAGAGAAAAAGAACGAGAAATAAAACAGTACAGCACCCTAAGTGGCAGCTGCCCTGTGTGCAAGAGGCCACTGACAGATGAGCATAAAGCGAGGTTAATTGAAAAAGCAACGGAAGAACTGAAGAGTTTAAAAAGAGATTATACTGCGCACCTTGAGAAAAAAAGAGAACTCGAACGTAATAAAGAGGAACTGGAAAAAATGGCAGAAGAGATTAAGGTGCTTCTTCTCCGGTTTGAAAGCACAAAGAGTGAAATAAATGCGTTGAAAACTCAGGAGCGAAAGTTATTGACTCGTGTGAAAAGAGTGGGTGCTATAAAAGAACAGTTAGTGGAGATTGAAAAGAAGTTGGAGCCTCTGGAAGGACTGAAGAGTGATTATCAGGCTCTAAGAGCACGTTTAAAAGCTCTTGAGCCACTGTGGCGAGAATACAGTTCTTTGAAAGCCCAGATAGTGGCTATCGATAGTGTGAGAAGTGCAATTCTATCCATTGAGTCTGAAAAAAGAGCAAAAGAGGTGGAAGCAGAGAAATTAATGCGGGAAATTGAGAAGTTAAACTATTCTGAATCGACTTATAATGCGGTAAGAGATAGATTTAATGCTCTTAGGGTGGAAGTGGGTAAACTCAGAGAATCTTTAAAAAATCTCACTGAACAGAGAGCGAGCATAGAAGAAGATATTGAGAATAAAATAAGGAGAATTTCAGATTTAAAAGAGAAAATTGAGCTCGGTAAGCGACTTGAGAGCATGGGCAACTGGCTCGATGGAAAGTTCATACCATCTCTGGAGAAGATTGAAAAGCTGAGGTTGGCCACTATAAATGACGAATTTAGGGCGCTTTTTGAGAAGTGGTTTCTTGAGCTTCTTGGTGAAGGAGAATATACTGCCACGGTTCTGGAGGATTTCAGCCCGGTTATAAGGTACGAGGACTACGATATGCCCATTGATACATTAAGCGGCGGTGAACGCACGTCCGTGGCTCTTGCATATCGTCTTGCTCTCAATACTATGGTTAAAAGGGCTCTTGGTATGCGTGGAAATATTCTGATACTTGATGAGCCCACTGATGGCTTCAGCAAAGACCAGCTTTATAAACTTAAGGATATACTGGAGAAAATGGAAACTGAGCAGATAATTATTGTGAGTCACGAGCGAGAGCTAAGAAATCTGGCGGATACTATTTATAGGGTGGAGAAGGAGAACGGAGTGTCATCGGTTAGGATAGTTTAAATATTACCGCTCTATTTGGATGATATGAAAGACTCATTAATCAAAAAATACTGGCGTCAAATTGCATCGTTCTTACTTTCCATAGGGGCAGTACTTGGCAGTTTCTTTGCAGGATGGCTTCTTATTGTGCTCTCACCAATTTTTGTGTTTTTGATATTTAAATTTCTTGGAGTTTGGAAAAACAAAGAGCGACTGGGATATGGGCTCGCAGCTCTACTCATTGGTATCCTGCTGTTTTTCTTTATATTTTCCTATCAAATGGATAATGTAGAGACGCAAAAGTATGAGTATGGAAACTATGAGATTGTCATACATGGCTATTCAACACCAAATGCGTCCAGGCCTGCGTATATATCAGTGACCTATGCCAAGGCGACCAATGCCACACTTAATTATGAGGTGGTGAACACCGAGACTCAGAAAGTTTTTAAACGGGGATATGTGATTGGCACAATATCCAATAATAAAACACATTATTATTTTAATGTAACGGTGACTAAAGGAATATATTTTCTAAAACTTCAGGTGGGAAATGATACGTCCTACGGAGGCGAAATTCTCCGTGCTGAGCCTTCTGAACTGTTTCACTATTTTCTGTTTATGAGCGGGGGATATGTGATAGTCCTTCTGGCAGTTTTATATTCGCTGCTTATATTTGGAGTACATTCAATCAGGAGAACTCAGGAGTTGAACCGATTGAGGTATGAGCATGAAAAGAAGCATTGAGATTGCAGGAGTGATTATATATTCTATTTTTTTATTTTGTTTATCTGCCACTCCGGGAAGCGATGTGCCTAAAACAGTAATGTCTCTGTCACTGGTGTTTCATTTTATGCTGTATTTCCTATATGGTTTGATTCTGTTTGCATTTTTTAAAAATCCGTATAAGGCGTACCTTGCAGGTGCATTTTTTGCCGCAAGTGACGAGATACATCAGTACTTTGTACCCGGACGTACATGCGACCCTGTGGATTTTCTAACTGATGTTTCGGCGCTGGCCACTGCGATTGTTTTTGCATATCTATGGAAACCCTTATTTACATTTTTAACATCATCATCACGTGAATTATGAAGATGCCGAACGGTTTATGCGTGATGGAGAATATGAAAAGGCATACGATATTTACCAGAAATTGATTGAGAGCGGCGAGGCTGATGAAACGGTATTTAATAATTGTGGGGTGGCACTTGATTCTATGGGGCGGCATCGTGAGGCTCAGGAATGTTATCTTAGGGCTATAGCGCTGAATCCCAACTATGCCACTGCATACTACAACCTTGCGAACTGCCTGGTATATCTTCGAAAATTTGATGAAGCACTTGAAAATTACAAAATTGCATTAACTCTTGATCCGAATATGAAAGAAGCGTATATTGATCTTGCAAATCTCTATCTTTTAATGCATGACATCCCCATGGTGCGGAAGACGCTGAGATATGCAGTGGAGCAGTATAAGTCCGATATCGAGATAGTGTATTCCGCTGCGGTAATTCTTTTAGAGGCAGGGGATGTGCGCACGGCGATTTCTCTGCTGCAATATTGTTTATCTTTTAAAGAGGATCCTAAATACTGGAATGCGTTGGGTAACGCGTACTATGCAATGGATGATTTTGAAAGAGCCATGGAGAGTTATGAGCAGGCATTGAGACTTGATGAAAATAATGAAGAGGCATGGAATAATAAGGGGTTTACGTATTTTACTCTCGGGCAGATGGAGCTGGCAATAGAGTGTTATTCGAGAGCAATAGAATTGAATCCTAAGTACCGGCAGGCTTGGTATAATAGAGGGTATACATATCATGCTATGGGTCTGCTGAGTAAAGCGGTGCATGATTACTGGATGGCTTTAAGACTGGAGCCTATGGATGAGGTGGCATGGAATAATTTGGGTAATGCACTGTACAATCTGAAGCACTATATGGAATCCATTCCGTATTTTATGAAGGCTGTGACCATTAATCCTGATTATGAAATTGCGTGGAATAATATAGGTAATGCCCTGGATAGAATGGGGATTCATACACATTCTATACCGTTTCATGAGCGAGCGCTTGCAATAAACAAAAAATTTGATTATGCTTGGCATGCAAAAGGTCATGCTCTATGTGCACTGGGTCAGTGTGAAGAAGCCTTAGAATATCTGGAAACCGCTCTGGAACTCAACTCGGAGTATGGGGAGACATGGTACTGGAGAGGTCGATGTCTTTACTGTCTTGAGCGATATGAAGATGCGGTAGAATCTCTTAAAAGGGCCATAAAATTAGAACCGGAATTTGTGGATTCTTATATTTTGCTTGCAGAGATATATGATAAGCTGGGGTATTATGAAAAGGCATACAGATATTATTCAGATGCACTGCTGAGGGCGGATACTGACGAGAAGAAGGCCAGAATACTCATAAAGATGGGTAACTATGAAAGGGCTCTTGAGATGGTTAATGATGAGTTAAAGGCCAGAATTCTTTATTTACTGGGCAGATATGAAGAGATTTTGAAAATGGAGCCCAAGTCAGACAAGTTAAGATTTCTCCGTGCATTGGCTATGGAGGCATTGGGTAGATTTGAGGAGGCTTATAAAGAGCTTGAGCCCGCTGAAGATTATACCAGAGAGAAACGTTTTCTGGAATACGTGCTTGGGAAAGGGAAGTTTAACTGGTCATGTGAAGATCGTAAATTTTGCGTGCGTGTGGGTAATACCCTTATGGCACATGGAAAATATGAGCTGGCAGAGCGATTGTTTAAGATGGTAAAGACTCCGGAGGCTTATTATTTTTTGGGGTTGTGCGCGTTGCATAATGGAAAGAATAAGGACGCAAAGAGATATTTTGAAGTTGCATATGGGCTTGGATTTGAGCTTGCAGGAGATATGATCGATAAGGTGAGTGAGAATGAGAAGGTATCATCTCAGTAAGAAAAAAATTAAGGAGATAAAAAAAGCGTTGCTGATGGATGTGTGGGTAGATGGTACGTATGAAGTTGTGGAGGGTGAAGTGGTGGTGGTGCTTGTGGATGGCGTACCTGCTTATTTTTTGTATGATGGCTACTATCTCCCTACGGTGATTCTCCTGTTGAATGTGAATTATGACCGTAAATTTGTAACTGTGGATATGGGTGCGGTTAAGCACGTCTTAAATGGTGCCAATGTTTTTGCCGCGGGAATAGTTGATGCTGATCCGAATATAAGAAATGGAGACGCGGTATATGTTAGAGATATTAAGTACGGTAAGCCCCTAGCAGTGGGTATTGCCCTTATGGATGGTATGGAGATGAAATCCTCTAAAACCGGTGCTGCGGTTAAAAACCTGCATTATTATGGGGACAAAATTACAAAGTATCCTTAGTCTTCCTTTGGTATATTAAAAATAATGAAAGAGGATACTATCCACGAGGCCCCCATTATAAACGCAAATATGTTCTTCCACAGCCCGTATGCCATTATGGCAAGTGGAATACCGTAAAGCAGGGTATATACGAGGGCCTTGTGCATTTACTCACCGCTTTATCCGAACAGAGCTCCGAGGCCTGCAATCGCTTCCTCTTCTTTCTTCTCTTCCTCTTCTTCTTTCTTTTCCTCTTTTGCCTCTTCTTTCTTCTCTTCACCTGCCGCTGCTGGTGCAGGTGCCGCAGCAGCCACCGGTGCCACTGCCGCTGTCTTCATTGCTTCTTCGATGTCTACTTCACTGAGCGCAGAGACCAGAGCCTTTATTCTTGCCATATCCGGCTCTGCTCCGGCAGCTTTTATAATGTTTGCTATGTTGTCTTCGTTTATCTCCTTTCCAAGCGAATGCAGGATTAATGCACTATACACATATTCCATTTTCATTACCTCCTTTTTCCAGTTTATCCAAACAGGCTCCCAAGACCTGCTATTGCTTCTTCCTCCTTATTTTCATTTTCCTCTTCTTCTTTCTTTTCTTCCTTCACCTCTTCCTGAGGTTCGGCTTTTACTTCCGCATGGCTGGATGTTATTAAACTTTTCAGTTCCTCATCCAGCCCATCGGTGAGCTGAGATGCCACACTGAGCATCTCAGTGTATGCCTTTGACAGTATCAGTTTCACCGTCTCCTTGTTCACCACACCTGCGTTCACCGCAAGATTCAGCGCCTTACGATATGCATTGGCAATGAGCATTGGAGCGGTGAACTGTGTTGGATATGCCGCATTAACGCTGAGATTGATTCCATACTGTATGGCGTTGAGCACATCTCCGTAAACCTTCTCAGTGTCAACTTCAAGCACATCTTTGGGGAACACCATATTATCTTCATATGCTGCTCTCAGGTCCAAGCCCACGGTAAGTGGGTAAATCTCAAGTTTGGTCAGAACCTGTGCGACATCTCTGCTTATTACCTCTCCTTTTTTCACAATCACGGTATCTTTGCGTATTATGATTTTTCCCTTCTGAATGGCTGCCGGGAGTCCCACTTTCTGCAAATCACCGATTATAGGTCCCGGTTTGAACGGAGTTTCCCCCTCATGGACCACAATGTCTTCCGGAGCTATCTCTCCTCCCTTGGCAGGTGCTTTGGTTTTACTCGCATCCAGCATCTTGGCGAGTTTGAATGCGTTCATATCTGTGAATATTATTCCGGTTTGCCCATCGATGTATTTGGCGAGGTCCTTTATGTTTTCCTTGTTGGATTTCTCTATGGCGAGTTTTATAAGGCGATTCTTGCCCACAATAAACACAGATTTATCTCTCAAACTTGCACGCATTTTTTGCATCTGCGCTGCAGGTATGTTGTTTATGTTTACTATGCCTATAACTGGGTATTTGTTAATAAGTTCAACGATTTTTTCTACGAATTGAATTTTCCAGGGAGCCACATGTGCCATTTATCTCACCTCAACTTGATCTTCACAGCAGGACCCATCGTGGTTTTCACATATACAGAATCTATGTTTTGGATGCCTCTTTCCAGCTTTGATTCTATTCTTTTAATGACTTCTTCAATGTTATCTGCTATATCTTCGGGCTTCATGTCCTTTGTGCCCACCGGCACATGGAACGTCCTTTTATCCTTACTTCGAACCCTCACAGTCTTTTTAAGATTATTTACCATTGGACATGGATCTCGACCGGGTGGAATGGGTTTTGGCATTTTTCCACGAGGACCCAGAATTATACCCAGCACCTTTCCTATCCTCGCCATAAGCGGCGCCTCAGCAAGAAAGAAGTCGTATTGATTTGCCAGTTTTCTGGCTTTTCTTTTATCTTCTCCAAGCTTATCTATTTCCTCGGGGGGTATTACCAAATCCGCGCATTCCTTGCCTTTCAGCGCGGTTTCTCCAGAGGCAAAAATAGCCACTTTCACCTCTTTACCGCGCCCTTTAGGCAAAATAATCTCCTCGTTAATTCTATTCTTAGGAATGCTCAAATCCACATCTTTAAGATTTATCGCCAGATCAACACTCTCTCTGAATTTCCTTTCCGGTGATTTTTCTATCGCTTCAGTTACCGCAGATATTATATTATCTTTCAAGTGAACACCTCCTTGTAGTAAGCGAGCCAGAAAGCTCTCCTACAAGTCATCATCTATTCCTCAGGGATGGTGATTTCGTTATTCTTTATAAGCTTTTGCACTTCTCGCGGATCCTTGCCTTCCACTGTCACACCCATGGATACGCATGTCCCGAGCACTTCCAGGGCAGTGCCACGAAGATCGTATGAGAGGGTATTATCGTGTTTCATTCTTGCTATTTTCACCACCTGATCAATGGTTAAATCTCCAACTATGTCTCCTCTCTTGCTTCCGCCTTTCTCCACACCAAGCTCTTTCTTTATAAGTGCGGTGGTGGGCGGAGTTCCCACAGTTACTGAGACCTCTTTTGTCTTCGGATCAACCTCTACTCTAACAGGCACTTGCATACCTGCATACGCTTTCGTCTTTTCGTTTATGAGCTTCACAACCTGAGCCACATTTATGCCCAGCGGACCCAGTGCGGGGCCGAGGGGCGGTCCGGGGGTTGCTTTTCCTCCTTCTACCAGTACTTCAACTACTTGACCCATCTTTATCACCTCTTTCTATCAATCTTACTGCTTCTGCTTTCACCGTTATTGGTATCGGCACCATTGCCTCAAACAGTTCTACAGTTATTTCATTCTTAGATTCGTCTATATCCATAACTCTAGCATGCTCTCCTTTAAATGGACCTTCAACAAGTTCCACAATATCGCCCTTGGAGATGGTGGATACTGTGGGTGTTGGAGTGAGATATCCTTTAACGTCGTCTATATTCATCTCTCCCTTGACCACGCCCTTTGCTCCCCGAATTCCCTTGATTACAGACAGCACCACATCGGGACGTGAGGTTTCTACTAATACGTAACCCCTGAGATTGTAAGGCGCCATTACAGCGAATATGTCTTTCCATCCTTTCATTTTTGCTTTCAGTCCAAGTTCCCTTGCAACTTTGATTTCCTGCCCAATCTGTGTCTTTATTGCCACAATAGCACTGTCCACATCTATTTTCACGGTTTTTTCCCACCCTACATCGGTTTCCACGATAATTTTGAACTGACCAGAATCGCCTATTTCCGCGGCTTTCGGAGGATATATTTCAAAGAAAATCTCCTTGAGTTTGCCTTTGGATACGTCAACAGAATATTGTATTGGTTTTGCCTCATTTGGGGAGATAAGTATGCTCTCTCCCTCCTTGGTGAGTCCGGTGATATCCATTTTCCATTCTAATTCGCCATCTTTTACCGTAAACTCTGGTACGATTTCTATTTTTGCACTTTCTTTCTTATTCCCCTTGTTTTTCAGTATCAGAATGAATTCTGCTGGACGCCCAGCTGGAATGCGAAAATTTTCGTTGTTTATACTGACATCTAACATTTTCAATCCCTCATTTTGGAATCTTCAGATACACCTGTAAAAGTAGGTATATTAAAAATCCTATGCCTCCAATGGCTATAATCCCCAGACCGGTGATGGTCACAACCTTTGCATACTCCTCTCGAGTGGGTTTCCGAGACATTTTTAGTATTCTTGAATACTTGCCTTTGCCTATTCGCGAGAATTTCTGTTCGATTTTTCTTTGTATTTCTGCACTTTTGTCAACTATCCCCATCTGCGGTCACCTTTATTTTATTACGTCAATTTCCTTGGAACTAACCGTTTCGCGCCCATGGATGTACGGGGATTTCACACCGGTAATTACCACCATTACCCGAATTGTATTGCCCAGTGTGGGGTCCACACTGGCGCCCCAGATTATTCTGGCACCTTCACTAATCTTTGATTGCACATACTCTGCAACGCTCTCCGCTTCTTTTACGGTCATATTCTCTCCGCCCACAACGTCCACCAAAGCACCCGTAGCATCGCTTATATCCGCTTCTATCAGCGGTGAATTAAGTGCTTCTTTTATTGCGTCTTCGGCCCTGTTCTCTGAATCACTCTCTCCCATTCCTATCATGGCCACGCCGCCACCTTTCATTATAGTCTTCAGATCGTTAAAGTCCAGGTTTACAAGTCCGGGCTTGGTAATCATCTCTGCAATTCCCTTAATGGCACGCATAAGCAACTCGTCTGCCACCTTAAATGCTACATTTAGCGGTAGCCTGGGTACCAGATCCAGAAGCCTATCATTTGGAATGGTAATAACAGTATCCACGGTCTCTTTTATTTTGTCAAGTCCCCACATAGCGTTCTCCCAGCGCATTATACCCTCAGCCTTGAATGGAAGTGTACATACGGCTATTGTGAGAGCACCCAGCTCTTTTGCAATCTGAGCAACTACAGGTGCGCTTCCCGTGCCTGTGCCGCCACCCAGACCGCAGGTTATAAACACAATGTCGGCACCCTGGAGTACCTCTCGAATCCGGTCTTCCACCTCTCTGGCCGCTTCTTCTCCCACCTGTGGCAGTGCACCAGCACCCAGCCCGCGGGTTATGCGCTTACCCAGAAGAATCTTACGATTAGCATGAGTAATTAGAAGATGCTGTGCATCAGTGTTTGCCGCGATAAGCTCCACATCCTTGATGCCCTCTTCCATCATTCTTGATATCGTGTTGCTACCAGCTCCTCCGCATCCCACCACTTTTATGTTTGTTTTCAATTTTTTAAGCAGTTCTATCAGTTCATCATCATCCTGGGATGAAACCATCCTCTCCTCATGGGCTTCAGGGACACTCGCATTTGCCAGGACTTCTTTCACCAACGATTTCATAAAATCACCTCAATCGTGAGGATTAAAACGATACAAAATATAAAGGTTTTGCCTCTGGAGCTAAATTATATGGTTGAAAATTCATTGCTGTGAAAATAGAAGATCCCTGTGCCAAAAATAACAATCTGTAAAATATTCAAATACTCTGGCTGGCTTGCCATGCTGCCCGAAATGGTATTAACTAAAAATATAAATATTAAAAAGACGTATTATTGATGCATGTGTTCACGGGTGCTTTATGGGGGCGTGGCGGTTGCGCTCGTTATTCTTTTACTGTTCACTTTTGGAGGCGATTCACAATCAGTTTATGCGAGTAAGCCAACCATTTTCAAAGAATGGAAGAACGCGGAATTAGATGATATGGAACAGCTCGGCGATGCTCTTTATGTGAGTATGTGGGACGATGGTGAGAAGGTGATAAAGATAGATCTTCACACGTTCTCGTGGAAAACTATTTCCTTTATCAAAAGCGTTTCCTCAGTCACCGCGGTATCTTTCTTGAAATGCAACAATAGCATATACTACCTTGTGGATCCCACCAGAGGCGTACCAGCCATTTACAAAATTGAGCAAAATGACAGCGTTGTAAGGGAAAATATTTACTATCCTCCCGGTGCTTATGTAACAAGCGAGTGGAGCACAAATCCCGGAGTGGTGTTTTTAAGGGCAGTACATTACGTTCACGGTAATTTAACCGCGTGGTTTGGCGCTTATGACCTGCAAACCCACAAAGAGAGGTCTTTTAATTTGACAAATCCGCACATCTGGATGTTCCGGTACGGAGATGAGGATAATGTATATTTTGTGAACTTGATTAACCGCCCCAAAGGGGGGTATAAAATAATATACAAAATGGTTGCATACGATTACAATGGAACTGTTCGATGGACATTCACGACCGAGCCGATCCTTCTTCTGGTGGGCAGTGATGGAAATTACGTGTATGCCATGTCAATGAATTATTCATTGCTGGCAATAAACAAGTACACGGGAAAGATTGCGTGGGCATTTTCTAAAAATATAGAAGACACAAATATGATAGCCATGTCTTCGGATGCACTTTATGTTGTTGGGTCGGGGAACCGGCCGATGTGGAAGATATCCAAAAATGATGGTAAGGTTATGTGGAAACAAAACATCACCGCGGACACTCGCATCATAAAATTTGGAGATTATGTGGTCGCTTATAGCCATTCGGAGGTTTATTTCATCAATGATGCCACCGGAGAAATTGAGTGGAAAATCACACGCAAAGATTTGGGCAAGGCTATGAGGGACTGGGAAATTACGCGTGTCACTATGAGTGGCAATACACTATGCGTTTACATGGGCAAACGTGCATCCGTGAATGAGTACCTGAATGATACTCTCTTTGTACTGGGGTGGCTCAACGAGCGAGGCGTTGCGATGGTGGTGTATTCTTCGCTTTTGGTGATGACCGTGGTAGGCGGGGTGGCGTGGAGAAAAGAGGGGGATTGAAACAAACTTGATAGCGGAGGGTAATGAAAAATGTCCAGAAGAATCAGTAAAATATTGGGCGTAATAACGGCTTTAAGCATTCTTATACTCCTAATGCTCTCCACCCCAAATTCATTTGCGGCGGGAGCGTGTGGCGGGTGGAGTCAGGCATTCCACGATTCCCGGCATACTGGAAAAAGTGATTACGTGGCGTATTATGATAGCCCATCAATTCTGTGGAAGGAAAAAGTTGGGGGGTATGGCGGGGGCGATGTGCTGCAATATGGAGAGTATCTTATTGTCTCCGCCTCCAATGAGCTTAAAGTTATGGATTATCATAATAGAAAAATCATGTGGCACAGAGAATTTGAAAGCATTAAATCTGTGGGCATATACAACGGCACCATATACGTGCTGGACAATGGGTCTCTTTCAGCAGTGAATATGAATGGTAAATCAATATGGAAAATTTCACACGTTTATTATGATTCATTGCAGGTGAACTCAAACGGGCTGTTGCTTTTGAATAATAATTTCAAAGGCGATGAGTTGTGCCTTATTTCTCGCGAGGGTAAAATAATAAAAAAATTTAATTATGAGCTTCTGGGCGTTCCTGCATTTTATAAAGAGGATATTTATCTGCTCGCCAAGGACGAATCTAATGCCTCTCTCTATGCAATCAACATGAGCGGTGATGCAGAGCGGATTTTTCCACTTTCAGAATGTAATATCCATGGAGAGATTGGCATAGGTGATGATGGCACAGTATATGCTCTTGTAATACCCAATTCCATCAACGCCACAGCCCGCCTGTACGCGATAGATGATCATGGCAAATTAAGATGGAAAGCAGATGTGGGCAATACAGATGGATTGGTAAAATATAATGGAAATCATCTATTCATCGGCCAGACCCACAGTCTTTACGTAACATTCAACAATGCTGCCAACAATAAATTAACAATTGCAAAAATAGTATCTGGAGAAAATGGTGGAAAGTTACAGTGGAAGAAGAGTTTTAAACTCTATAAATATTATCAGGCATCTACAGATGCAGATGGCAACTTTTACGTAACCTCAGGTAAAAATATGTTTTTCATCAACCATACAGGCGTGTTAAAGTGGAATTTAAGCGTAAGTGATTGCTCGTACCCGCACGAGAGTTATGACATACACAACGTTTTTGTAATCGCCCCGGACAACGTGATTTATATCCTGCTGCCCACCGGGTACCTTTGCGCGATAGGTGAAGAACCCGTAAGCGATTATTTTCCTCTGTTACTTCTCATTTCAATATTTACTATTGTCTCAGCGGGGGCAATCATATGGCGTGTTAGAAAAAGGGAGGGCGCAAGATGAAATTGCTTACAGCGCTAATAATGCTTCTCATGATGGCTCTTTATTTTTCGCCGTTTTCTCACGCACAGGTAATGGAGCAGGGGTGGGGACAGTACGGCCACGATGCCCGGCACACATGGCGAACCGTGCATAAAATTAATATAACCAAACCTGCAGTACTCAGTAAAATCAGCGCTGATGGAAGGGGCATGTTGCTTTATGAAAATTATCTGGTGGTGTATCATCTTTACAATGTTACGGTTTTAGATGCAGAAACCCTTACCAAATTTGCAGGGTTCAGCGTGGGTGATTACATAAACGCTATTGGCGTTTACGATGGAGCCGTGTATGTGAGCGGTGATAAGGGCTTATATGCATACACTCTAAATGGTAAATTGATATGGAAAGTGGCCAATGTTTCAGGAAAGGTTATTCAAATCTCTGAAGATGGAATTTTCCTCACCAATTTTGTCAAGGTGTTTCGCATCACATTTTCGGGAGAGCTCAAAAACACGTGGTTGATTGGCAACATTTCTGCCCCGCCAGCGATATCTGGCGATATGCTGTATATACCCACGTGGAGATTGCATAATGGCAATAAACTAAACACGAGTCTTTATGTTATCAATTTAACCGAAAACACCACGCGGGTGATTTCCATTTTTGGCAGTTTTGAGATCATAGAGAACGTGGCGGTGGATAATGATGGCACTGTTTACTTATACACTGAGCTTTCAAATCGCTCGACAGGTGCGGGCGGGATAAAAATATATGCCCTTGATA
>JAADDK010000032.1 GCA_013154005.1 Methanobacteriota archaeon
GAAAATTCTGAAAGAATTTTACGACTAAGCCCGGGCCATTTTGAGCGAAGCGAAAAATGGACCGGGCGGGATTTGAACCCGCGACCTCCACGTTGCAAGCGTGGCGATCTTCCGAGCTGATCTACCGGCCCATGCTAAGGGGAGTATCAAAGAAAGGTATAAAAATTTTGTTTATTGCACCATATCAACTGCCTTTTTCATCTTGTCTTCTGCTTCTTTTATGTACTCGGCCACCTTCTCGCCTGCAGGCCGCACCTTCTCAGAAGCAATGTCCACACCAACATACACCGCTCCATCTCTCTCATACACCACACCATGGCACGGCACAAGAACTCCAATATCGTAATCCATCATCATCATATCGTAGATGTACTTAGGGTGGCAAATGAACAGCACCTTGTACGGCGGAATATCTATTCCAAGCCCCTTTTTCACCTTGGCGCTGGGCATGACCTCAGCCACAACTTTCAGCCCAACCTCTTCCACTGCGGCTTTGAACTTTTCTTCTGCTTCCTCAAAACTCAGATTCGTTTTTTTAACATATTTGTATGCCATAAATCCAACACAAACTTACAGTTATTTAACGATATTGGTCTGCCAAAAAATGGAAGATGTGATTACTCTTTTTCTTCTTCCTCGTCTTCCATGGCCTTAACAATTTCCTGATTTGCTGCATCTACCAGATTCTTGAACTTTTCCTCCGCTTCCGTGTATTTTTTCATGCTCTCGCGGCCCATTATCTCGCCTTCCATATCCGTTATCTCTTTTATTTCGTTTTCAATGCTCTGCCCCGTCATCTGTTTAATCTGCAACTCATTTCTGCGAGCTTCATACTGCTTGAGCATCTCCTGCGTCTCGGTATCCTCATCAAGTGCCTTCTGCGCCTCCATAAGCTCTTTATATTCTTCACTATTTTTCAGCGCCTCACCCAGCGCCCTTGCCTTTTTAATAACCTCTTCGTTTGTCATGGATAACCGAATATGACATATTTAATAAACCTTCTCATTCAAAAAATTATAATACGTATTTTATGGCACCTCCGTCTATCTGTATCGTTGCGCCGGTTATGAATCCCGCATCCTCACTTGCCAGAAACGCGGCAAGCTTCGCGACCTCCTGCGGCCTGCCAAACCTGCCCGCCGGCACGGTATCCAGCCAGCTCTGAAGCGCTTCTTCGTATCTTATACCCTCTCGCTCTGCACGCGCCTGACTCAACTCCTCTATGCGCTCTGTGCGAATCGGGCCCGGTGCGATGTTATTTATCGTGATGCCATACTTTGCCCACTGCCCGGCAAGAGTCTTCGCTAGCCCAACCACCGCCAGACGCAGAGAATTTGAAAGCAGTAAATTATCGATGGGCTGCTTCACGCTCATGGACGTGATATTGATTATTCGGCCCCAGTTCTGCTTTTTCATGTAAGGCGCCACGAGGCGGGTAGCACGCACCACGCTCATAAGCGTCAATTCGATTGCGTCGTACCACGCATCGTCAGTGAGGTCTTCAAAGTATCCGGCGGGCGGGCCTCCCGCATTGTTCACCAAAATATGAACCGTGCCAAACGCATCTACAGTTTCATCAACCACGCGGCGCAGCGCGCTGGCATCTCGCACGTCGGCGGGCACCGCGATTATCCTGTTCACCGCATCTCTATCCTGCAACTCGTTCACCGCCTTAAAGCTCATCGCTCGCATCTCTCCCAGCAACCGCTCTTCGTTTCTCGCGCATATCGTGACCCGCGCTCCGCGCATAAAAAGCTCTTCCGCTATCGCGCGGCCCATTCCGCGGCTCGCACCGCAAACTATTGCAACTTTATCTTTCAAAATTCCACCTCCTTTAAGAACAACTTAAAATTATTCTCCAGATGCATCTCCTGTATGAATGAGAGCGCATCGCCGGTATCCGCAATAAGCTCGAGGGAATCGTGCATATCGCTACCCACCGATACGGGAATGTCCCTAGATGCCATGTTTTTGAAAAACTCATCAAAAGTGCGATAGTATGGCAACCCCAATTTGGTGTAATTCAGGTTTGTGTTGAGCTCTATGCCGATATTATCCGCCTCAAGAACTCGAAGCAGCGCGTTGAGGTCTCCGGAGCCGAAGTTTCGGCTCAGGTCATTGTGCGCGAGAAGTATCGGCCTGTCTATGCGCTTCCGCAGCTCCAGAAGCCGCCACAGCGGATAACCGTCCCATAGCTCGTCCTGCACATACTCAAAAAGCAGAAAATCGATATCCTCAAAGTTCGGAAGCGAGTCCAGCTCCGTGCGGGGCGAGAAATCTATCTCCAGCCCGATGTAGATGTCTATATCCTTTGAATATTTCTTGCGGAGCGTCAGCAGGTCTGCAACGTACATTTTCAGGTACTTGGGCGGCAGAGACGCGGTCTTCTTGGTGAGGTAGTGGTCGGTTATGGCAATCTTATCGACCTTTCTTTTTATTGCCTCTTTAACAATAACCTCCGGTGTGTACGTGCCATCGCTCCACGTGCTGTGAATGTGAAAGTTCATCGGTATGCTAATAAATTCGTGGATTAAATATATTCCGCTCAGCGTTTCACTTCCCACTCTCCTAACTCCATCACCGCCGAAAGCGTGGAGCCGCGCTTTATTTCCTCTCTAACCCTGTTTTCGTGCTCCATCACATCGATGGCACGATTTGCTATTTCCACCGCTCTTTCCCTGGGAATCACCGCTATGCCGCTCTCATCGCCCACCACCCAATCACCGGGCCGAATCCTCACCGCTCCAATCTGCAGCTCCACGCCCATCTCTCCAAAGCCCTTCGGCTCGCCAGCATTGGGCACCACGTGTCGCGCATACACGGGAACACCCACCTTCTTTATCTCGTCAGCATCACGCACCGCTCCGAATATGACCACACCCGCTATTCCCTTCATCTTGCAGCTCCATGTGGCCAGCTCGCCCCACACCGCCGTGGTGCCGTCTCCTGCGTCTATGACTATCACATCTCCCTCATTCGCGGCCTCGATGGCCTCCACGGGCTTGGCCCAGTCGCCGTTGAGCGTGCGCACGGTAAACGCACGGCCCACCATCTTGCCCCCGCCTATCTTTTTCAGGTTGCCTATCGCATTTTTCCGGTGCATCGCATCGCTGAGATTCGGCGTGGATACCTTTTCAAACGCATCTCTGAGCTCTGTCGCCCCGTATTTTCTGTACAGCTCCGTGCTGAGCTTTACGCCCCGCATTGCCTTTTTGATCGCCTTAGTCGCCTCCGCAATGTCCGGCGCTTTGATTATGGCACCGCCCACTATGACTATCTCCGCGCCGCTTTTCACCACCTCGCCGGCAGTCTCGGAATTTATGCCCCCCGCCGCGGCCACGGGTATGCTCACCGCTTTTGCAACTCTCTTGAGCGTGTTCAGCGGGTTCTCACCGTGCATCTGCTGGTCCACACCCACGTGCACGCACACGTAATCCGCACCCAGCAATTCCACCTCTTGCGCTCTTTTTTCCGGCTCAGGGTGATTGATGAGGTCCACCATTATTTTACCACCGTACTTGTGCGCAGCGTCCGCCGCGTCGCGTATCGTCTCATCATCTGCCAGTGCAAGCACGGTGGCAACGTGAGCACCGCTTTTCATGGCCATCTCCACTTCCACGCGGCCCACGTCCATTATTTTAAGGTCAGCCACCACCGGCCTGCCCAGCCCGGCAAGGCGGCGCACAGCTTCCATTCCAGCACTTTTGATGAGCGGCGTGCCCGCTTCGAGCCAGTCAGTGCCGCCTTCCACGGCCTCTTTTGCGGCTTTGAGAGCACGCTCCAGTATCATAAAATCCAGAGCAACCTGCAATATTGGCATGGAGAAAATAATGGCGCGACGCAATATAACGTTTTCCACAAATTAAGAAAAATTATAGATTGTTTTTCTTTGTGCGAAGCCACACCGCAGCAACGGCAAACGTGAACACCGGCACGAGCAGTGCAGAGAATTCCGGCACGGCCGAAGTACCCACCGCATAGAGCTTTCCATCGTCCGAACCCACGTAAACGGTGCCGTCGCTACCTATGGCGGGCGAAGAATCCACATAGCCGGCTGTGGACAGTTTCCACTTCAACGTGCCGTCGGAGTTTATGGCGTAGAGATAATTATCTTCAGAGCCCACGAAAACCGTGCCATCGCTGCCTATTGCGGGCGATGAGTGAATGTAAGAGCCCGTCTGATATTTCCATTTCAGTGTGCCATTGGGATTTATTGCGTAAAGATAGCCATCGTCCGAGCCCACGTATATTGTACCATCACTTCCAATTCCGGGCGACGACCACACCTGATTGGCTGTTTGAAATCTCCATTTCAGCGTGCAATTTGGATTGATGGCGTAAAGATAATCATCATCAGAACCCACATATATAGTGCCGTCGCTTCCAATTGCGGGTGATGAGTACACTCCGCCTCCGGTCTTGTAAGACCACTCAAACGCGCCAGTGGGGGAGACAGCATACAGATTACCATCTTCGGCACCCACATAGATGGTGCCATCGCTTCCAACCGCGGGAGAGCCGGGCATTTCACCACCAGCCAGAAATTTCCAGTAAAGTGTGCCGTTGGGATAAAGAGCGTACAGGTACGAGTCGTCAGAACTGACGTATATATTACCGTTGCTGGCAATTGCGGGCGAGGAAAAAATCGTGCCGCTGGTTAAGAATTTCCATTTTAACGTGCCGTCTGCATTCATAGCGTACAGATTATCATCATCGGAACCCACATAAATGGTGCCGTCCGGGCCTATGCTTGGCGAGCCCCATACCAGATCCCCGGTCTGGTACCTCCATTTCAGTGTGCCGTCGGAGTTTATGGCGTAAATGTAATCATCTCCAGAGCCCACATAGATGGTCCCGTCGCTTCCAATTGCGGGTGAGCCGTACACGTACCAGCCGGTTGTATAACTCCATTTTTCCACACCATTGTTGGTGCTGGTATCGTATGCACTCAGTCCGGTGCGGTTCAGGTTTTGATGAAAAGAGGGCCACGGTGATAACGCAAACGCACGTTGCGACGTCCCATCGTGATTCACACTCAAAATATTTGTCGTGGAGAGAAGCGCATACGCATCGCCGAATAGCAGTGCTCCTATCACAATCACTATCACGAGCTTTCTTTTACTTATCAATTCATCATCTCCTTGATAAGAGATAAGACTTTAATATTTAATAAATTTTTTATCTACTCCAAAATTTTTTTATCAATATTCAAAATAAAAATCAATCGGAACCTCAAAAAAAATTATTTCATATCACTGCCACACTATGTACCATTCACTTATTTCGTCTCCTTTAAGCTGGCATTTTGTATGCTCAATCTGTGGATTGGTGACGTTTATAGACTCCATCATACCCAGAAAGCGATATGTTATATACTTACAAAACAGGGGTGTTACACACACATCTTTCCCGCGCAGATACCCTTCTTTTTCACCGGTCATTTCTCCAGTGATATATCCAAATGCATAAAGAGAACTCCATAGCACGTTGGCATTTTTAAACAGATACTCAGGATTTTTAGGAATGTGCACATGTTTTCCAAGAGTTTCCATTATATGAAATGCTTTTCTCGCCATAGAAAGCATTTTCTCCTCGCCAAACAAATCTCTATAAACCTCCAGCGAAAGATGAGAATACTCAAAAGGATACTTTCTCTGTGATTTTATGTGCTCCAGATCAAGAGGGCCATCATAACCCCTTTTAACCATCTCACGCACAACACTCTGGAGCCCCTCATCCCCATACAGATATTTAATACTCAGCGCCCTTGCAATAAGAGCGGAACCATACACATACAACTCAGATAGGTCATTTTTAGCCATACAGAAAGCAATTAAACAGGAAATATATTAATATTTCGCATTATCGCGCATTTAAATATTTTCAATGTTTATTTAATAATAGAACAAACAGAATTAAATGTTTTGAATTACAGAAAGTATATCACCCAAACCCCTCAAAGACAAAACAAAAATCGAAAAGGGTTTATCGTACCTCTTCCACGCCCACATCGTACTCTTCGCCATCAATATGGATTCTGTACACTCTGCCCTTCAGTTTCGGCGCGGTGTCCACAGGCTCCAGTTTGCCCTGCGCTCTGAGCTTGAAAAACTCTTCCGCCTGCTCAGGGAACAGACAGTAAGAAAGCACATCCTCGTCCTGCGTGTAATAGCCCTTCTCTTTCACGTATTTTTCGCATTTTTCCAGCATGGGCGGAATATGGTCTCCGGGCCTGCCCTGAATGGGCTCTTCACCGTTTAAAATGAGTTTCTTTATTTCCTCGGATATCTCGGCAGGCGGGCGCCCGTACAGGCCCCGCACATAATCCCGGGTCTGCTTGGTTATTTTCTTGTATCTTCCGAAAAGAACGTTCATAACCGCCTGCGTGCCCACAATCTGCGATGAAGGCGTGACCAGCGGAGGATAGCCCATATCCGCGCGAACATTTGGAATCTCCTTGAGCACCTCGTCGAGTTTATCCTCTACACCCATCTCTTTCAGCTGACTGAGCAGATTTGAGAACATGCCACCCGGAATGTGGTGCTTCAGCACCTGCGTGTTCACCATCAAAACCTTCGGATTGAGATATTTTTTGTATTTGCCTTCAAGTAGCGGTTTAAGATAATCCTCAATCTCGTAAATTTTCTCCATGTCCACCTTCGGACGCTGCTCTTCCGGCAGTGTCTCGTAAACGCTCTGTATGCCCGGCTGTGCTGTGCCGAACGCCAGAGGGCTTATTGCAGTATCTATGTAGTCCACTCCCGCCTCCACCACCTTGCAGTACGTGGCCACAACCATACCGCTCGTGGAATGTGAGTGCACATTCACAGGTATCCCGTATCTTTCTTTAATGGCAGTAACCAGCTCGTAACCCATCATCGGTGTGAGCAGTCCGGCCATATCCTTGATTGTTATTGTATCCACATCGAGAGATATCAGCGAATCCACCATCCGCATGTAATAATCCAGCGTAAAAACTTTGCCCGTCGTGTAACTGATAGAGCCCTGCACCTCTGCCCCGACCTCTTTGGCTTTCTTAATTGCCACCTGCATGTTGCGCACATCGTTGAGCGCGTCAAATACGCGAAATATGTCGATGCCATTCTTGTGCGCAAGTTCCACAAATCGCTCCACCACATCATCGGGATAATGCTTGTACCCCACCACATTCTGGCCCCGAAGCAGCATCTGAAATTTGGTATGTGTTATTCGCTCCCCCAACTGTCTGAGTCGCTCCCACGGATCCTCACGCAGATAGCGTATGGCCACATCAAAGGTCGCACCGCCCCACACTTCCATGGAGTAAAAGCCGATAGCATCCATCTTTTCCGCGATGGGGAGCATATCCTCGGTCCGAAATCTTGTGGCAATCAGCGACTGGTGCGCATCTCTAAATGTGGTATCAATTATCTTCACCATACTCGCTCACGCTCCTACAATATGAACCCCGTATATTATATTTGCCAAAATCCGCACAGAAAGACGAATTTCGTAAAGAAAAAAACCTAAAATCATGGGTATTGGAAACAATTAAATAATGGAAAACAATTAATTCAACTGCACTCCTCGGCAACGGGGAAGAGGTGAACTACATGGATGATGAAAAAACCGTAGAGCAAAAAATAAAAACTATTCTCAATAAAATTGTGGATGAAGAAAATCCCTGCGGAAGCGGCAGGATAATACTGATGAATCGGAGATACGTTCTTCTATCCACGGATTATTTTACATATGACCTTACAAAAGACCTGGAAGAACTGTTCAACGCCGCAGGAGATGCGGTTCTATACAAAGGCGGCGAGAAAATAGGACGAGATCTCTACAAATACTATGCACCCATCGCCAAGGAAAAGGGCGTGGACGTGTTTGACCTTATTGCCGCGGTGGGCTGGTATTACGGCTGGGCCACTGGAGAAATTGTGGAAAAAGGAGAGAATAACGGCGTGTATCGTATGATTTTGTATCACTCGTTTGAGGCGGATAGCTTCATAGCAAGAGAAGGAAGAACAAATAAATCAGTGTGTCATTTTCTCAAAGGCGTGCTCAAAGGAATCGTGGAAGAGCATACCGGCTGGAAATACACGGCCAGCGAGCCGAAATGCAGGGCAAAGGGCGATGAACTCTGCGAGTTTGTGTACAAGCCGCTCAGATAAAATCTCTCAGTTCTGGAAATTTGTTCACCACTTCCTCCTTTTTTACATATGGTCTCTCGCGTATGATGCGCACCGCTTTTTTCTCCCCAACACCGGGTATGGCCTGCAGCGCTTTCAGCGATGCTGTATTCACATCCAGCGGATAATGGACCGCGGTGATGCTGCGCTCTCCGTGCCCCACCACCTTAACATCCGCATATTTGCCGGTTTCGGAGGGATAGGGTAGCACCACAATCAGCGGGTACGAGCCCACCTGTCGCCCGTAAGTGAGATTGCCCTTTCTCAACTCGAAGAAGACTTCTCTCAGCACTGTGCCCACGGGGACAATCTTTTTCAGCATCACCGAATCGATTTCTCTGCGCACCGCATCTCTGAATTTCCAGCATTCGTGTTTGTATTTCAATCGAAACTTTGCCCGGGTGGAGGCAATCTGCCTTATGTTTATGCGCCTGAGAAGGAGCCCGGAATCGAGCACTTCTTTCAGAAACCTGAAATTTAGCGCATAGGTTTCCCTGCTCTCGCCTCTCAGCCCGCAGATGAAGTTCAGCCCTGGCAGAAGGAGGGGCATGCCGTTCTCGCCACGCTCTGCACCCAGCTCGTTCACCATTCTTATCGCTTCCATCACCATCTCGGGCGTGGCGTTCAGGTTGTTTTGCTCCTTCACTTTCGGGTCCGCGGACTCCATGCCAAATGATAAAACGTTGCCGGGCGTGGTGTACTTTACCAGAATCTCGGTTATCTTCCCCGATTCTTCAGGATAGGAAGCTATGACGGCGGGATTGGCATTGTCCACATGAAGAACACGATGCGGCACCCTGCTCGCCCCTGAAAATAATGTCCGCAGTGCAGCGACGTTGGGCTGCACCACATCTCTCTCGCCCACCCCGTAGCCTCGATACGAGTATATGCAGCTCTGCCCGCCAATGCGAAAATTGCGCACTCCCAATTCGCTAAGAACTCGCATTTCTTTGATTACATCATCTTCATCTCGAAACACGGGCCTGCCGTACAGTGGCTCGATGCAGAAAGCACAGCCGCCGGTGATATAGCGCGGGCATCCGCGCGAGGTCTCAATTTCCACAATGAGCGGTTCGGGATAATCGGGATGCTGCCGCACCACCTCCGCGCCCAGCATGAGCCATCGGTTCCACTCATCAAGTGTGTGGAATCTGTGCCCCTCAAAATTCTCAACAAGTAAATCGTAGAGCAGCGCGTCCACATCTCTGCGGGCATAGTAATCAAACCCCTCAGTGAGCTGCCTGAACCTTGCAAGTCCGCCGCCCAGAATTTTCACACCTCGAAACTCGGAAGCAAGACGAAGTAGCTCTTTCACCGACGCAGGATACGTGCGCAGATACCTGCCGGGCACCACCGCGCCGCCCACCGCCACCAGCACCTCGCCCCGGGGTCTGCGGCCCGCGCGCCACTGGTCCACCGTGATGTACTCGTAATCCACCTGCGTGTCCCTGCAAACTCCTGCAATAAGGCGAATATAAGGGGATATGTAAGGCGGCACACCTAAAACAGAGGGCTCGTCCACGTATCCGTCAAAGATTGTGATTAGCATCTTCCAATCAATGCTTCGGCTTTCTGTGCCACTTTGAACTCTCCAATCTCCGACGCGATTTTCTTCGCCTTCTCAAGATGGAACCGCGCGGCGTCCTTTCTATCGCCTTTGAGCAGCACGCGTCCCGCGGCGAGCTCGCATTCACTGAGCAGCACACGGTTGTTTATCTTCGTAAATATCTCTCGCGCCTCGTTGTAATTCTTAATCGCTTCCCTGTACTTTTCCATGCTTTCATACACGTAGCCAAGACTCATAAGCGCTTCACCACGAAGAGCCACATCACTGGATTTATCCGCCAGTTCTATGGCACGGCGCGCGTATTTCAGCGCTTCTTCAAATTTCCCGTTTTTCGCGAGAATTTCGGCATATGTGGAGTATGAGGAGGTACCAATACCACTGTCATTGTGTTTAGAATACATCTCCGCACTCTCTCTCGCATACTTCTCTGCCATCTCCATATCGTCCATCTCCCGCACCACATCGCCCATGTTCAGGAGATTAATCGCCATGCCACGATAATCTTCGATGCTCTTCGAGTTTTCATACGCCTTTCTGTAATATTCAAGCGCCTTTCGGGCCTTGCCACGAACCCTGTACACCTCACCCAGATTGTTGTAAGCTATGGCTATTAACTCCGTATTTCCTGTTTTCTTCGCGATATCGAGACACCTGTTCCAGTACTTCTCCGAAAGCCCGATTTTGCCCCTATCAAAATAAAATATGCCCAGCAGATTGAAAAAATTGAACTTGCTCTCGTCCTTGGCTTCTTCTGCGTACCTGTGCCCCAGCTTGATGTGCCGCTCACACGAGGCAATATCACCGAGCGATGAGTAAATATTTATAGCCGTGGTATGACATCGGGTTAACAGTGTGGCATCTTCGGTTTTTTCCGCATGAGCAAGCGCGTCCATCAACATTCGCTGGGCACGATACAGCTCGCCACGACGATAATAAATCAGTGATTTACCAAGAAGCGCCCTTGCTATTATATAATCGCCTTTTTCCTCCTTTAAAATCTCCTCGTATAATTTGAGCGCCTCATCGTACTTGCTCTCCCTGCGAAGTGAGTCTGCCCGGTCAATTTTTGACTGTGAATCCATACTTATGTATGAGCATGCAACATATTAATAATTTTTCCACTCACTTCTCCTTTTTCAACTCTTTGAGCCAGGCATCGTACTCTTCCTTTTCGATTTCCACCACCAGCATACCCTCGTATCCGCAATCTTCGCATCTGTACTTGTCGCCCAGCACCCCTCCGTCAATTGCATAAATGTTCTTGCTTCCGCAGTTGGGACAAACTTTCATTTTCATACGTACCTATTCTTTGCAGAGTATTAAAACCTTACCGCTGACATGCATGACAAGCTTTAAATACCATACCCAGTATGGTGCCATCACGGGGCAGGTGATTCGCAAAGAGCTCAGCTGTCCATAGTAAGAAGGTGATAGTATGTATTTCAAAGAAATGGACATAGACCAGAGGACAAAGAAAGCCCTGAAAGAGAGAGGTTTTCAAAAGGCAACAGAGGTTCAGGAATCTGCAATTCCCTGGGCCATGAAAGGCGATGTGATTGTTCAGGCCAAAACGGGCTCGGGCAAGACCCTGGCATTTCTCATACCCATATTTGAGAAAATAAAGGGCAACGAAAACGATGCGATAATTCTGGTGCCCACCCGCGAGCTGGCACAGCAGGTCGAGAAGGAGGCAAAGGCCATCGCGAAGCATCACGGAATAAGAACCGTGGCGATATACGGCGGAGTGAGTATGGACGCTCAGGTCAAAGCTCTGCCCGCAGGTGTGATTGTGGGCACGCCGGGGCGCGTGATGGACCTGATGCGCAGAAAGCATCTTGATTTGAGCAAAACGAAAATCTTCGTGCTTGACGAGGCAGACCGCATGCTGGATATGGGGTTCATCGATGATATCCGCTGGATTCTCTCAAAGACGAATCCCAACAGGCGAATGATGCTCTTCTCTGCAACCATGCCTCCTGAGATTCAGCGGCTGGCAAGGAGATATATGAAAAAACCGAAGAATATTCTCCTATCGGAGGACAGCATCTCGCCCGACGCAATCAAGCAGTACTATGTGGAGTGCACGGAGCGCACAAAGATGAACAAGCTTGTGGGGCTGCTTCGCGAGGACCCGGGCAAATATCTGATTTTCTGCAACACGAAAGTTAGAGTGCAGAGCCTCGCCAAAAGATTGCGAGGGCAGGGCTTTCCCGCCCACGAGATTCACGGTGATATGAGACAGGGCTCGCGCACTCGGGTGATGAACGATTTCAAGGCGGGTAAGGTTAATATTCTCATCGCCACCGACGTGGCTTCCCGGGGCATTGATGTACACGGCATCACGCATGTCGTGAATTACGATGTGCCGCGGTACCCGAAGGACTACGTGCATCGCATCGGACGCACGGGCAGAATGGACCGCGACGGCAAGGCGATAACCTTCGTAACGCCGGAAGATGACGAATTTCTGAGAAGAATCGAGGAGTACATGGAGCGCCGGATAAAGAGAATGGACATTGAAGACGGCAGAGTCGAAGAAAAGGAAGATTACCGGAGATACGCGGACGTGTACGGCATGGTGCATGTGAGGTTCACCCTTGCCACGGAGGCGGGGGAATGGGACATTGTGCGCGAGGCGGAAAAGAATGGCATCGCGGAGGACAGTATCGGTAAAATTGACATACACGGAAAGAGAGGCACAATGAAAGTGCATTACAGACACGCGGACAAGATTGCAAAAATTCCGCTGTTTGAAGAGTTCAAGATACAGCGTGGCTCTTAGAAAAATATTTTAACTACGCGTCTTTTTCTCCTTTTAATGCTTCTTATAAAATTTGGCGGCAGCGTGATATCCGATAAGTCATCATATCTTTCGTTCAGAGCCGATGTGGTGAAAAAAATAGTCGATACGCTTCCCAAATCCGGGTTCATGGTGGTGCACGGTGCCGGCTCGTTCGGGCACATCCTGGCGCACAAATACGATATCGTCGGAGGCTATGCAGACTGGAAAAAACTGGGATTTGCCAGAATTCAGAGGGATATGGAAGAGCTGAACCTGCGTTTGCTCAGCATGATGATTGACGCAGATATCCCGGCGGTGAGCATGCCTCCACATTCTTTCCTCACGCTTGGAAAAGAGATGAATTTTGATATATTTGACCGGCTGCTTAATTACGGATTCGTGCCGCTCACGTACGGAGATGCGGTGTTTCACACTGAGAAGGGTGTGGATATCTGCTCCGGAGATTTGCTGATGCTGGAGCTGGCAAGACGCTACAAGCCGGAGAAGACGATATTTCTCACCAACGTCGACGGAATATACACGCACCCCCCCGGGCACCCTGATGCGAGGCTGATTCACGAATTTCCCAGAGATAAAGAGGCGCATACCGAGCTCCAGACCCGCGACGTTACGGGGGGCATGGGCTACAAAATCGAAGTGATGCGCGAGATTGCAAAGCACAGCAAGGTGTACGTAATTAACGGCTTTCACCCAGAACGCCTGAAAAACGTGCTGAACGATGAAGATTTTGTGGGAACGGTGATAGTATGAACGAGCAGATTAAGGATAGAAAACTCGAACACATAAAACTCTGTCTGGATAAGAATGTTAACGCGTCGTACAACTACTGGGACGACGTGATTTTGAAGCATGTGACCATACCCAGGGTTGACCTGGAAGATATAGACCTGCGCGTGGAATTTCTGGGCCGAAAACTGGAGTATCCAATCATAGTGGACGCCATGACCGGCGGGCACCCGGTTGCAAAGAGCATCAACGAGAACATTGCAAAGGCCGCGGAGGAGCTGGGCATAGGCATGGCAGTGGGTTCTCAGAGAAGCGCAATAGTAGCTCCGGAGCTTGAGGAAACCTATGGTGTGATTCGTAATTATGATGTGCCGTTGCGGCTGGGAAATTTGGGTGCGCCGCAGTTTGCGCTTGGATACGGTGAGAGTGAGATTGAAAAGGCGATGGAAATGGTGGACGCTCACGCCCTTGAGATTCATTTTAACTATCTGCAGGAGGCGGTGCAGCCGGAGGGAGACCGTGTGGTGAGCGGTTTATTATCGAGACTTTCACCTCTTGCGAGAAAGTATCCGCTGGTGGCGAAAGAAACCGGTGCGGGATTTGACCTGCATTCTGCAAAAACGCTGGCGGATATGGGATTCAGGGCCATAGACGTGAGCGGTGTGAGCGGTACAAGCTTTGCCGCGGTTGAGTATTACCGTGGCGGAGAGCTGGGCAGGATATTCTGGGACTGGGGTATGCCGAGCCCGTACTGCCTGATTGAATTGAGAGAGCTCAACGTGCCGCTCATCGGCTCTGGTGGGTTGCGCAACGGACTGGACGCGGCACGCGCTCTTGCTCTGGGCGCCACGGTGGCGGGGTTTGCCCGCGCGATACTGCCCCATGCCACAAAATCCGCAGAGGCGGTTCAAAAGAAGATTGAGGAAATTGTGCAGGAGATGCGTGTGGCCATGTTTCTGAGCGGCGCAACTTCAGTTGGAGACATGAAAAACGCGGAATGCGTGTTTCGTGGGGAGATGAGAGCATGGCTGTGAACGAGACTGAAATGCCTATAGATTCACCGTGCCCTGTATGCGGCAAGAAAACGCTGGTATACAGAACCGCTGAGCTGGAGATACCTAATTTTGGAAAGTGTCTGGAGACCACGCTCATATGCAAATCGTGCGGGTTCAGACACAGTGACCTCCTCATGCTTGAGACGCACGAGCCCATGCGCTACGAGATGAAAATAGGAAAAGAAGAGGACCTCAATGCGAAGGTGATAAGGTCCACGTCCGGCACTATAAGCATTCCGGAGATAGGTGCCAAGCTCGAGCCGGGGCCGTATTCGGAAGCATTCATTACGAACGTGGAGGGCGTGCTTAATCGATTTGTGGACATACTTCTTCAACTGCTGCACACGTATCCTGACAAAAGAGATGAAATTCTGGACGTGATGCGAAAAATCGGGCACATTCGCCACGGGAAGATGCCCGCCACCATCATCATCGATGACCCGTTTGGAAACAGCGCCATAGTGGGCAAGAGCGTGAAAAAAAGAAAATTGAGCGAGGAAGAAGTTAAAAACCTGAAAACAGGGGAAATAACCATAGACCTGAAAGACATTCAGCGCTCGCAGAGCGGCAGCTCCTCCACAAAATAAACTCCCGGCGGAGAATAAACAAGGCGCACTGGCGCGACTCTCACTCCCACATTCACCGCAGCTCTGAACGCATCTGCAAATTTCGGGTCGGTGTCGGAGTTGGGTGCAAAGCACCGTGCGTTGCGGAAAATTAGAATCAGGAGCATTGCTTCATTACCCGCTTTTTTAAATTGTATTAACTCGTGAACATGGCGGGTGCCACGGGTGGTGGGCGCGTCGGGGAAAAGCGCAATCTCGTTTCTTGCAAGAGTGCAGCCCTTCACCTCCACCGCAATGTCTCCATTACCACGTATCATAAAATCTATGCGGCTCTCACCCAGCCTTACCTCCGGGTTTATATCCGCTTCGGAAAACATTTTTTCCAGTATGCGCTCCGATATGCGCCTGTGGTACCCTGAATGCACCAGCACCCACGAGCCGTCCTCGGGTGCGCGGGCGGCAATAAGGTCCCACTCCGTCTTTCTGTGTTTACCGGGAGTATGAAGAATAAGCACCTCATTGCCCGGATAAAGCAGTTCTTCCAGCCGGCCGGGGTCGTGGACATGCACTTTTATTCCGCCCTCAACCACCCCCAGAAAACGATTCTTTCGCTCTAAAAATACCGTTTGCTTACTTACCGGTATGTCCATCACTTTCCACATTCAAAGATCCCCCACAACGCACACCAAAAAATATTGACAGATAACTCCACACGAGCACTGCAAATGAAAACACCAACTCGAACATTGCTATGCCCGGCCCACCGTAAATCCACGCCAGTGCCGGAAGAAAGCAGATAATCAGCATTATTGCCCCCACAACCCGCCACCGGGGAGTCAAGATCCAGAATATGGCAAATAGCAGGACAATTATACTGCCTATAGTAAACCCGGTGATGGCAAAAAACCGGTGCACGGTCATATCTCCGTAGATATAGATGGGCGCGTTATCGGGTACCACTGCCACTATGAAAAACAGTGCTGACGAAACAGTGAGCCATATCCCCACACTGCCGAACGGCCGGGGCAGATGCCTTAAAAACAGCAGGGCGAATATTATACCCAGCAGGCAGCTCATAAGCACTCCCACATTGAATATCCATGCATTTTCCACACCCATTGCACCCAGGTCGCTGACGGCATGCTCTCGCAGATTGAAACCCGGATGCAAGTATATGGAAGTTAGCGTGAACACAAGAAACACCGGCTGATAGAGAAATCCCGCATACATTCCCAAACGTTCAGAAACGTCCATCAAAAGCAATATCGTGATACACTATTTTAAATTTTCACAAAAAAAGAGAGAGGATTACTCCTCATTTTCAGGTTGTTCTTCCTCCGCACCTTCGCCGGATTCCGGAGTTTTCTCTGGCTGCTCTTCAGGTTCCTGCTCTGCGTGCTCCTGCTCTTCTGTTGGCTCTGCGGGCTGCTGCTCCTGCGCGGCTTTCTTTGCCTTTTTCCGCTTTCTTACCAGAAGCACTATTCCCAGAATGGCGAGTATAATCACTGCAAGTATTCCTCCGAAGGTTGCGTACTGCATATGTATGGTGTTGCTTCCCACATTGATTACTATATCTGCGGGATGCGCTTTCACCTCAATGGATTTATTGCCCTCGCCGTACTTGTTCACTGCCACGACCACGTAGATATACTCCTGATTGTTTCTCACCGAGGTGTCTTTAAATTTGTACGTATTGCCGTTCACCTCACCCACCTTCACAAAGTCCTTGCCCGGCGCCTTGCGGTATATTACGTACCCGGTAATCGGCGCGCCGCCATCGTTGGTGGGCTTGCTCCACGTGAGCTCCACAAAGCCAGAGCCGTCCGTTTCTTTCACGTTCTGCGGTGCGTACGGTGTGCCGTATGCCATTCCGGTTACAATGTTGCTCCTCTTGCTCTCACCCATCCAGTTCACGGCCACCACATAGTAATCGTATCTTACTCCCTTCTTTGCAGTGGTATCATTGAACCACAGCTGCGTGGCCGGAGCTGCGCCCACACGCACAAATTTGCCGGTGCCGTTTTCCGCGCGATAGATTGTGTAATTGCTCAGTCCCGC
>JAADDK010000118.1 GCA_013154005.1 Methanobacteriota archaeon
GCTTTCAGAGAATAATTCCAGTACGCGTTGCCCGCTGCGGTGCCGTTGCCCACATCGAAGAAACCGTTCTGCCCGGAGGAGTTGAACATGATCTGGAACCCGTTTTTATCGATATCCGTATGCGAATTCGCAATGATTCTCTCATTGCCGTTGCTGAGATTATCCGCCTTGAACCATACCACCACGGTGAGCTGCTTGTAATTCACGGTCATGGGGATATCCGCGTAGCCCGTGCCGTTGAAGTGTATGGCATCGCCCTTTATTCCCTGCACCCAGGTGCCGTTTATTATCTCACCATTGTATCCATTGCCGCTGTGGTCCACAAGCTCTGAGCCAGTGCCTTCGTCAAGTGGATAGTATGCTTTTCCGATTATTCCGGTAACGTTATTCAAAATTATGCCTCTGGGAGTGTTGCTCACCGAATTATTACTCACACTCACATTTTCGCTGTTGGAGATGTTTATGCCGTATGTGCTGGCATTGTCTATGTAATTTCCAAATACGTCCATAATATTGGTGGTATTGACAAGCACCGCTCTGGACACGGCACTGATGGTGTTGTTTTTCAAAGTCACACTTGCGGAGCCGCTTATTATTATCGCACTGTCTTCGCCGGTGAAACTGCCGTTCTCCACACTCACGTCCGTGGAATTGCGCACGTACGCTCCGAGAAGGGTGTTATTGCTCATCACCACATTGCTTATTGAGGCGGTGCTAACGTTGAAAAGCAGCATACCCACTGTTGCGTTAGAAAGCGAGCCCGAAGTCATGGTTAGAGATATCACATTTGCAGCGATAACCTCGCCCGCGGTGCTGGGCACGGTGGTGCCGGTGAGGTCTGCGTTTTTGAGGTAATACACCGAATTTCCGTTAACCGTGTTGTTTGAGGGTATGGTCTGCGAGGTGTACGTTGTGTCGGTGCCGCTGAGGAAAATGTCATCTTTCAGCATGCTCACCGAGTAAATCTCGTTGTTTGCAGAGCTGTTGAAATAGATTCCTATGGTGTTTGATGTCGTATTCACTTCGTTAATTGTGTTGTCATCGGAGCGCAGGAGATACACGCCATACTCGTTGCTGTTCATATTTCCGTATTTCACAGATACATCGCTAGAATGATTCAGATACACTCCGTAAATGTCATCCGTGGCGTTAACGCTCACAATCCGAGTATCCTTTGAATAATTCATATACACTCCGTAACCATCAGCGGTGGAAGATGATGATAGCACGGAAGAATTGCTCGTTTTGTAGAACTCCACTCCCGCTTCGTAGTTATCCGCGAACGTGCCATTGCTCACGGTGATATTTGAAGAAAGTCCAGCTTCCACGCCCACGCTCGCATTGCTAACGCTGATATTCTCCACCGTAAGATTATTTACCTCCGCCAGAAGAACCTGTCCGTACGAGCTTGCGTCCAGAATCGTGGGTGTGGCATAATTGCTGTTAAAGAGATAATACACTGGCTTGCCGTTCACTGTGTTATTTTCCGGCAGTATTGTGGACACCGTAAACGAATACTCGTAGGAGCCGGGTGCAAAGTAGAAACCTCCGTTTAGCAGTGTGTTGTTGTAGAATTGGTTGTGATAAACATCTTTCATGTAAATGCCATAATGTGTGCTGTTTATCGTGTTGTTGGTAAATATCGAATACCATGTGTAGTAGTCCAGATACATGCCATATTCACAATTGTAAAACTCATTGTCATACACGGATATATTTGTGGCATACCCATATAATCCGTATGTGGAATTGTAAACCCTGTTATTGCTGAACACCGGCCGGACATAATGACCGTAGTACTCATCGTAATAAGAGTATATGCCGTACTCAGTATCAAATATCGTGTTGTTCCTAACCGTGTAATTATCATAGTTTTCATCGCTATAAATTCCCTGTATGACTCCAAAAATTGTATTGTTTTCAAAGGTTACATTATCATCATTTTTATATGCTGTAAAGCCGTTATAATAATCCTGATACACTGGTATTCTGTTTTCGCCGTTGATCGTATTATTAGTTATGGTGACATTTCCGCCCCAATCTATTTCTATGCCCACGCAATTGAATCCGGTTATACTGTTATTCGCTATTAGATTGCTTCCCAGATTCAAATAACCCGCAAAATACATTCCGTAGCCGCCGTAGTATTCATCGCCTATATCACTTATCGTGATATTTTCAATTTTGTAGTAGTCATTGTATTCAAAATCAAGTCCCGTGTATTCCACATGATTCATTTCCACATTCTCAATTGTGATATTGTTTGACATTTCCACGCTGATTCCAGAAAACGCGTAGTAAAGGGATACCCCGCTTATAAGCACCTGCGAATCGTAGGCCATGACTATTCCGAACCCGTAATGCGAATAATTACCGGAGTTAATCACTATGTTGCTCACATTTACCAGAATTAACTCGCTGTACTGCGTGGTATCGATTGGCAGGCTATACAAATCCACATTTTTCTTGAATAGTATAGGTTTTCCATTTATTGTGTTGGTAGTTGCAATTGTGTGGGTGGTGTAGTATTTCTCGCCGTAATTCCCATTCTCTCCATCTTTGATGTATATTGATGCATTCGTGAAGGTGTTTCCGTATATGCTTCCGTTGGTGGAAGTGTCCAGATAGATTCCATAACTTCCGTAGGGCGATAAATCAGTTATTGTGTTGTACGAAATGTTAAACTCGTTCACCTCATCCATATAGATATATGACAGGGGCTCAAACTCCTGAGGAGTTAACATCAGTCCGCTCAGCGTGTTACTCGTCACATTAATATTTCCTCCCTGATCTGCATATATTCCATAGTAACTGGTGTTAGTTATGCTGTTTCCGGTTACGTTCACTCCGTACACCAGGCCAAGATAAACCCCGTATTTAGTATTGTTAATACTGTTATTTTCCACGGACGCTTTCAAATCGCTTCCGGCCACCGAGAAATACACCCCTCTCTCGGTAGCTCCTTTTCCCTGTATGTTGTTGTATTCTGCACTCAAATTCACACCGCTCGCGCCGGTGAATGCTATGGCTTCGTATGTGAAATCGTAAATTTTGCTATTTTCAACGCTGACATTGTATGAATCGTTCTCCCATACTCCGTATTCCACATCATAAATTGTGCAGTTGTAAATCTCAGCATGCTGAACATTTGCAAGGCGAATCCCCGCAGGCTCGTTGAAATCTCCGCTGGAAGATGTGACATTGTAAACGGTGCAGTTCGCTATCTCGAAATACACCGTGGTGTTGCCAACATATATCGCCGGCCCGGAGTTGCGGGCATCTATCGTGTAATTCTGAATTATATATGGATTATTCACCGTGCCATTGCCAGGCCATCCGTTGGCAGATGCCTGATTTGCAAGGTCTGTATCGTTGTTGATTCGCAGCGGTTCGGCCGTTCTCAGAGCACCCACAAATAATTGATTAGTGTCGGTGCTTTTCTCCTCTGCATGTAAATGAGCGTACATACCTGCGTTTATGAGAACCAGTAGCACTATAACCATAGCTCCAAATTTCCATTTTTTCATGCTCTCACCTTCATAAAGGGAACACAGATTTCTGTCCCCCTCATCCTTTATTGCCACATATAATTATAATACTTAAAACTAACTCGATGACCAATTTAAAAATTTTAATATTTTTTAAAAAAATTAGAATGTGAGAGGGGGGATTACCATGTTAGATTTAATTTGCTTATATTTTTCAGAGATTCTCGAATCAGCTTTATGGTGTTTTTCACGTCTTTCTCTGAGATTAGTTCCACGCCAGAATGCATGTACCGCTCGGGTATGGATACCACGCCGG
>JAADDK010000105.1 GCA_013154005.1 Methanobacteriota archaeon
GGTTCGTGCTGGTGGCGGTGGGGCTTAGGCTCGCTTTTCCGCTTTTTGGGCTCGAGGGCCGGGGGTTTTGGATCGTGGCCACGGCGCCGGTTTCCTGGGGCACGCTGCTTGGGACCCGGTTCGGGTTTGCCCTTTTTCTTTTGCTGCCGCTCGCTTTGGCGCTTGGGCTTTACGTGCCCGGAATGATCGGGCTTGGGGCCTCGCTTTCCTGGGTTTCGCTTTTGAGCGCGCTGGCGGTGGCGCTGGCAGCGGCGGGGCTTGGGGTGGGGGTCGGGGCGCTTTGGCCGGCGGAGGAGGAGGGCTCGGGCGAGATCGCGCTCGGGATCGGCGAGCTTTTCTACATGTTCTTCGGGCTTTTCTTCGCCGCCGGGGTGGCCGTCCTCGACGCCTACCCGGTCTACCGGCTCCTCACCGGGAGGCCGTTTTGGGGGACCGAGGAGGCCCGGGTTTGGACGGCGGTTTCGGCTTTGGCGACGCTTTTGTTTGTGCTGCTTCCGCTGCTGGTGGCGCATCGAAAGCTTGTTAGTGGCACGCGGGTATAAACAAAAGGCCACTGCTTTTTTAAGAGCTTTTTTGAAAGAATGCCTAGCTGTAACTTCCCAACACATTGTTCACTTGAGCCCCATACCTTGGTGCCCGAGCACGAGAGGAAGGGCCTCAGTGAACAGCCACAAGAACGCGCGGCTCACCTACGAAGGAAGGCGCATCCTTGTGTTCCGCATTATCCACGAGGGCCTCTCGGTAAGGGAAGCGGCTTCGGCCCAAGGTGCCAGCCCAAGGACCGCCTACAAGTGGCTTAGGCGCTACCGGGAGGAGGGGGAAGCTGGTCTCATGGACCGAGGCTCCTGGTCAAGACGAAGCCCAAAATGCACCTCTGAGGCACTTAAGGAAGAGGTGAAAACGCTCCGCCGGCGACGCTAGCTCTACCACGCCATCGCCCACAAGGTTGGGGTTTCCAAGAGCATGGTGGCCCGAATCCTCAAAACCGCGGGCCTTCACCGCCTATCGCTCCTGGAATCCAGATCCCTGCCCCAGCACTTTGAGATTGAGGCGCCTGGCGTGCTCCTGCACCTGGACACCAAGAAGCTCGCCCGCTTTACGAGACCGGGGCACCGGGTGACCTAAAACCGAAAGGATCGGAACCGCTCGCCCGGCTGGTCGTACGTCTTTGCTGCGGTGGACGCTTACAGCCGGGTAACCTGCGCGGAAGTGAAGCGCAATGAGCGAAGAAAGGAGAGCGCGGTGGCCTTTCTGCGCTCTGCCCTGTGCCACTACCGGCGGTTGGGCATTCAGATGAGCGGGGGGATGACCGACAACGCCCGGGTCTTTCAGTCCGAGCGTTTTCAGAGGGTGCTGCGGTGGCTGGGCTTAAAATACAAGACGACTCGTCCCTACACGCCAAGGACCAACGTGAGGTTAGAACGCTTCATCCGCACCCTTTTGAGCGAGCGGGCCTATGCTCACGCCTACCGGAGTTCCGATGAGCGGGATGCCTACCTTCCCAGGTGCCTCTACTACTACAACTGGCACCGGTCGCACACCAGCCTAAACTATCAAGCCCCCTTCTCACGTTTGGGGCTTAGGGTGAACAACGTGGTGACTAAATGCGGTGGTTTTAAAAAATTTTAGATTTTTAATTTTTTTCTCATGTGCATATTTGAAAATATTTGCTATGGAAAATAAAAAAGAAATAAAAGAAGAGATTGCACAAGGTAGGATGCGCGGACACAGTAAATATCGGGTTGTGTACCTGTTTGTTACATTACTGTTAGCATTTTCAATAACTTCATGCAGTTCAGACCTTGATGGAGATCAAGGAAATCAAGAGGATGACCGCCCAACTACTACTATAGAATTAAACGTCGAACCAATTAATAAGGTTTATAACTCTATTGTTGATATTGAATATGCAAATGACGCTTATATGGCTGTAGATGAAGATGGCTGTATTTATAAATCTACTGATGGTATCTCGTGGCACCATATAGTATGTTCCGCGGACGAGGTAAATAATATTGAGTTCGGCAATGGTACTTTTGTCGTTGCCGGCAAAGATGGTACAATTCAAATTTCAAGTACAGGTGAAGAATGGAGCGAAGTGCAGTCTGGTACCACAAATGACATTTACGCACTTGAATTCGCCGACGGAAAATTCGTGGCAGTTGGTGAAAGCGGTTTGATTCTTACATCTTTAGATGGGCAAAAATGGTCTCCGCGTGCGTCTGGCGTTGATTCAAGTCTAATTGCGGTGGCGTATGGCAATGGGAAATGGGTTGCAGTTGGTGACGACGGGGTAATTTTAGTTTCTACGGACGACAGTGCATCCATTTGGGAACTTTTTTTCATAGGGCAAGATGATTATTTATCTGATGTGATTTTTGATGGCACACAATTTGTGGTAGTTGATCTGAGTTCAACAGAAATTTTATATTCCACAGATGGTTCAGATTGGATGACAATTGAACTGGAAGGTAAGTTGCCGTATATAGCAAAGATATATTATGCGGCAGATCTTAATGCGTATTTTGTCCCAAGCGACGAAAAGCTTTATCGGTCTGATAATTTATCAGACTGGACTATGGTAGAAGAGTTTCCAGGTGATATCAGAAAATTATTACACGCTGGGAGTTATGTTTATGCTATTGGATCAGCTTCTGACGATTATTGGTCTGCGCGAGAAATACTGCTTATATCAGAGGATCTTGATTCTTGGTTTTCAACATTTATGAGGGAGGACTTACTAAATGCGGCATTTATATTAAATAAGTTTATTGTTATAGGAAAGCGTGGTTTGTTTTTGACTTCAACGGATGGTGTGACCTGGAAAGTTCAAACAAAAACTAATTTTAATTATGAAACTTTAAAAGATATTATTTATTGCAATGGGCAATATATTCTTATTACTGAAGAAGGAAACGCGTGGATATCAACTGATTTATTAGCTTGGGAAGTTTATGATATCACATCGGAAAGTAAACCCACTGCATTAGCTTGTTCAGCAGATACATACGTCTCCGTTACTGCCGACGGGTCCATCTATGCATCTAATGACGGTAAATCATGGAATGAGGTTGCCGCGGGGCTTTCATATATTTATGATGTTGAATACGGCAACGATACATTTGTCGCAGTTGGTGACAAGGGATTAGTTCTGGTGTCTGACGATGGCTTTACTTGGCAAACGGTCACACTTGATGATTCTTACGACGAGCCTATAGTCTCCGTGCTATATGAAAAAGATAAGTTTTATGCATTAAGCCTGTCTTGCGACGTTATCTACTCACCAACTGGGCTTGACTGGGGAAAAGTGACTTTGCCTTCCTCAGACGATAATTGTGCCGATATAACGGTTAGTATGGGTTATTTCTTTGTCACAACTTCTAGTTTAGATATTTTCGCATCTGAGGATGCAAATGAGTGGCAAGAAATTGATGAGTATGAAAGCTATTATCATTACATAAAACACATTATAGGTGGTGATGAACGAATTATAGCGACGGGCACGTATGGTGCTGCTTATTTATTAAAAATCATTAAGTAATTACAAATTCTGTTTGCGGGAGGCGAAATAGGCTTTGAGTTTTTGGTCAAAGGTGAGCAGGGCTTTTTCTTCGCCGAGCGCGAGTTCCGCGAGGAAGACGTCGGGGAAGTCGAGGCCGGCATGGGGATAGCGCCTAAGGGCATTTAAAAGCGCGGGGGCTTCGCGGGGTTTGAAGGGGCGGCTTTCCAGGAGTAGGAGGAGGGCTTTGGCGGCTTCCTCAGGGGGTACGCCGTA
>JAADDK010000081.1 GCA_013154005.1 Methanobacteriota archaeon
TGGTGGTGTTCTTCCTGGGAATAATCGGACTGATTATCTACCTGATAGTGCGTCCCAAGGAAGTGCCTCAGAACACGAACGTGCCACCGCCACCACCACCGCCTGCATAAACCCAAAATTTTTATCCCACAATCTCTTTTTCTTTTTATGCGTGATACAATTTTAAAGATTCTGAAAAAAGCGGGGCGTCGGGGCATTCTTCAGGAGTCATTTACCCGCGAGCACGGAATAAGTAAAAGCACTGTTTCAACGGTTCTTTCTGCACTTGAAGAAGAATCTCTCGTGGTGCGAAAACGCGTTGCGGGGCGCTCGTACATGGTCTGGCACGTGGATTTTGCGCCGGGGCCCGTGCGCGGCATGGTGCGGGTGGGCATTCTCAAGGCGATTGAGTATCCGGGCGTGCTTCTCGCGGCCAGCGATATGAAAAACGTAAAGCTCAAAGTTTACACAAACGCTTTCAAATTAACCCGGGACCTTGCGGAGGGATACATAGATGTGGGCTGCTCACCCCTCATCACCCAGACACTTTTCGCGCTGGTGCATCGTAGCATACACATAAACGGTGGCTGCGGCTTCAACGGCGGCGGGGTGGTGTTCAGAAAGGGTAAGCCCGAAAGATTCGGAAGCACGGAGCTATCCACCATGGAGTTTTCACTGCGCAGGTTCATGGAATTGAGAGGCATGGACGGCGAGATTCTCTATTTTTCCCGGGTGGAAGAGATGAAGCGCGCTATTGAGGCGGGCACGGTGGACGCGGTTGCAATCTGGGAGCCCTATCTTACCGAATTGAGCGAGAAATACTCGGTGGTGCGTTTTGAGGAGGTGTTCGGTGAGTATCCGTGCTGCACCATTGCGTCCAGTGTGAAGAGCGAGCGAAGAAAGGAGCATCGGGAATTTTTAGAGGCGTATCGCAGGGCGGTGGATTCAATAGATTCTCGAGTTGACGAGGTAATTGCGCTGGAAAGCAAGCTGTTGCGACTCTCGCGCCGGGCGATACGGCGTGCGTTTCACGGATATAAATATTCGTGGCATCTGGATAGAGAGCTTGCAATGAAAACCCTCGAAGATTACGGCATAAAATTAACAGAAGAGAGTGTGAGTAAAGTTTTCAATCTTTTCTAAATCCCATCTTGTATGCCACGTAGTCCAGATAATCCGGAAAGAACTTTTCTTCCACGATGATTTCGTACTGCACTCTCTTCACGCCTTTCATACAGATGATTTCTTCCATGGTGGTATCCATATCGCGCACCTTCTCTGCGTAAAACACGCCATACACCATTCTCGGCTCGGAAAACAGGGAGGTGCGCCACAGATTCTCCAGCTTTCGTATGCGATTCTCTATTGCGATGTCGTCTACCTCTATGAACAGCGAGAACCAGAATATATCCTTGGTAAACGGTCTGTTTATAATCGGATACGCCTTAACTGCATCCATGCTGCGCAGCTTCTCCCAGCGTCTCGATAAGCTTTTTGCACTCATGCCCACTATTTTTGACAGTTTTGTGAACGGAATCCGGGCATCGTTTTTCATGGCCAGCAGCAGTTGCCAGTCCTTTCTGTCCAGCTCCACACGTTTTCCGCGAAGGTGATGATACACAGATATGGAATATGCCTCCGTGAGCTCTTTAAAAAGCATGAGCTTTTCCTCCAGCTCCATCTGGTCCGCGTACCAGAACTCTCCATAGTGATGGCCCCCGAGACAGGAGATGAAATGCATCACGCCGCGTATTTTTTCCACAACTTTCAGTATATCCTCTCTCTTTTTTCGAGAGCGCATTGCAATGACCACACTGTTCATTACCCTGTCGGGATTGAGAAGCACGGAGAATCCTAACAGCTCGCCCCGGCGCATCATGGCGTTGATTCTTTTATCCACCGCGGCGCCGGATATGCCCACCCTCTCGGCTATTTTATATACGGGCATACGGCCATCGTCCCATAGCAGGCGCAGAATTTTAACATCGATTGCATCCATAAGGGGATATGCGAAGCATACTAATTAAATTTTTCCTAAATCTAAACTTTCATTTCTAAAATTTCCCATTTTAACTCGTCAAATGTCAAAATTTTTCCTTTTTTCAAACAACACTTTATATAGTTGGTTAGAATAGTGGAAATTAGAAAGCACCAAGGAGGTGATAGAAATGATAACGGATATAACACTCATATACACCATCGGAAAGAACCGGGCGAAGGAGATGCAGAAGAGGTGGTAAACCATCACGCTTACCCCACCCTCCCCCTTTTCTTTTCTTTGTAGTATTTGCAGAATTCTGTGATGGGACATTTGTCGCATCGCGGTGCCGTGGGTCTGCAAATTGTGCGCCCGAACATAACCAGAAGCTCGTTAATATCGCGCCAGTACTCTTTCGGCAGTATTTTCATCAACTCTTGTTCTGTCTCTTCCGGAGTTTTCGTATTCACCCAGCCGAGACGATTAGATATGCGATGCACGTGCACGTCCACGGCTATGACGTCCTGCCCGAAGCATCTTGATAGCACGATATTGGCCGTTTTGCGGCCCACGCCGGGAAGGGAGAGAAGGGCATCGATGTTATCGGGCACCTTGCCCCCGTATTTTTCCACCAGAATTTTCGATACTTTCTTAATCGTTTTTGCTTTTTGCCTGTAAAATCCCGCAGGATAAATCAGCCGGGCAATATCTTCAGGGTCAGCATTCATCATACTCTCAGGGTCGGGATATTTTTCAAACAGGCGCTCGGCCACGGTGTACGTGACTTCATCTTTGGTGCGCTGCGATATGATTGTGGCAATGAGCACTCTGAACGGCTCTCGCGATTTGTACGGGTGCTCTGGCACGGTGCTTTTGAGGAGCTCCACAACCTTTTTCACGTTGTCCATACCCACTTAACAATCTGGGAGATTAAAAAACTATTCATTATGGCTGCGATATAATCATGGCGTTATTTTATGATTGCGAAACATTTTAATTTTTTCACGTATTCTCCCCCTCATAATGGAGATAGTGACCTACGAAGTTATGTGTGATGTGCTTAAAAAGCTCCTGAAAAAGAGGGGAATGTCGGAGAAGGATATAAACGAACTCGCGTACTATGTGGTAAACTTTTTCGGGTACAATGATTGCGTGGTGGATAACACGCTTACCCCCGCGGACAGATATGTGTTTAACACCCTCGAAGAGCTGGGGATTGTGAGAACGGTGGTAGATGAGATAACAATATCTCGAAGCAAGCTGTGGAGAATACATTACTGGCTTTACCGTATGGACACAATCGAGAAAATTTTTAATCAGGAAGATGTGGAAGAAGAGGAAAATCCAGAAGATGTGTATAAAAGAATTTTTAACGAAGAATAAAATAGCAGCCCCGGGCAGATTCGAACTGCCGTCGCGGGATCCAGAGTCCCGCATGCTTGACCACTACACCACGGGGCTATTTGTCTATATCCCCGCCGTGAGCTCGTACCACAGGCACTCGCTGCACCACGGGGCTATGCACCAACGGTGCAAGTAGTGAAATAAGCAACAGGTATATGAGGTTTATGCCTCCCGGGGGAAGCGGATGTCAACATACAGAGAATAAACAAAATAGAACGGGCAGCTCTCTGCAAGATTCACTTAAAGGATTGGGAAAATACTCGCTCCGTTGAGAGAAATCATACAGAAAAGCTGCAGAGATATAGCAAGAACGAGACAGCGGCTCGTTTATAATCACCTTGGGAGGCTGGTTAGGTGCAAGTACAACCACATTAAGGATCGAG
>JAADDK010000083.1 GCA_013154005.1 Methanobacteriota archaeon
CTATATGGTCTGGCTGGTCGTTTGGATATGTACCGCTTGCGTAGTTCCAGAACGATAGATATGGTGCACCCACCCTTATTGCAGGGGTTACAAGTACTTTATATCTTATGGGCGTGCCCACTCCATCGATCCAGGTAGCCTTGTAAATTTTTCCGTTGCTATCTGTACCTGAATAGTCCTTAAGGACATTTCCCTGTCCCTCGTCAAAGTGATACCAGAGCAGGGTGTCGGTGGTCGAGGAATACCATCCAGTTTTGATGGATTGCTGGTATTCATTATTTATTGCGGTTGCATCCAGTGCTTTATCGAGTATTCTTAGTTCGTCTACTCTTCCTTTAAATGGCTCTAATGATTGGGGCCCGGATATGCCTCCTATGTTTGCGCCTATTGCTGCATATTTTGAGTAATCATGGTTCTCTTCTTGACCGTTAGCGGTGTTTATAAGGCTCCCATTTACGTAGAATTTTATAGTTCCTGTTCCGGTACCCCCATTTTCTAAGGTTATAGTTATTAAGTTCCATGCATTGAACTTCACTGCATTACTGCTGCTCGTTGCTGTGATCCAGTAGTTATTTGTGTTTTTATTCCACATCCCTACCTGTATTGCTCCATTACCGAGTACGTTGATAAAGAAGGTAACTAGTGGGTTTCCTTCTGAGTATATGTATCCACTATTTGATGGATAAACCCATGCGCTCCACGTCCATGTGGTCAGTTTGTTAAGTGATGCTTTTTGAATTGTCACGTAGCTCTTTTGTCCATCAAAATATAGTGCATATTTTCTTGTGCTGGGAAGCCAGTATGCTGCGGGCTCTGTGTGGGCTGCCCCATGTGTGAGGGATATAACCTTTGTGTTATTGGTTAGGAATATATTCTTTCCCATAACCGATTCTCCGACGGTGTAAGTGTCGTAGCCATCATCCACACCAGAATAGCCCCAGTCCCAATCACCGATAACGTTGGTGCTAACATCTTTGCGAGCGAGAAAATCGAGAGGAGTTTCGCCGTTGATATTGAGGAGCGTAGCTTCGTGCTGCCAGTTCTGATCTCCGTACTCCATATTATCCCAGAAGTACCACACAGTAACAGTTTTAATTGCCTCGTTATTAAATGCGAGCACTTCGCCGAGGGTTGGGCTGGTTATTTCGTGCACAGTATTAAGCGGGTCTACCACCACACGCACGTGTCTTGCATGAGACGCAAACATCGGGGTCCATACAATCTCCACCGTTGTCTCGTTATTCGCACCCACATACACGCTCTTGGTGCCAATCCACTCATAATCATCGTAGAACCTCACCACCGCGCTCACCGGTACATCGCCAAAGTTATGTACTGTAGTTTGAATCATATACGAATGATGCACGATTATCTTAGGTATACCTCCTGCACTTTGGATTTGAATCTCCGGCTCGTACACCGCCAGCTCCGGCCTCATCTCCAGCTGCCCGAACCACCGCAACTCATGGAACAGCAACTGCGCTCTCGCCTGCTCTGCAGGATGCGTGGGCTTGAACGTGTAATGCAATCCAAATATGCCCAGCACATCCGACATGCTGAACGGTACTATCATAACTTTGGATCCCAGTGTCGATACTGTGGCCACACCGTATCCTGCCTGTTCATTGCCGCTTCCCTGCTCATTATACACCTTTTCCAGCGTAGTCAATGAAGCTGACTTTTCTGTCGGGTCCCTGAATAGGCCCCATCCAGGTGCGTTTGTGGGCTGCAGTAAATCTATGTCCTTTGCCCCTCTGCCCAGACACTGCACCACGTACGCTAGCCCATCTGTCGCACTATCTTTTGCGTTGTACCCGAACATCACGTAATCTCCCGCCACGTTCACGCTTTCTCCACGAACTATGGTCACTCCAAACAGATCAGTTAGCAGCGTATCTCCGGTATTATCGTAACTTGCATATTTCAGTATCTCAGGCATTTTTGGACCCACAAACATAAACTCCGTAGATGCTTTCATTTCTGCTCTATATATAGCCTCAGCATCTCTGGGACCTATATAATTGACCTGATCTGTTGAATCCACCTTTGCACCCGTCACTTCAGTCCAGATTACCAGGTTGTATCGTGTGAAATAATCACCTGATTCATAATCACCGGGGAGTGTGGAAGCGTCGCTAACATTCAGCTCCTGATATGCATAACCCATGTCCTGAAACGCTTTAATCAGTGTCGTTAGATGTTCATCAGTGGTATTTGCGTCAGGAGCGGTAGTATTGTAAATAATCAGTGTACTGAATTCCACGTATATATTGGTATCGAGGAGAGAAGAATCCAGATAATTATTTTCCTCGTTAGTTTCCTTAATCACATTGAAGGGGTCAGCAATTAATTCGATGGTATGCAATCCGGGGCTTTTGGGAACCCATGTAAAGTTCACGTAGACGAAACCGCCGTTAGCGGGTATAATGCCTGTAGAATTTGGATTTGGAGAAATATCGGGAGGCTTTATACCATCGATTTTCAGCATAACCTCTGTGCTTATAGGCTGTCCGCCATTATTCGATACCACGGCGGTGATTGTGACCGGCTGCATGTACAGCGGATGCAATGTGGAGAGCAGAAAATCGTCCACCGCCACATCGTTACCCAGTCTTTCGGTGATATTACCGAGCCACTGCAGCACGCGGTACCCTATGAAATTCTGTCTGTAATAATGTTCAATTCTCGAAAACTCGAATCCGAAGTACACTAACTTTCCGTTTCCGTCTGTGAGCGTCACACCCACAACCTTATTGGTATTGGTTTCGAGAAGCGGGTCTCCTCTTCCCGGATTGATGGTTATTACATTTGCCACATTGCTGGCGTCACTTCTATCATTAATAAGCGTCGTGGATATGGGCGCACCGCTGCTCAACGTGAGGTCCACATACGCATTTGCCGGGTCTCCCGTCACCGTCCCGGTATACGCTGCCGGCGCATTTGCACTCAGTCCAAAGTAGTCGAGTAAATAGGTGGGACTCACTTCCGGACTGATTATCCACAGTGCACCACCATTATCGTAAAATATTCTGAGCTCGTTCATCTGCGCACTGCTGATGGCCGAGTTTGTGTCTGTGCCATCACCGTAATATCCAGTCTCCCATATGACCACGTCATAATTGCGCAGCGTGCCATCGTAACTCAGCGTGGCACTGCCCAGCACTCTCTTTGTGGTATACTGATAATCGCAGGTATCCAGCAGATATTGATAGTATTTGCTCACATCATTCGGAGTGCCCTCCAGCGCCTGATCAGCATCCACAAACAGAATCTTCGGCAATACCGTGACTCCCACATTCGCCACATCCGGATACCGGTTCTCTTCCGGACTGCCGTCCACTCCCTGCACATCTATCGCCTTGATAATCAGATGATGGTTTCCGGCAACCTTGCCCATCGATACTCCCGTGGCATTGGTGCCCACTCCCTTCCATACAAACGTGATTGTGGTCTGTCCCGCCGCAGATACCGTATATGTCCCGTTCTCAGGCATGGGATTGCCCAGATTCGTATCTATCTTTATGATGTGCCCAGTGGTATTGTATCCACTGTACTCGTCAAATACCTCTAACTTGAACGTCGCTCCGGTGCCTCCCCGGTTCTGCACCGTTACCGTTACAGTCACATCATCCATATGCGTGGGCGTCGCATCGCTCAGCGTCACAAGACTCGGGTCTATGAACACATCTGCCCCTTTTATGGACGTGCCTCTCGTTACATACAGATACGCGGAATA
>JAADDK010000100.1 GCA_013154005.1 Methanobacteriota archaeon
TACAACACCGCCCGGACATGGCTGCTCAGCGCCGCGTATCCCCCCGCGGTGACTGCGGCAAACATCAAATCGCTGGAAATCGTGATGCAGGAAAAAGATAGGGTGCAGCGCCTCTGGGACAATCGCAACTACTTCAAGAAAGGACTGGAAGAATTGGGGTTCGATACATGGAAGAGCCAGACCCCCATCGTGCCCGTGATGGTTCGCGATTCAAAGAAGGCGAAGGAGCTGGCGCATAAGCTGTTCAATGACGGTGTGTTTGCGCTGCCCATAGTGTTCCCCATGGTGCCTCGCGGGCTGGAGAGAATAAGAAACCAGATAAGCGCGGGACATACCAAGGAGGATCTGGATTACGCTCTGAACGCCTACGAGAAGGCGGGCAAAGAGCTGGGCCTCATCTAATCTTTCTTTTTTTGAGGTGCATTTATGGGAAAAAAGGGCAGCAATTACGAGCGCGAGTTAAAAGGCATTCTCACCGGCGATGCGAAGGTTATAGCAAAGATGACAAAGACGATGACCGAAGAAGAGCGGGCCAGTTATGAGAGCACCATAAAGCGCCCGTTCATGGTGCTTCGCGCTGCAGGCTCGCTGGGCATAGACCTTGTGGTCATACGTCAGGATTTTTCCTTTCCCGTGGAAGTGAAATCCTCGCGCGAAGAAAAACTGTGGTTCATTCAGGACAGCGGGCGCGGACAGAAGCAGGCAGTGGATATGATTAAAGAATGCGAGCGGGTGGGTGTGGTGCCCATATACGCGTATCGCCTCAAATCTGTGCGTGGAGACCCGTGGCGCGTGTTCACGCTCCCAATGAGTGTGCAGCTCACCGGCTGGTCCAAGTACATTTACAATCTCCTGCCCAAACTTTCCACCAGCAGGGGTGGCAATTTCGTGATGGTCTGGAAAGAGGGCATGCCGCTCAACAAGTTTCTATCGTATCTAAATTACGAGGAAAGTTAGAAATAAAGCGTACAACACTAAAAACGCCACACCTTCAAGTTTTCCGAGTTTTCGTCTGAGTGTGAACAGGAGAAGCGATAAGGTCATTATTCCCAGAAACATTGATGTGGTGAGCAGCGATTCGGGTTTTAGAGTGATGGGATGTATTAGCGCGGCGGTGCCCATAACTATGAGCGTGTTGAAAATGTTGCTGCCGATGATATTGCCCACTGCTATTCCGTGCTTTTTCTTCAGAGTGGCAGATACCGTGGTGGCGAGCTCTGGCAGCGACGTGCCCACGGCAATGGCGGTTGCCGCGATAATCACCTCCGGTATGCCCATAATATGTGATATGCCCACCGCGGAATCAACAAGAACGTTAGCGCCCCAGACAATGCCCAGCGCTCCGAATACCGTGAAAAGCGTGGAAAAGAGCATACTCTTCTCCGGCTTTATCTCCTCAACCTCCTCCTTGCGACCATGAATATCGTTGAGATAAACGAGATAAATGACAACGAACACCACTCCCATCCACCAGAAAATGGCACGAAAGACATACACGAAGAACAGCAGCAATCCCGTGACCAGAGCGAGGGTAATGGCATCTCTCTTGATGTATTTAGAAAGCGCCAGCGGCATGATTATGGCCGCAATACCGAGAACAAGGCCTATGTTTGCGATATTGCTTCCCACAGCATTGCCCCAGGAGGTCTCAGGATGTCCGTAAAAAGAAGCTATGTCCGACACCGCCATCTCCGGCAGCGAGGTGGCCAGCGCCACAATGGTAAGGCCAATTGTATGCTCACTCACTTTGAGATGCGCCGCGATGCTCGCAGCACCGTCCACAAAATAATCACTGCCGTCCACCAGAAGATACACGCCGATTCCAAAGTTTAAAAGCAGAAGATAAACACTCGTGTAATTCTGAAGCATGAGATAGTAAAGTGGAAAGGACGCCCCCGCAATGATGAGAAATAGCACCAGTTTCCATCGCATCGAAATAGAGATTGAGGCATAGTATTTAAATCTCACATTTTTTTAATTCCCGCAGAAATTCTGAAATACGATATTTTCGAAGTTCGAAAACATTTAAATAGATAAAGGAGATTATACCCACGCGTTTTAAGAGGGTGTTAAATATGGAGAACGTTAAAACTGGAACAACAACGGTTGGGATTGTGACAAAAGAAGGCGTGGTGCTTGCAACGGAGCACAGAGCAAGCATGGAAACATTCATTGCGCACAAAGTAGCCCAGAAGCTCTACAAATTGGACACCAATATGGGCATGACCACTGCTGGTTTAGTGGGCGATTTGCAGGTGCTTGTTCGCTATATGCGCGCGGAGATTTCTCTGTATCGTCTGAGAAGAGGCGCACTAATGCCTGTGGGCGCGGCAGCCACGCTTCTGTCAAACATACTCAATGAGCGAAAATTCTTCCCGTACTATGTGGGCCTGATTGTGGGGGGCTACGACAACAAGGGCTATCATGTTTATTCGCTTGATGCCGCCGGAGGCGCAATAGAAGATAAGTACGCAAGCGTTGGCTCCGGCTCGCTGTTCGTGTACGGTGTTCTTGAGGACAGATGGAAAGATGACCTGAGCCTAGATGAAGGTGTGAATCTCGCCATTCGCGGTATAACTGCGGCGATGAAACGCGATGCGGCCAGCGGAGATGGTATATCTGTGGCGACCATAACCAAGGAGAGGGGCTTTGAAGATCTCTCCGGGGAAGTGGAGAAGCGAATGAAGAAAATGAAATTGAAGTGATTGTATGCCCTGGGAAGATATACTCACTAAAACTCAGGAACTGCTCAATGAGTATGCACCGAAAGCAGAGATTACCGATATAGACCTTGAAGGGCCGTTGGTGGTAGTATACACCATGGATATGGAGTTTTTCGCTGAGAATCCTGATGTTATTAAAAAAATCGCTCATGCGGTGCGAAGAAGAATATCCATCAGGCCGGACCCCAAAACGCTGCTTCCGGAGAACGAAGCAAGAGAGAAAATCAATCAAATCATACCGGAAGAGGCAGGAGTAAAAGACGTGTATTTTATACCCGAGACCGGAGAGGTTATAATCGAGGCAGAGGCGCCCGGGATAGTCATAGGAAAAGAGGGCGAATTACTCAATAAAATCAAAAAAGAGGTAAAATGGGCGCCCCGCGTGGTGCGCGCCCCGCCTCTGAAATCGCGCATAGTGAAAGAGATGCGCGAGTACCTGAAAATTGTAAGAGATGACCGCCGCGAGATTCTGAGAAACATTGGCAGAAGATTGAATCGTCCGCCCCGGAGCGGTGAGCAGTGGGTTCGAGTGGTTGCGTTGGGTGGATATCGAGAAGTGGGACGCAGCTCCACGCTGCTTATGACCAAGACAAGCAGGATTCTGGTGGATTGCGGGCTCAACGTGTCCGCCAGCGACAGCGACGAGCCGTGGAGCGGAACGCCTTATCTTTACATGCCGGAGGTGTGGGATAACACTGACCCGGAAAAGCCGCTTAAGTATCTGGACGCGGTGGTGGTTACCCATGCGCATCTTGACCACGTGGGACTCGTGCCAATGCTGTTCAAGCACAACTATGATGGTCCGGTGTTTATGACCCCGCCCACCCGAGACCTTGCAGTCATGCTGCTCATCGATTATCTAAAAGTCGCGCAGGCAGAGGGGCGCAAGGTGCCGTTTGAGTCCAAGCACATAAAGGAGATGATTAAGCACACAATCACGCTCAAATACGGCGTGACCACCGACATATCTCCCGATGTGCGGCTGACGTTCCACAACGCCGGGCACATTCTCGGCTCGGCAGTCTCGCATTTTCACATAGGCGATGGTTTTTACAACGTGGTGATTTCTGGCGACATAAAATACGAGCGCTCTTGGCTTTTCAACCCTGCACATAATAAGTTTCCGAGAGTGGAAACGGTGATTATGGAAAGCACCTACGGCGGAAGAGAGGATTTCCAGCCGCCCCGCAGAGAGGCGGCAGAGCGCCTGAAAGATGTGGTGCAGCGCACGTTTGAAAAGGGTGGCAAGGTTCTGATTCCCGTGTTTGCAGTGGGACGCAGCCAGGAAGTTATGCTGGTTCTTGAAAGTTATATGCGCAGCGAGGAGCTTCCGACGATACCGATATATCTGGACGGCATGATATGGGAGGCCACCACCATTCACGCCGCGTATCCCGAGTACCTGAACAAAGACCTTCGCGAGTTGATATTTCAGAAGAAGGAGAATCCGTTTCTGTCCGAAGTGTTCCACAGGGTAGAGGCACCGGAGCGAAGAGAGAGCGTAATAAGCTCTTCCGAGCCGGTGATAGTTCTGTCCACGTCGGGTATGATGAACGGTGGGCCCGTGCTGGAATACTTCAAGCACTGGGCAGATGACCCGCGTAATACTCTGGTGTTTGTGGGTTATCAGGCAGAGCGCACGCTGGGCCGCAAGGTGCAGAACGGCCTGAAAGAGATTACTATGTCCGAGCACGGGCACCCGATAAAGATATCAATAGATATGAACGTAGAGACCATTGACGGTTTCTCTGGACACTCTGACCGCAGACAGCTTATACAGTTTATCGGCTCGATGAACCCCAAGCCCGAGCGAATAATCACGTGTCATGGCGAAGAAAGCAAGTGCATAGACCTTGCAATCGGATTGCACAAGCGCTACGGCATGGAGACCATAGCGATGAAGAACCTCGATGCGCTGCGACTTAAATAGTCAGCAAAAAAGAATACAGCGTTTTCGCAGGTGAATATTCGTGCACGCGTCGGATATTGAGGACTTTAAAATCCTCAAAAACTTTTGAGTTTTCTTCTCCACGAGGCAGAATCTCATAATAGTTTACCTTTCCTCCTTTTTTGAGAACCTGTCGGGCAAAGGGCAGAAACTCGTAAGCGCTGTGCGGTAGATTCATTATCACCCTGTCCACCTTTTCTGGAATGAGTTTATACACCTCTCTCGCATCGCCCAGCAACGGCACGATATTTTCAAGCTTGTTAAGTCGTATGTTCTCTTTCAGGTACTCTATCGCATACGGATTTATATCCCCGGCGTAGATTTTCACATCTCGATGCTTGGCAATGAGCACGGAAAACGGGCCACAGCCCGCGAACATATCGTAAATTACCTCGCCGTCTTGAACCTCTTCCACCACGCGCCATCGCTCTGTGGCAAGACGTGGAGAAAAGTAAACTTTGGCAATGTCCACCTTCAATCGTATGCCGAATTCCCGGTGGATGGTCTCGGTTCTATCGCCCCTTATTAATTTCACATTGCGAACCCGCGTTTCACCAACCACACCGTAATCCACCGCAACATTTTTCACGTTTTTATGCTTTTTCAAAATGTACTCTGCAAACTCTTCAACATCTATCTCTTCTCGATACTTGATTATCGCCACATCGCCCACTATGTCGAACGACGGCATTAGATTACCAGCCTAAGCAGCTCCTTTTTAAGCACCTTCGCGGTCTGCGACACATCGTCCAGAATCTCGGCGGTTTTCAGCACGTTATCTTTGATGTTGCCCTTTATTATGGCTCCGTTCGGTGTGGGCTTGATAAACCCCATCTCCTCTAATATGCCCAGCGAATGGCGCACTTCGTGCTCGCCCACGCCCAGCTCCTGCGCGATTCTGACGATTCCTATCGGCTGCTTCTCTTTTACTATTTCCAGAACTTTTATGTGTCGTGATAGAAGCTCAAGCTCTGTGTATACTTTATCCGTTAGCATATTTCTTCACCCTGTGCGGCCATGGCATTCGATTTTAAAACTTTTTGCCGGATTTGAGCCATTCCATCGCCACAAAACTGGCATCATCGTGCACGCCTTCCACCACCGCCGTGTCCGGCGGAGTGCCAATTAAGGTGCTGTACACTGCACCCCTCTCAAAAAATTGTGATAGAAGATGTTCCAATTCGTGCACCTCGTAAAAATGTGCATCTCTTAATCGGAGGTCCCCCTGTTGACCCAGTGCAACGTATTTCTGCCCAAAATGGCTGCTTCTGGGAACCATACCAACGATTAATGCGCCTCCAAATTTCAAAACTCGAAAACATTCCTGTGCAACTCTCTCAGGATTCTGAAAAAACGGAAACGCGGTAACCACAAGCACACGCGAGAAACTGCCGGCAGGATAGGGTATCGCTTCGCCCACTCCCTTTTTAACTTTGATTCCTCTGCGAGCTGCATATTCAAGCATATTTTCGTCCGGGTCTATGCCGTACCCGAATCCGAGGGACGAAGCAAAGCGTCCGGTGCCCACGCCAATCTCCAGCCCCGGCTCTGGATACTTATCGGTGAGCATTCGCAGTGCTGCCAGCTCTGCCTCATACAGCTCTGCATGTCTGTCGTACCACGAATCGTACTCCCGCGGGTCAAACATTCCCATCGCCCAGAATCGCCTTTTTCTTCGAGTTCATCGTGGCGTCTTTATCCACTCGATGGTCTATTTTTATATCTATGACGACTCTCATGGCGCCCTCTTCAAGCACCGCCTCTTCCGCCTTTTTCACCACTTCAAAAATCTCGTCGAGAGTGCGTGCCTCCAGCACAGTGCTCATGGGTGTGAGCTCATGCTTCAGCCCGGAGCTTTTTATCACCGCGTACGCTTTTTTTACGTATCGGGACACGCTTATTCCTTCCCCTAACGGCGTGATTGTGAGCTCTGCAATAATCATACGCATACATGGTTCGGCAGGTAAAAAAACTTACTTCCCGGCGAGATGAGCGATGACTCCCTGCATTCTTTCGAGCTCTATGATTACCAAAGCTTTTGAAAATTTCCGGTCTTTGAGAATCTCTTTGATACGCTGTGCCATGTATTTTTCACGCTCTTTTTCAATATCCATAAACTCGCGGATTTTATTTATTTCTCTGTCCCACTCTATAACAAACTCTTCCGGAGTGGCCACATCGAATTTCATCTTCCAGATTTTGCGCTTGCGCATATCATAGCGCATTATTTTCATAAAGTCCAGTTTACGGGAATAAAGCTCCGAGTAAATCTCGTCGGGCATATCCAGAGGTATCATTTCCACACCATACTTTTCAGAGAGCGCATGTGCTTCTAAGTACGTGGGCACGGGCAGGCCCACCTCACCAAATCGTTCGAGTTTTTTAGCATAGATAACCTCATAATCTGCCGGGTCTATCTCGAACGGCTCTTGCAGATACCGTTTCAGGCCTTCCAGCTCCTCGGGGGCGATGCCCAGAAGCATAACTTCCGGCTTTGATTGCTCGTACACGGTGCGGAGCTTCTCACGCTCGGACACGAGCCCCTTCACCGTGCCAAAAAAAATCAACGTTGTTCCGTTCCATTTTAGTTCGCGTTCAATGCTCATATACTGCTCCGCTCCTCAACTGTCTTTTTCAGCTCTTCTTTCGTGTACGACATAATCTCCTTTTTACGAATTATTGCCACGCCGTTGTAGTCCTCGTAGCTGCTTTCTGACATTACTATGAACCCGCGCTTGCCCAGAATCTCTGAAAATATGCGTATGTTCTGTGTCTTTATTTTAAGCGCCTTCTCGCTCTTTTCAAATCCGGTAAGCATAACTTCTTCCCGGTCCTTGCTTATCGCCTCAAACGGGCATTTTAGAGTGAGAAAAACGTCATAGCCCATATCCACAAGGCGCCGGTACACGTCCTCGAACATAATCTTTGAGAACGAGTTTTCGTGCTCGGTGAAGTCCGAGTAATGAAACAGGTCTATGGGCTCAATTAACTCTTCGCCGAGAACCTCTTCAAGGCGCAGTGCCATGTCCACCGTGGCGCTCATACCCGCCTCGTAAAGCTGTATTGCCTTGCGGCTCACACCCACCATTCGAGCAAGCTCTCCCAGTGATATGCCTCTTGCTTCTCGAATATCACGTAATTTCTTTCCGTTGAGATTCACGTAGAACCCGCCGGGTGCCACGAACACCATCGGCGGAGTTTCTTCTATGATTAAGTCCCAGAACGTCTCGAGAGAGATTACCGGCACGCCGTGGCGGGAGTATATCACGCCTCGCATGTTCTCTCCCGCACCGGTTTTTAAGCATACAACCAGAGGCGCGCCTTTGAACTGATGCGCCAGAATCTTCATCTCGCGGGCCATCTCGCCCCGCAATGAATCGGCATTGAGCAGAATTTTGAGGATTAGAATGGTAGAATCACGTCTCGCAATCAAGTCAAATACCATACTTCTTCGTAGCGGCTCGCCGATGACGAACCCTCCCCGCGAGAGTATGCCCTTCACTTCGCGGAGCAGTTCTTCCTTATCCATCGGACTTTGCATTATACTACTACTATTTAAGTTTTTCTGTTACTTTGTTGTTAGGGTATTATAGAATCGCTTAAAAATGCGTAAATATATAATGGATATACTCATATGAGACATAATGGAGGTGAATGTTATGGATGCAAAAATTGATGAACTTGAGGTTAAAATAGCGAAAATGGAGGTGGAGATTGAAAACCTGAAAAAATCAGTGGATGAGATTAAATCCTATATACAGCAGCTTTACAACTACTTGCATATTTTATCGGCTCAACGGTAAAAACCATTAATAAACATTTGCATTCCCGAAGCATGTTTCGGATCGAAAGTGAAAACGATGGTGCGCGTCTGGGTTTACTCACCACAGCTCATGGCGAGATTGAAACACCATTTTTCATGGCGGTGGGCACCAAGGGCACTGTTAAGACCCTGACTCCCGAAAACCTGAAAGATTGCGGGGTGGGGGCAATTATCACCAACTCATTGCATCTTTTTCTCCGGCCCGGTCTTGATGTACTTGAACAGCATGGCGGGCTGCACGGGTTTATGCGATATCCGGGCATAATTTTCACCGATAGCGGTGGGTTTCAGATGATTCGCAAGGGGTTTCTGGTGCGCGTTGAGGAGGACGGCATAGTGTTTCGCTCGCCCTACGACGGAAAGAAGTACAAATTCACCCCTGAGTTCAGCAAGGAGGTGCAGATGCGCATTGGTAGCGATGTGGCAATGATGCTCGATTACTGCGCAGAGTATCCCGTGAGTTATGAAACGGCCAAAAGAAGCGTGATTCTTACAAACAAATGGGCTGAACGCTTTCCGCTGGGCGACTCACGCCAGCTCAGTTTTGGCATTGTGCAGGGCAGCATCTACGAAGACCTGAGAAAAAAGAGCGCTGAGCATCTCTCGCACATTGATTTTGACGGGTACGGCATAGGCGGACTCAGCATTGGTGAACCGAAGGAGGTAATGCACAGAATGATAGAGCTCACAAACTCCATTTTACCCGAAGAAAAACCCAGATACCTTATGGGTGTGGGCTCGCCGCTGGACATTGTGGATGCGGTGCTCGCAGGAGTGGATATATTCGACTCCGTGTTTCCCACGCGCAACGGAAGGCACGGGACGGCGCTCACGTGGTCCGGCGCACTGAATTTAAGAAAAAGCGAATTCAGGAACGATACCCGTGCCCTTGATGAGGATTGTTCATGCTACACGTGTCAGAACTTCACGCGTGCGTATCTGCATCATCTGCTCCGCGAGAAAGAGATTCTCGGAATGCATCTCCTCTCACTGCACAACGTTTGCTTTTTGCAGAGTTTTATGCGCCGTTTGCGGGAGGAAATCGAGCAAGGCACATTGAAAAAATTCAGAGAAGAGGTGGCAAAAAATTATTGACGTCTGCGAAGCAGCAGTACCGCCAACGGCACGATTAGAATGATGAGAATGCTCAACTCTGGAACAGTGCTTGGTGGGTAGTAGAATCCTTTTACTGCACTGGCTGTGTAATCGTACCATACCACCACATAACCGCCGGCGTTTTCGGCAAGTACCGGCGATTCTTCAGCATCGCTTCCCCCGGTGAGCAGCTCGTGAGTGCTTCGCACTCCGTTTAACGAGTAATGCTCCACATAAACGTCTGCCGAGCCGTTGCTGGAATCAGCATACGCTACCGCAAAGCCGCTGCTCTCACCCAGCACCATGGCCGCCCCGCAATACGCTGCAGAGTTGGTGTTTATCGTGCCGTTGCTAACCGTGCCTGTATCACTTACCATGAAGAAGTACGCTCCTGCTGTCGCGGAGCCCGTGCCGTTGCGGTACGTGACCATGAACTCGCCCCCACTGCCCGCCACGCTGAGCAGCGCCTCTTTCATGGTTGATGTGGTGGGAAAGCTCACCCACGTATCCGGACTCGTGGTTATAAAACGCCCGCGAACATCATAATTCTCGCTCCATACCACCAGAAACTTCTGGCTCTGAGCATCGTAAGCGGCAGCCACATCGTATTTTTTACCGGAATCTATGGCTATTGTGAAATTTGTGCCAAAACTGCCATCGTAAAACACGCCTTCAACCTGCTCCCGTGTTTCGTTGACCCACACAATAAGCAGTTTTCCAGCGCCGTAGGCCACACCAATGCTCTGATTCGCATCATTACTTACCGTGTAGGGTGTTGCGGAGAGTGAGGAGTTATCTATAAACGCGCAGAGAACAGAGTGATAGCTGGGCAGTGAATAATCGTAAGATACCACTGCGAATTTTGCAGATTGCGGATAATACACGGTTTTTGCTCCTGCACCGTACCTGTAAATTTCTCCGGGTGTGCTCTCTGTGCCCGTAGATGCGTTGACAAAATAGCCGTATATGTATGTGCCGGAAGTGTAGGTTATCAGATAATTCCCATTTCCATAGCTCACCCATGGTGCGTTCCCGGATTCGGATTGCAACGGTGTTCTGTTTGTGGCGGGCGCGGTGTTGTTTGCGGCCCAGTTTACCATATTTATGCCCAGTTGCGAATCATTGTAATCATTCCAGCCGTCGTAAAGTGTATCTCCGGAGTTGGAAGAGTCGGGCGTGCCATCGTCAAATGGAGAGCTATCGCCCAGAGCCACCACTCTTCCCTTTCCGTACGTGGAGTTAACCACAACCGGCGCTGTGGAGTTATAGAAAATCAAGCCTGTGGCGTTTCCGCTGGGGGTGATTGTCGCGCCGTTCCATATTCCAATGGACGATACGTTATCGGTTATTGCGGGGCAGCCCTGCGTGTTTATATCTGTAATCGGGTCCTTGCTCACATCATCGTAGTTAAAGGTGATACCGTACTGTGCGGTGTTGAGGTAATTGTTGAATATGTGCACCGCATCGTAGCCGTTGCTATTGCGATCAGCACCGTTGTGGTCGGAGATGAGAATCAGCCCCCCGCCGTTTAGCACGAACTCGCGAATTGCCTCTGCTTCAGAAGAGTTAAATGAGTCCTGGGGCTCTGGAATAATATAAACTGCATAGTTGCTCAGGTCCTGAGGGTTGTTTGCATCTCCATACGTTATGGGATTGGTGGTGAGCTGGTCAACCGTGTACCCCAAAGCGGTAAGGTTATCGGCCCACGCAGAATAGCCACCGTTGATGGTCCAGTCAGCGTTGCCAGCGTCTTCATCTTTGGTGTAATCAAAAAGTACTTTGGGCCCAGCCCTTGCATAATAATTATGCGCGCTATGCACCGGCGCATGAATGCTTAGGACCGTGGTTATCAGAATAAAAGCCAGTCCCATGATGCTCAGAAATCTGGTCTTGCCAATACGTGTCACGATTCTCACACCCACCCCACGCAATTATGCTATTTAAAATTTTTAGTATTATCTTTCAAGTTCCACCATCGCCGAGTTCTCAAAGAACGCATCGCACGGTTTCTCCTGCACCACGGCGGTTATGCCCAGATAATCTATCTTTTCTGGAGCGCAATCCAGCACCGCATCATCTTGCGGCATATCCAGCGCAAAATCCTTTTCGCTTATCACAGCGATGCAAGACGCCTGCTCGGTGCCGCAGAGCGCCACCGCGTCTTTAATCTGCCTTCTTCCAGAAAGTATGCGCATCAATTCAAAATGAAAGTTTCTGGCAACGTTGCGGCCGCTTTTGAAGTTCTCCTTTGCAAGAGTATACGCGTGGATAAGATGCTCCTTTCCGCCCACGCACATGCAGTTTACAGCGTATACCCCCTCTTCCGCAAGCTTGCGCGCATCTTCCACGGTTATGCTGCCTCTGTATCCTTTAACGAACATCATTCATACCCCTGTATGTTCTCAAACTTTTCAAGCAGTTCCTGTTTCTTGGGACAGTCTTTAAGAGCGTGCAGGAGCACTTCTTCCACAGTTTTAACCGGTATTACTTCTATCTTACCTTCGTGCTCTTCGTCCAGAATCACATCTTGAAGATTTGCGTAGGGTATGATTACCTTTTTCAGTCCCGCTTCAATGGCTGCTTCCACCTTTGCAGTGGCACCGCCGATGGGCAGAACATGGCCTCGAATGCTTAGTGAGCCGGTCATGGCGATGCTCTGGTCCACAGGTATGCCTTCCAGTGCCGAGACCACCGCGGTGGCCACACTTATACTCGCGCTATCTCCCTCCACACCCTCGTACGTGCCAATGAACTGAATATGCACGTCGTAGTTTGTTATGTGCTTACCAAAATATTTTTTGATTATTGCAGATACGTTCTCCACTGCCTCCTTCGCAATCTCGCCCAGTTTACCCGTGGCTATCATTCTGCCCTGGTCTTTCGATTGCGCGGTGGTAACTTCGGCCATTATGGGAAGCACTATTCCCGAATATTCTGCCATGCCGCTTCCGGCAGAGTAAACTGCCAGCCCGTTAACCATACCCACCGCATAGCCGTTGTTCAGGAAAGTTTGATATTCTTTCTTAATTTCAATCCATCTGTCTGCAACCTGTTGCTCCAGCGGCTTGGAGAATTTCTTAGCTTTTAAAACATGCTCCGCGGTGACAACACTGGCGCCACTTTCTCTTGCAATATCTCCCGCCACGCGAACCAGACCCCCCAGCTCTCTAAGACGAAGTGTGAGTTTGCCCTTGCGTCCGGCACGTTTCTGCGCCTCCTTGATGATCTCGGCCACCGCATCTTTTGAAAAATGTGGAATCTTCCCATCTTTCTTCACTTCCTGGGCCACAAAACGCACAAGATTCCATCTGTTCTCGGGAGTGTCTGGCATGGTGGATTTCATGTACACTTCGTATCCGTATCCACGAATTCTTGAGCGTAGCGCGGGATGCATGCCCTGCAGAGCGTCAAGATTGCCCGCAGCCACAAGTATGAAATCGCAGGGCACGGGCTCCGTGTGAACCATCGCGCCTGCAGAATGCTCACTCTGCCCGGAAATGGGAAATTTCTTCTCCTGAATTGCAGTGAGTAAAGATTGCTGCGATTCTATGCGAAGCATGTTTATCTCGTCGATAAACAGCACACCACGATGCGCTTTGTGAATTGCCCCTGCCTCCACGCGCAGGTGCGGAGGCGTTTCTAACCCTCCTGACTGGAACGGGTCATGCCGCACATCACCCAGCAGCGCGCCGGCATGGGCCCCTGTGGCATCTACAAACGGGGGTTTTTGGCTTTTATCATGAGATACGAGAAGTTTTGGCACCATCCCTTTTTCCTCTCTCTGGATAGATGATCCAGCAAACATATAAATAAATATAACCAGAAATATGGCCCACATCATAAGCGTGTAATCGTGCATGGTTATTGCTGCAACAAGCCCCAGACCAAGAAGCAACATAAAAACCATGTTTATGGTCATTCTCTTCTCTGCCTTTCTTTTATTTGCCTCTTCCTGATATTGCTTTACTATTAGTTTACCCTGTCCGGCAGGCACGGTTTTTATTTTTGGAGAGTTGGGATCTTCTTCATTTGGAAACACGAGTATGTCTTCAAGCTCTTCCCTCGGCAAAAAATCCACCATGCTCTGGGCAAGCATGCTTTTTCCTGTGCCGGGATCTCCGATTAAAATCACGTGTCTTTTTTGCTTTGCAGCTTTCTTAATGACTTCAACCGCCTCCTCCTGCCCGATGACCTGATCTACCAGTTTGGGAGGCACCTTCACATCAGCAGTCGTCTTGAAATTTTGATTTGCAATCCATTCATCTACCGATTCCACGCGTAGCGATATGAGATTAACTAAATAAAACTTACCTCTAATCCAGTGGCTGTCACCGGATGTCACAGAGCGTATATAAATGCCTGACTTTCAAAGAGCCAATAAATTTGAGAGCATAATTGCACATTTTGAATTATAGGATTCATTATGATCAGACATGCAAATTATATACCTGATAAATCATCACCCTTTATACAAATATGAATGAGGGCAAATATAGATCTATCTCTCATCAGTATTGTCTATTGTATAAAAGGTGATTAAATATGAGCGAAAAATATGGAGTGAAAATAAAAGTATTATCCGTTCGGCCATACACTGTTCATGGTGAGCGGGTCATAGATCAGGTTGTGAAATGCGAATTGAAAAGTGGGGCGGTGATTTATCTTTTTGATTCAGATATGCTCATTGATAATGAGCTTTCGGGTTCTGAGTTATTTGTGGCTGTGGAGGTCCTTGTATTTGGGATTGTGGAAATCCAGGATAAAATATGCGGAGTAAAGGAGATTCGCAAGAACTGCACAGGGAAAATTTGTGGGAGGTACATCGAGATGAACGGCGAATATTACCTGCACACACAGGACGGAACGTTTACTTTATCTGAAAATAACCGAAAGTACGTGGATAAAAAAGTTGTGGTTGATGGCAGGTTTGATGTTGTGGACATACTTTGATGCCCCGGAGAGGATATTGGGCAAAACTTAAGATTTGCATATGAATATTGCAATTCAAAAAATGCAACAGAGAGCATATAGAGACACTTTATGACTGGAGAGTGAGGCAGAAGATATCATATGCTATTTTCTTGTATATTTGAATATCCGTGAATGACCAGCTGATTTTTGAATATGCAGAGTGGCTTAGTATTTTTGCTTTGAATCTTTGGGTCACATTGAGAAATATTGAAAAAATAGTTTTAGTGCATGGATAGGATATTCATGGTATCTCAAATAGTGAAGTGTAGGATATTTTTATGAGGGTGGCTGCATGCAGAAAATTAAAAGGTGAAATAAATGGTGTCTTTAAAGATGGATATTCTGGAGAGTGAATCCTCCTTAAAATCTCTTGAAGATTCGAGTTCTGTCTATGTACAGATAACACTTTTCTGTGAAAATAAGCCGGCTGTGGTAGAAACCACATGGTTTAAAAATGTAGAGTATTTTGCAAATCTTATACAATTTGTGGATGATATGAATCTCCGGGAGTATACCATTCATTTTCTGGATAGTCCCACAGAGGTCAGATTCATAAAATTCAAAGATGAGTTAATGTATGAAATCATCTCTTTTAGAAAGCGCTACAGATGCACAGTAAAATCTAATATTTTGAAATATGAAGTAAAAACAGAAATTGAAAATATGGCAAATCTGCTGATTATGAAAAACGAAAAATTTCAGAATGATTTATTTCTGAAAAAGGTGTTGAGCACTCTGGAGGAATGATGATTATGGACGAGTTGATTGAAATCTCTGCCAAGTCTATAGAAAAGTTCGGTAATGATGCTGCAAAGACGGATAGTTGGATGGTGTATTATTTCAAAATATTTGTGCAATTAAATTCAGAGGAAACGGTTGAAACCGAGGCCCAGGTATTTCTTGATATTTCAAATATTATGAGGGCAGTAGATAACTTGTTGACTTATCATAGGGGCTCGATTCTTTTCGATAGTGGGGGCAAGTACTCAATAGATTTCGATTTCAGAGATGATGAACACATTGTGGTGTGTGTTAGAAACGGCGAAGACAGGTGTGTTATTGTTGAATACACAAAGTTCTTGAAAGTTCTATATTCTTTATTAAAAGAGATACGAGTTATATGCAGCTCTGTGGAGAGACCATCTTATAAGTTAGAAGGTACAATTTGTGCCATTGAGGAATATATCCTCCGGTTAAAGCTGGAAATACAGGATGAAATAAATGAAAAATGAAAAGTAATATGATTCAATTAGTAGGTGATAATGCCCATATACAGATGGAAAGATGACTATTTCTACGGTGGAAAGCGTGATGAAATTGTAAAGTTAATCACGGATATAGAGGCAAAAGGAGAAAAATACGGGATGATAAGAAATGAAACAGATAAATTTACGCCAAAAGATCCTGAGGGAAATCCGATAATTTATTACACAAAAAAGGTAAGCGCTGATGAGATAGAAGACTGGGAGACACCCGGAAGATACCCAGGGAAATATTACTGGATTTGGCACAACGGAGAATTTTTTGAAGTGATTGCCGAAACAAAAAAGTACGTGTATGTTAAAGTGCAGGGCATAGCCCACGCGGCCGCGCTGGGCATCCCGATAGAAAAAGTGTACTCTACATATCCGGAAGATGCGGAAGTGGAAGAATGGTGGCTGAAGAAAAGCGAGATAAAAATGCCAGATGAGATTGGCAAAGGAAAGTATATTTATCTAAAATCGGGTGCATATTTTCTTTTAGATGTATATGAAATAGTGGAAAGGGATGGAAAGCAAATTCGTGTGAGAGGAAAAAAATGTCCATTTGGACGGCCGGAGTATGAGTACGAAGGGATTAAAAAATATATTCGTATGAAAATTTTCCCATGGGATATATCGTCAAGAGTGATAAAAGAGATAGCAGAAAATGCGGAGCCGGAGGCATGGATAGAAGGCGATTGTGTGTATTATGAGGCGACATTTGACCTTGAAACACTCAAAAAATACAAGGGTAAGAGAGATGAATATGGCAGGGTAATGTTGGACTATTATT
>JAADDK010000076.1 GCA_013154005.1 Methanobacteriota archaeon
TGGGACGGGAAAATAGGGCCGTATTCCATGTCCACGGGATACGGAACAAATGATTTCTCCGGATACTTCAAAATAAATTCAACCATGGTGTGGAAAAGTCCCTATCTCTGGACTCTGGGATTACATCCCGAATTTATAGACGAGAAATTTACCATTCCGAAGGGAAATGTCCGGATAGCATTTGGGATATATCGTAATGCCGTTATATGGGGCTCCACGCTCTTCACATTCTATGTTGATACCATACGGCTGAGAAATTATACCACACCCGAGCCCTATGCAACCGCTAGTATGAACAGAACGGGAATAAGCATTCAAAAAGGTGAGAATAACGAAATCTATGGAAACACCATACTCACAGGTATTCCACGAAATCCTGTTTACGCTGAACTATCAAAGAAGAACAGAGAGAATTTAAAGGCGTGGTGGCCGATGAACGAAGGCAGCGGAACCACACTGGTAGATCACAGCGGGAACGGGCACAACGGCACGATATATGGAGCCAGATGGGTATCGGGCATAGAGGGAGATGCGCTTTATTTCAACGGGTCGAATTATGCGAATGTGAATATGACGGTAAATTACACGCAGTTAACGGTGACGCTGTGGTTCAAGGCGTACGATTTATCGCTGAGCAATTCGAGATTGATAGCGAATTCTCATACGGACATTGATAAAAAGGGCTTTCAGGTAATGTTCAATGCAAGTGGGCAAGATGGATTCTTCGATGTGGGCAACGGCACCGCGGTGGGCAACGCGTACTGGAGCTATCCGTTGAAAGAGGGGGTATGGTACTTTGCGGCGCTGGTTTATGATGGGCAAACGGTGAAAGCGTATATTAACGGGAATCTCGTGGGAGAGACGAAATTTGCTGGAGGAGCAATAGCGGTATCGAATTATCCGATAAACATAGGCAGGAACCCGGTGTATGCTGGAGATTATTTTGACGGTATGATAGATGATGTGCGCATTTACAATATAGCGTTATCTTATGATGATATCCTGCTTCTTTACAACCGCCCTGTAGCGTGGTGGACGATGGATGATGGCAACAGTACAGTAGTTTATGATTACACTGGAAGCGGGCACAATGGCGTTCTGGTAAACAATACCACATATGTGCCTTATGGAGTCTCCGGTCACGCGCTTTATTTCAACGGGTCAAATTATGTGGATGTGAATATGACAGTGGATTACGCACAGCTCACGGTGACATTGTGGTTCAATCCGTACAATTTATCCATAAGCAATTCGCGTTTAATAGCGAATTCGGCAACATGGATCGATTACAGGGGATTCCAGATAATGTTCAACAGCGGTGGCAGATCCGGATACATGGATGTGGGTAACGGTACGGCGGAAGGGCGGGTCACTTGGGTGTATCAGCTTCGTGAGCATACATGGTACTTTGCGGCGCTAGTATACGATGGCTCATATGTAAAAGCCTACATTGATGGCAGACTTGTGGGTAAAGCTCCCCTTACGGGTCCCGTTGCTCCATCGAATTATACAATTAATATTGGAAGGAATCCCGCATATCAGGGAGACTATTTCGAGGGATTGATAGATGATGTCCGTATTTACAGAAGGGCTCTCACATCCACAGAAATTTACGCACTCTATCTTGATCATTACACGGGAATAGAGCTGATATCATCCACTAACAACTCCATCCATGGAAACAGAATGTACGGAGATGGCTGTGGCGAAGCCGGGGTGTATATGGAAGACTCATCAAACAATAGCGTCGTATGGAATCACATAATAAGGTATGGCTCCTATGGAATGTATCTTTTTGGTTCCTCTAATAACAGCATTGTGCTGAACAGAATCTACAACCTCACCGATTACGGGATATACTTGTCACCGGGAAGCAATTTCAATCGTATTTATCTGAATCGCGTTTACAATACCCATGGCTCCGGATGGAGTTATTCTCCGTATACCGTGCAGGCGTGTGACAACGGTGCGAATAATGTATGGAGTCGCGATGGTTACGGTAACTACTGGTACGATTGGGCTAGCAACAACTCCACAAATGATCAAAATAACGATGGCATAGTGGACTGGCCTTACATGATCGATGGTGGCTCTTTAGATAAATATCCTTTGAAACTGGACACTGCGGGGCCGTGGCCCACATTTCACAGGGACAACTACAATGGCGGAAAAAGCGAATATTCGACGGCAAACAACAATGCCACGCTGAAATGGAAGTACAAGACGAACGGCAGTGTGAAAATGAGCCCCATTATTGGCGTGGATGGGACCGTTTATGTGGTATCCGATGACGGTAACTTAACCGCGCTTTATCCCAACGGAACAGTGAAATGGGTGTTCCACACGGGAGGGGTGATTAGATGCACGCCCACCATCACGGCGGATGGCCTTATATACTTCGCATCCAGCGATGGATACATATACTCTCTTTATCCAGATGGCACTCTCAGATGGAAATATTACACCGGCGGATATACAATATACTCATCAACAACCGTGAGCGAAGATGGCATACTTTATGTGGTTATGGGGCCGTCCACGCTCTTTGCCATAGCTCCGGACGGAACCCTTATGTGGAAATTGGATTTGGGAGATGAAGGTAGCACTCCTGCCATAGCCGACAATGGAACGATATATGTGGGATCCGCGATTAAAGCATTGTTCTCGCTTTATCCCAACGGAACGGTGAAATGGAAATCTTATGCTGTTGGAGACCCACTCAGCAGAGATGGTGCGGCCATAGCGCCTGATGGTACAATTTATATAGGAGATGTGTACGGTAACTTAACCGCGCTTTATCCCAACGGAACAGTGAAATGGGTTTACAGAACACACGGAGGTGTGTACAGCACACCCGCAATAGGGCCAACAGGCACGATATATTTCGGAGATATGGCTGGATATTTCTACGCCCTTTATCCCAATGGCACGCTTGAATGGAGCTATTATGTGGGCGGATATATTTATTCCTCACCAGCCATATCCAGTGATGGGACGGTATATTTCGGAGCCACTGATACACCGTACGGCAACTATACCTATGCGCTCTATGCGAATGGCACACTTCGATGGAAATACAGATTAAACGGATCGATATGGTCGTCACCAGCAATAGGAAAAGATTGCACTGTTTATATTGGCTGTGATGACGGTTATCTTTATGCCATCGGTCCGCCGGTATCCACACTTCATTTAACCGCAAAATCTGGAGTTTCATGGGTCAATCTCACATGGACACCATCTCCAAGCGAAAATATTACAGAATACAGGATTTACAGACGCACAAATAATACCACTTATGTGCTGATTGCCACGGTACCTGCATCACAGCTTTGGTACAACGACACCAATGTGACAACAAATGTCACCTATTACTATTATGCAACTGCCGTGAACCCCTCTGGAGAATCTGCACCAAGCAACATAGTTGAAGCAACACCCCGGCAGGTGGTTCCAGAGTTTTTCAGTGTGCTGTTTGTTGCTGCCATTGTTTTATGTATAGCTGCGGCATCGAAGCGCAAATTCAAAAATGTATGAAAATAGCGAAGTTTTGCGCAGAGCTCAAAAATCGAACCTTGAAGCGGTGCGAGCGAAAAGCATTTATCTATAAATACGATAATCCCTGCAATGTCTTGGAAGAAATTGAGGGAATTCATACTGCATATAAGCCTGGTTTTGTTCGCGCTGGGTATTT
>JAADDK010000074.1 GCA_013154005.1 Methanobacteriota archaeon
TCAGGTACGGCGAGTCGTTAACTCGCCATTTAGTCGCGAATGCGTTGGTGATTATCTTATTCTCCACATCCACGGCCACGTGCAATTTCAGCCCCTCTCTTATCTTCCCAACGTCTCCGATTCGCAGGGTATAGTAATATGAACGATGTGATATCTGGATACCTGTTGAGTCCACTGCAAATCTTCCGGGTATCCCAACTATCTTCACCACCTCCCTCAGCACAAGCCGAATCCACCGTTCAGGTATTCTCCTTAACTCCCTCGATATTGTGCTCTTGTGCGGTATTTTTCTCAGCCGCATTATCTTCCTTACCCGTTCCATAGCACAAAGATACTGAAGCATTCTCTCCACACCCCCATCATACTGCGCCAGTACAATGACCATTATGTCCTGATGCTGTGTGTAATCCTTCCTAGGATATTTGCTCAAGTAATATGGAATTCCCGATCTCTTTAGCACGCTTAATCCAATCCTCGCAATTTTTATCAGATCAAATTTCCTGCTCATTGATCATAAATTTGCACCATTTTATTTTTCTGTAGGTTTGCAACTCGCCCTCTTATGTTGTCATCCTCATGTTCGAGCACCGATGGAAAATTTTATATATCTTTTGCAGGTATGTTTTTTCATGGGTAGAGATGTTGGAAAATACCTGATTTACGGACTTATTGGGGTGGATATTGCATTGCTTTTTTTCAATTTTATAGTATCATTCCTGTTTTCTCTGTTTCTGGTACTGGTCTTTATTTCTTCTGGGGGATATGGCTCTCCGGAGGGGAAGTGGCAGGCATATACCACAGGAACTGGGAACTGGAGAATCGGTGGGGTGGCTGCCCGGGGTGAGGATTACTTGCAGACACTTGATGCCGAAATGGCTGAAAAAAGGAAGATGGGAAGCGGAAACATTTTACCTATCATTCTCGGCATTATAATAGCTATTTCCTTAATTGGGCTTGCTTTTGATCAGGGCTCCATACTTGGAATTATAGGAAAGATTCAAATTTAGATACAGAGGTGTGATGCTGTGAAAACCAGAAGAGCCAAAATTGCAGAAATTATTGCGGCCATGCCCTCAACACCTTCTGAGATTGCGAGGACCCTTGATTTAAGTGTAAAGGTGGTTATTGAGGATTTGAAACATATTTCTCGATCAAAAAAATATGGAAAACTTGTGGTTCAGCCGGCAAGATGTCTTAAATGCGGATATACTTTTAAAGCGGAAATAAAAGTTCCCAAAAAATGCCCCTCATGCAGGTCAACATGGATTGAAGAACCCAGATTTTTACTGATTCCGCTATGATTTATCTGGGTGCGATTTTTCTCGGGCAGTACTTGACCTTACAGTAATTGCATACTATTTTCTCCTTGTCCTTCTCCGCAGTGTGAATCATTATGGATTCCACAGACTCTATATTTTTTATCTCGGAGATTGTTTCCATCCTAAGTGGCTTTTCTACTATTATAAGAACCCTGTTTTCTTCGAGCAACTCTCTTTCTCCAATAATCTGTCGAATTTCGCAGGTTTTTTCGCTGAGTACCCTGGTGAGTTCCCCGAGTGCACAGCCAAATCTACCTTTTTTGAATTTTATATCTATGACTTCCCATCCCATCACAGGAGCCACATTATGGAGGGAAAGCGTTGGAGAGAGTCTTTCAAAGACACTGCGCAATTCATAAGTATTTTCTATGTATTCAATGGTATGGTATACTATTTTTCTGTTTACTCCTGCGGCTCTGGCTATAGAATTGACTGAAATTTCTATATCTCCGATATATGGTTTTGAGTTTCTTATGGCTATTCCGTTGTTTACAAGAAGCTCTGCAACTTTTTTTCTTGCTGGATAATTTTTAAAATACTCCCGAACTATGAACAGCATACATGGTAAAAAGTGAGAAAATAAATAAACTTATTGCCCAAAAAGGGGTATTTATGCTTCTTCGAGGGTAATGCAGGACACAGGGCATGAATCCACGGCTTCCTGCACACAATCGTACAGGTCATCCCCTATTATCTCTTTACCCGCGATAACCACGCTCTTACCCTCATCGTCCAGCTCGAACACGTCAGGGCAGAGACTGGCGCAGATTCCATCACCGATGCAAGCGTCTATATCCACAGTAACTTTCCACTTTCCCATTTATATCACCAAGATGGGAATTGCGGTGGAGTATAAAAATTTTTGTGGGTGACTTATTTATTTACTTCCAATACCTGCGGGTGCTTAATGAATCATGGATGGGATATTCTGTTAATTGGCGAACTCTACTTCACTGATTGGTGTGAAAATTATAGGTGGATTTCAAAAATTTTAAATAGGAAGATTTGTATAAGGCGGACGATACGGCATTCCCCTATATGCCAATAGGTGGAATGTCTGAAAACCGAAAAGGAGGATAAGGAATATGAACAGAAAAAATTGGAAAAGAATTATGTTGGTAAGTATAGTGCTATTAGCAGTGGTTATCAGCGGATTTTCAGGGATGACTAATGCGGCTGCTCCGCAACCTCACATGAGGGCAGGTGGGGTGCTGAAGATTGCGATGCAGCAGGATCTACCTAACTTTAACTACTTCGATCTGGGCAGTAATACTGTATGGAAGAGCAACGTGATTGGCTGGAACTTTGAAAGCCTGATGAGTATGGACCGCGATGGCAGTGCTTATCCGTTGCTCGCACAGAAGGTTGTATTCGATGAGAAAACACTCACTGCTACGATATACCTGAGGCACAATGTGACCTTCCAGGACGGTACTCCGATGACCGCAAAAGATGTTATTTTCTCGTACTGCGCTCTGCGTCAGGGTACCACGGTATCTGGAACCACATTCACTGTGCCTTTCGATGATAACAATGATGGTACTGTGAGCTTCCAGGAAATAAAGAACCATGTGAAATATATAAATGCTTATGAAGTTCAGATATCCACCAGACAGCCATACAACTACTTCTTCCTGGGTACGCTGGGTCTGCCCATTATACCCGAGCACATATGGAAGAACCACCTGGTCGCTGTGAATGGCGGTAGCACGTCTGTGGATTCTGAGGGTTACACCCAGGGTATAGTGGATGTTACCTGGAACAGTGACCCTGCAGCTACTATAGGCACCGGCGCTTGGATGTATGGTGGCGGTGTGAAGGACTCTTACAGAATTGAGAAGCCCTACAGCGGCTACTGGGGTAAGAACTTCAGAACGCCCGATGGCTATCCGCTGTGGAACCCCAATGTTACCGAGATGATGTTCAAGGTGTACTCTAACCTCGATACTGCGGTGCTTGCACTGCAGACTGGAGATGTGGATTACATTGCCTGGAGCATTGAGCCCGGTAAGGTGCCTGTGCTTCAGAAGGACCCGAACATTCAGCTTCACTATATGGCAGATAATGGTTACTTCTATCTGGCATTCAACGAGAAGACTGAGCCTGCAAATTACATAGCATTCAGACATGCTGTTTCGCATGTCATTGATAAGAAGACAGCCGTGCAGAGGTATCTGGGCGGATTTGGACAGGTGGGCGATTCGACAGAACCACCGTTCTTCACCGCGTGGTATAATGCTTCTGTGCAGCACTATCCGTATGACCTGAACACCGCTAAGAAGATTCTGGACGGTGAGAAGGTCGTTGCAGATAATGGCTTTGTGGAGCAGGACCCGGCGTGGGGAGAGAAGTTCCCTG
>JAADDK010000062.1 GCA_013154005.1 Methanobacteriota archaeon
ACAAACACCACCCGATCAGCGTCGCCGTCGTGGGCGATACCAAGGTCAAACTCGCCGGTGCGCATAAACTCGATTAGAGTTTTGAGGTTCTCCGGCTTGGGCTCGCTCTCGTGTCCGGGGAACGTGCCGTCCGGCTGGCAGTTCAGAGTGGTTAGTTTTGCACCCAATTTTTCTAAAAGATATGGCGAGGTGCCGCACGCCGCGCCGTTGGCACAGTCAAGCACCACCTTGAATTTGCGGGCCCGGATTTTCTCCACATTTATCAGGGATAGAATGCGTGCAATGTACTCATCACCCGCACCGCCACGGGTGGTGTACTGCCCCACCTCTTTCCATGACACTGTTCTGAATTTGCCGGAGAAGAATATATCTTCGATTTTTTCCTCCTCCTCCCGCGGCAGCTCGGTTCCGTCTCCCGCGACAGCTTTCACGCCGTTGAACTCGGGGGGGTTGTGAGACGCGGTTATGACTATCCCGAAATCCCCGTGATTTTTAGTGTAAAGCTGCACTGCTGGTGTGGGTGCCACGCCGATATCCACAGCGTTCACGCCTGCGGCCAGCAGCCCGGAGAGCACGGCGCTTTTAACCATTGCCCCGGATACGCGAGTATCGCTGCCCACTATCACTGTGGCGCCCTCCGGGAGATACGTGCCTATCGCCGCACCTATTTTTACCAGAAACTCTGGAGTGAACGTTTCGCCAATTTTTCCACGAACCCCGTTTGTGCCGAACAACTTCATAAAGGAGTATCTCCACGGGTGATTTAATTTTTATCCCGCAGACGCTTGCGAAACACCAGCACGTCCGGATCTTTAAATTCCACCCAGCTTTCGAATTTCATAGATTTGAGATATTTTACCGTATCTTGCATATCTTCCGGTACCATATATGCGATGCTTTCAGCCCCCTTATCTTCGGATATTTTGCTTGCAGCAGGCATGAGCTTTTTAAAACATGCTCTGGTTGGTGATAATGGGGTTATTGCCAGCTCGCTCTTTCTTACAGGGTACACGAATTTGCAATCATCCAACAGTCCAAATTTTCCACAGTGTTTGAGATACGAAGCCGTTTCTGGGAGCACCCTGAGAAATTTCCACCCGCAGGGTATGTAATCATTCCATTTTATATCCGAGTCTGTGATGGTCACGTCTTCAAAGTCCATGGAGCTGGTTAGCTTTCTTATGCATAGATAAAATCTTTTTACAATTTTAAAACCATCTTTTAGTGCCATGCTCACGCTTTCTTTATTGAACATGTGAGTGGCGAACTCCAGAACTTCAATTTCGGCAATATCCTTTGCTTTATTGAGCAAAAAGCTGTGCATCATTCTTCCCAGTCCCTGTTTTTGATATGCAGGATGCACTCTTAGCCCTTCGAGCCAGCCCACCCTGCCGGGGAGAATGGTTATTTTACCAGTGCCCACCACCTTGCCTCCAGATTCGATTACGTAAAAATGCCCGTCTTCGAGCCAGCTCATAAACTCCTGCGAAATGTAGTCATGCCCCTCCCATGTGTTTCTCGCGATACTCTCCACATCTTCCAGATCTCCCATCTTGGCGGGCCTGATTTTAACCATGTCTTCCCAATCCATAAAATCATATTTAACAATTTGGGACATTATATCACCTGTGGAGAAGACCGTTCCCCTCTGCAGAGCGGTTATTGTTCGGAGAAGTTTTAAATATCTGGCTGTATTAAAGTTGCCTGTAATCTAATAAACAAAATTTGAGGTGATTGTTATGAATGGAAGAATTGTGATAATGATGGCGATGCTACTATCCCTCCCCGTGCTGTTTACCGGGATGTCCACCGGAGCCACCGGGAGTGGGGTGCAGGCAACGGTTATGTTTCAGTTTGGGAACGGGGAAACAATGTCCTATACGGTGACTCTTCCGGCAGATAATACCACTGCTATAAAGGCCACAGAGCTGGCATGTCAGAATCTGTCCCTTTCGCTGAACTACACATGGGGTTCTTACGGTGCGTTTGTGACCCAGATTGGCTGGGAGAAGAACGATTACTACGGAACCGGTTATTACTGGCACCTTATGATATGGGAGAGCATGGATTATTCATGGAAGGTTAGCAGTGTGGGCGCCTCTTCGCTCAAACTTAAAAATGGCAGTGTAATTGCATGGCTTTATACTGTGGATACTCCCTCATGGAAACCGCATAATACTGTGCATATGGCGCCAGGATATATGGATGCATGGGTGGCTCCACGGGGCAACTTCAACAATACAGGTGTGAGTTACGGTAATGTGACCGGAGATAACATTGCATGGAAATTCAAGGGTGAAAGTGCATGGGGATTCTCATCAACACCTGTGTTTTCTGATGGGGTCATCTACATAGCGGATTCTCATGCCCTTTACGCTCTGAATATGGGTGGCTCGGAACTTTGGAACAACACACTCGGCGCAGCAGGTTACTGGGGTCTGGCCTCTCCAGCCGTTTACGGAAATTATGTTATAATTTACTCAACAAATCACACAATAAGGGCGTTTTACAGGAACAATGGCACTCTTGCGTGGGCGACTCAAATTTATGGTGATGCAGTAACCGCACCCGCACTCGGATATTACAATAAGAACCCGGTCCTGTTCTATCCTACATTTGTACTTAATGGTACCGGATCTCTCTATGCCATATATGCTGATAATGGCTCCATTGCATGGAATGTCACTTTGATGGGAAGCAGCTATTTTGCCTCCCCTGCAGTGCTCGGTAATTCCGTGGTGGTATCTGTGGGTGGTATTGAGAATACCAGCTTGGAATGGAACGCACCTTATGGTGTCCAGTGCATTGCGTTCAACGGCTCCTATATGTGGAACTACTCGACAGCGTCTTCTGTTAGGTCGCCGCCGGTTATTGCAAATAATCATATTTACGTGGTTACAGTGGGCGGTAACCTGCTTGCGCTGAACTATAATGGCACTCTTGCATGGAAGGTGGAGGTTGGGGCGTCCACAGCCCCGCCGGCGGTGCATGGCACCACGATATTTGTGGGAAACAATTCTGGAGGCATTATGGCAATATCGGACAGCGGAACTTCCGGGACGGTGATATGGTCACATACCCTCAACGGTGCAGTCAAGGCGGGGCTTGTCTATGCCTCCGGTAAAATTGTGGCAGTCACAGATACCTCCAACAGCGAGGTGTACTGCTATTACGCAAATGGCACAATGGCGTGGAACTATTCACTGGGTGCGAGCTCTTATGCTATCTCTTCCCCGGTGGTTGTGGGTTCCTATCTTCTCGTGGCGACCAATTCGGGGTATTTATATGCGTTCACAAATAACGCCACTGTCCCTGCCCACGGTACTATGAGCGTAAGCAAGGCAGTGGTGGGTCAGCCCATCACGGTTACTGTGAGTGCGCAGGAAACATATATGGCGGTGCTTTACTATCGCAACACTACCGGCGATGAGTGGCATGCGGTGTGGATGTCCTACGTCAACGGTGAATATGTGGGCTACATACCCGCACAGAATAACACAGGCACGGTGGACCTATACGTGACTCTCACAGATTCTTCAGGCACATCTTCCACAACGCCCACCACACAGGCAGTGGTCACTCAGGCAGTGCCCGAGCTTAACATGGGTGTGTTTACCGCCCTTATTATCGTGGCTCTTGCACTGTTTATGTGGCGCAAAAATCACTAAACACACCATATCTCTTTTTATATTTTTCCAAAAGGTTTATGAATTTTATTGCAAATAGCTGTATGAATATTGCGTTGCCAACGGCATGAAGTGTATCTAAGGGCAGAGATAGAGACTCAATCATCAAAAATCCGGGCAGGGTGTGGGGATATGTGTAAGTGAGCCAGTACCAGACATTCATTATCAATCCGAATAAATAGCCCATTGCAATGCCCAGCATCACAAACAGATAGAGTTCGTATTTGTTTCCGTGAAACGCTCTTCTAAACAGCGCACCCAAAATCCCGGCGAGACCCCACGCAAGCATCTGCCAAGGAGTCCATGGTCCCTGTCCCAGCATAAAATTGGATAGAAAAGCGGTCTCTGCGCCGACCATGAACCCGGCAGTTTCGCCGAACACGTATCCTGTAACGAGAATAATGAATGTGCATGGCTGTACGGAGGGAATGGGTGCAAAGGGTATGCGCGCCGCAGCCGAAAACGCGCCAAGCATTGCAACCACTGCAATTTCTTTGTTGCCTGCTATTTTTGAAGAATATAAGCTCAGAAAATATGCTATGAACAGTGCTGCAAATATTAAAAGCAGAATGGGAGAGTATTTATCCGCCTCTTTGGGATACATAACCGTGAAAAGGGCTATACCGACAAATCCAGCGATTATTATGGTACCCGATTTCATTTTTGCATCAGCTCCTCCTCAATCACCGCGTTGCGGATCACTTTGTTGATTTGTGTGGTGTAAAGGAGTGCAGAGCTCATAAATTCATGCGTTTCTGCAACTCTCACAATCTCACCCCTTGCAAGCATGGCTATGCGATGACAGTTACGAGCCAGCGTTTCCATATCATGGCTTATAAGAAGCACGCTTCCATGATGTGTGTATTCCTTCAGAAATTCGCTTAGAATATTTCTGTAGCGCCACGAGAGCCCCCGTGTGGGCTCATCCAATATAAGCACCCGGGGTTTTTTAACGGCCACGGTGGCTATTGCCGCCAGCATACGCTCTCCACCGGATAGGTCTTCTGCGCTTCTTTCCCTCAGCTCCCAGATTTTTAAGCGTTTCATAATGCTCTCCGGCTCCATACCGCCCATTGCAATATCCTCGTAAATGGTGTCCTGAAACAGATGCATTCGGGGATTTTGAAACACCATGGCGATGTATCTGACTCTCTCAGAATCGCTTATTCTGTGCACATTCTTTCCCATCACGGTGACTTTTCCCTTCTGCGGCGTGAGCAGACCTGCAAGCAGCTTTGCCAGGGTGCTCTTACCGGTGGAATTGTTACCCACGAGTCCCAGAATCTCACCATCTCTGATTTCCAGGCTCACGTTTTTCAGCACGGGCACGCTGGAATATGAAAATTTCAAGTTCATCCCCTGCAGGACGATGCGTTCCGAAACTCTGTATTTATGAGGCACTGCCTGCACGTGGCTCATGTATTTTTTTCCCTCTTTCACTGTGAGCGGCAGATATGGCAGGCCAAGTGCTTTTGCAGCCCGTGTAATCTGGGGATATCCCACTCCCAGCGCATCCAGGTCGTATTCTGCAGCGATGAGCCCCGGCTCCCCCTCTGCAATTATCCGTCCCTGATGCATAAGCACAACCTTATCCGCCCGGTGCATGGTTCGTTCCAGTCTGTGCTCCACCAGGACTATGCCCGTGCCAAGCTCGTCATTTATGCGTTCAAGCACGCCCAGAAGCGACTCGGCAGCGTTGGGGTCCAGCTGGCTCGTGGGTTCGTCCAGAATCAAATACTCAGGTCCACGCATCAGCGCAGTGGCGATGGCGACCTTCTGTTTTTCTCCCCCGGAGAGCGTTGAGGTTTTTCTTTTAAGCAACTGCTCAATGCCCGTAAGTGCCGCTACCTCCTCCATACGCAGTGTGATTTTATCGCGGCATATCCCCTCATTCTCCAGAGGAAATGCAAGTTCGTTTTCGACTCTCTGCATCAGTATCTGGTTCTCTGGGTCCTGAAACACTGAACCCACAACTCTGGCCGCATCTTTAGGGCTCATGGTGGCCGTGGAGCGCTCGTTTATTTTAACAGTGCCTTCAAATTTACCTCCGTAAAAGTGAGGAATCAGACCGTTGATACATCTTAGCAGGGTGCTTTTTCCGCTTCCAGAATCACCCAGCACAAGCACAAATTCTCCCGGGTAGATTTGAAGACTCACGTTTTTCAGAGCGACGGAGCCGGTAAGTGCATAGGTGAATGATACATTATTAAGCTCAATCATCGTTTTTACCTCCTGAAATGATGAGCAGCGCAGGAAGCAGGCTTGCGGATATTTCCATGCCGTTTGCATATATGAATGTGGACATCAGGCACAGTGCACCCCCGGCGATTATTGCACCAATTGCCAGATAATCGAATATGGCGAACTGCATTGTGCGCCAGGCTTTTCTATGGCCGGAGGGAAAACCCCGAACCTCAAGTGTCTCTGCAATATCCATGGCCCGGTCCATAGAATTTTTTAGCAGGGTAACCATAACAGGATATCGGTATTTAATTTTGTTTTTCAGAGAACTATCCGTCACGGGTATGCCCCGAACTCTGAATGCGAGCATGGATTCACGGGCATCTTCACTGAGCACTTCGAAGAATCGTATGGCTATGATGAATGTCATATACGTTTTCTCAGGCACGTGGAGTTTTTCAAAAATTAAAAACATATTGTCTGTGTCTAAATGGCTGCTGAATATGGCAAATGCAGCCATAAGAATTAGCAGGCGCAGAGCCATGGTATACGCAAATTCCACCGAGCCGTAGGTCACACTTATCGGTCCAAACTCCCACAGAACCTTGCCTGTGTGCACGAGAAGAATGTTGAATAAGATTATGAAAAACAGCATATACAGGGAGAACCGCATGTACATGTTCCATTGCTCTGCCCGCGCCAGAAGTTTAACAATTACAATGGACAAAAGAAGGAAAAATAAAGGAAGCGGGGTGGAAAAAATCAACGTCTCAAAGATTATTATTATGAGCCATATGAACACTGCAAACGGGTGCAGTTTTCTGGTAGATGTGTGAACAAAACTTATTGCGATCAGCAGCGGCGTGAGAATAAGGAGAAGAAGCATCATACCTCACCAGAAAGCCCATTATACTGGTTTTTAAAGCACACAGTGCCAGTTGCTCCGCACTCCGAAATCAGGAGTGTTTTGGTAAGGGAAGCATTTGCCGTGCCGGCGTAATGATGCATATATTACCCATATATACCAAGATTTTTTAAGTTTTCTAAACTTCTCTTTATTTGAGGCACTGAAACTTTAATTCCATGAGGTGTACCAGAAAGATTTCATCGATTGAGAGGTGAGTGCATTAATTGCATCCTCCAAATTTCCCGTGCCAGAGATTATTATAAGCACGTTCTCGCACGCGCTTGTGCCCTTCGGATTGAACGGAGATTGTATCGCCTCCGCAAAGTCTCCATGATACCGTGTGCCGTTCCAGTCCACCACATAATCACCGGACATACGATATTTCAACCCCAGGTTTTTGTAGTTATTAAACAGGTTTGTGACGAGAGACGAATTGCGACTTATCAGTATTAAATTATCGTGTCCTTTTTCTTTCTCTGTGAGTTCAGATACGGGTACAATGGTGCAGTTAAGACCCAGATTTTTCAGGTTTTTGTGCAGTGTGATGGCCGCATTCTTGAATATCGGGTCGTAGGCTATTGTCGTATTGTATGTTTTTCCAGAGTATCCGTTTGTAAGCATATACGGAAAATCCTGAATCTCGGCGGACAGTAACATGGCATTGCCCCAGTAATGAAAATCCCAGCGAATAACATCGCCTTTATGAATTATGTATTCTGTTGCTCCCACGTTTGCCAGTATGCCATTCACGTAGTAGAACCATGCAAGATATTTTTGGGGATTGGAGGTTATGTTGTTTATTGCCACCACAAATTTACCCCCGTACGCAGTTTTTACGGAGGCGATTTTTTGCAGTGCGGCCATTACCGATATATTTGCAATAACGTTTTCTCGAAGGAGGGTATGCGCTCCAAAATCGGTGGAGATTATTATCTGTGTATGCGGGCCTCCGGGTATCGGGTGCTGGGGCGTGGGCGGATAAAGTGTGTAGATGGCGGCCGCTGCCAGAACAATTACGATGATTATCACAGCAATATCCGCGGCCGGCACGCGCTCCATGCTCTCCCATATAACTCCAGATTTTTTAAGTTTTCTAAAATGGTTTTTATTTGGCAGCGAAATTTGTATGTTTATCTGAGCAATTTAATGTCATGTAGTAAAGCGCACGTTTTTGTGGGAAATATTTTTCTATGTTGCCATTTATTCTCTTTTTATGGATGCGGTAATTCTTGCTGCGGGGGAGGGTAAAAAGCTCAGGCCCCTTACGGTGGGCATGCCTAAGGTAATGCTTGCGGTGGGGAATCGTCCCATTCTCGAATATGTGGTGGAGTCACTGGTAAGCAGTGATATTCGAGATATCACCATGGTGGTTGGATATTTTGGAGAGAAGATTAAGCGTTATTTTGGAGACGGGCGGGATTTTGGAGCCAGAATAAGATATGTCACACAGAAGAAGCAGCTGGGCACCGCACATGCTCTGTATCAGGCACGGGGGCTGGATGATTTTATAGTGATGCCGGGAGATAACATAATCGGAAGTGACTGTATAAAGATGCTTAAACACACACCTCCGGGCACAATTCTGGCGGTGCAGAGCTCGGAAGCTTCCAAGTATGGCGTGGTTGAACGTACTGCTGGCGGGATAAAAATTATAGAAAAGCCCGTTGATGTTGAAGAAAGCGCGATATTCACCGGGGTCGCTCACCTCAATTCGGAGGTATTTGATATAATTTCCATGCTTATGAAAAATGAGATTTACTCGCTTCCGGAAGTTTTGTCGTATATGGAAAATCTTCGTGTGGTGATGGGAAACTGTGTGTGGAAAGATGCGGTGTATCCATGGGATCTGCTGAAGTTAAACTCGTATGCGCTGGGAGACATAAGCAGGAAGTTATCTGGAAAGATTGAGCAGTGCACTATTGTTGGCAATGTTGAGGTGGATGAGGGCACGAGAATCGGCTCAGGAACATATATTCGCGGTCCCGTGAAGATAGGAAAAAATGTGGATATTGGTCCCAATTCAGTTATAATGCCCGACACCGCTATAGGCGAGGGTGTGCAAATCGGTGCATTTTCGTACATTGAGAACAGCATAATAATGGACGGTGCAACGATTGATGTGGGTGCATATATAAAAGATGCAATAGTGGGTTCTGGAAGCCGGATTTTGCCGAGGAGCAGTTTGCTTTCAGGCGAGTTCGAAAAAATTATTGAGGGAAAGGTTTACAGGGCCATGGGCGGGAGTGTGATTGGGCCCCGTGCCAGAGTGGGAGCACAGTGCGTGATATCTCCCGGGGTGGTTATTGGGGCAGATGCCAGGGTGGGCTCTATGTCATGCGTTATGAAGGACGTTAGCAATCAGGAGAGAGTGAGATGATATGTGCGGAATAGTGGGTTATGTGGGATTCAGAGCGGCCAGGGTGGTTCTTTTTAATGCGCTTAAGAGGATGGAGTATCGCGGATATGATTCTGTTGGGATGGCGGTTTTGAAGGATGATGTGATTCAGCTTTCAAAGCGTCGAGGATACGTGGATTCTCTGCACGTGGATTTTGAAGGCACAGTGGGCATAGCGCACACGCGCTGGGCCACGCATGGCAAGCCAGATGACAGGAACGCCCATCCCTTTACTGATTGTCGCGGGGATTTTGCGATAGTGCATAATGGCATAATTGAGAATTATTCGGCGCTCAGGAAAATGCTTGCTGGTGCTGGACATGAGTTCGTGTCTGATACTGATAGCGAGGTCATTGCGCATCTTCTTGAAGAACATTATGATGGAGATTTTAAAGATGCTTTTTTCAAAATGGTATCAGAGCTTCGAGGCTCTTTCGCGATTGTTGCAGTGCACCGAGGTGAAAGACGTATAATGGGTGCAAAAAATGAGAGTCCTCTGGTGGTGGGTATTGGAGACCATGAAAATTTTGTGGCTTCGGACATACCCGCATTTCTTGATTATACCAATCGTGTTATTTCCCTGAGCGATGGTGAGATTTGTGAGATAACCGAGGACCGGGTAAAGGTCTATGATTTTGACGGGCATCCTGTGGCCAAGAAAGTGCAGTTTATCGATTGGAGTGTGGAAGATGCTGAGCGCGGAGGATTTGAGCATTTCATGCTTAAAGAAATCTACGAGCAACCGCGCGCGCTGGAAGAGACATTGCACAATCTTCAGTCCAGAGAGGTAAAGCTTCCGGGCAGGACTGAGAAGATATCTTTTGTTGCATGTGGAACCTCGTATCATGCATCTCTATTTGGTAAATATATGGTGGAGAGGTATCTTGGAATACCTGCAGAAACACATTATGGCTCCGAATATCGTTACAGAGATAAGGTGCGTGAGAATCCACTGGTGGTGCTCATCACGCAGAGCGGCGAAACTGCCGATACGCTGGCCTCAGCAAGAATTGCAAGGCGCAGAAATTTCAGAACGATTGCAATTACCAATGTGCTGGGCAGCTCAATTACAAATTATGTGGATGCGGTGTTTTTCACCTCTGCGGGACCGGAAATCGGGGTGGCGGCCACTAAAACGTTCACAACTCAGATGATTGCTTTGCATTATCTTATTCTTGAGACGGCGCTTGCATGGCGCAGGATATCACGCACAGTGTATGATAGGAGCATGGCGGCGCTTCGAGACGTGCCGCATATGGTTGATAGGGTTCTGGAAATTGATGACCGGATAATGGGACTGGCTCAGAAACTGGCAAAAAAGCATGATATGTACTATATAGCCAGAGGGATGAGTTACCCGGTGGCACTGGAAGGCGCGCTGAAGATGAAGGAGATTTCGTATTTGCACGCAGAAGCATATCCGGCGGGAGAATTGAAGCATGGCCCTCTTGCTCTTATTGACGAGGATGTGCCTGTCATTGCCGTGGTGCTAAAAGATAAAACCTACGAGAAGATGCTTTCAAATCTCCGGGAAGTCAGTGCGCGTGGAGCATATGTGATTGCTATTTCCACAGAGGAAGAGGTTGGTGATTATGCGGATTCACTGTTGATTCTTCCGGAATCCATTCCGGAGACCGGAGTTTATCCAGCCACGGTGCTGCTTCAGCTTTTAGCGTATCATACCGCGCGCGTTCTTGGAAGAGAAATCGATAAACCCAAAAATCTGGCAAAAAGTGTGACCGTAGAATAGTTACAGCCCTGCGAAATCCGCGAACATATCAAAAAACCGGGTCTTTTTTCCCGATTCGGTGAGCATGCGATATTTAATCAGCGTATCTCTGAATTTCTCGCATGCATTATTGTTCTGGCACGCGTCTTTAAAGCTGTGCGCGCGGTGCAGAGTTTTAACGCACTCGAACCCGCCGGGCCCGAGCAAACTGTTAAAATAATCCTGCATAAACTCCCCGTCGATTTTACGCACGTACAGCACGCCCTCTCTGGACAGATGGTAATAAGTATGGTGCTTGTGCACCTCGGATGCCAGCTTGAATCTCGCACGCGTTCTTTTTATTGCCGAGCCGGAATCGCGCTTAATCAGCCCCCGTTCTAACAGCCCGGCTATTGCGTTTTGAATCTCGTCTAACGGCAGTTCGGTGAGTTTCATAATCATCTTCGCATACTCCACTCCCGCACGTTTCAGATGAAGCAGAATATACAGTTCCACGGGCGACGGATTCATAATCGTGTAAAGAGTTCTCCGTTAAAAAAACTCCCGCAAATTTTTAAATTATTTGTACAATTTGCCCCTATGAAATTCTCAGGCTCATCCGGCACACGAATGATTTGGGGGCAAGAACTGGTTGACTTTGCGCACGCGCTGGGGCTGGCGCTGGGCAACAGCTTTGACAGCGTGGTTCTCGCGGGAGATTTTAGAGAAACCACGGATTCTTTGCTGAGTATCCTTGCAGGTGCGATTACCGGCGGCGGCGGGATTGTTTATTATGGTGGTCATGCGCCCACACCCACGCTGGCTTATGCTGCCAGAAACCATGATGTGGGTGTGATGGTCACCGCCTCGCATAATCCGCCGGAGTACAACGGCATAAAGCTCTGGAACCCCGACGGCTCGGCTTTTGCGCCGGAGCGGGCACTGTCGCTTGAAAACGGCAGGGTTGTTGAGTGGAGCGATGCTGGAAAAATAAAGGCCGAGGACATAATCGCAGAGCACAGAGACGCGCTTCTTCGTGAGTTTGGCACGCTGGACCTGAAAGTTGTGGTGGATTGTGCCAACGGCGCGGGCAGCGTGCTCACACCGCATCTGTTGCGCAGCCTGGGTGCGGAAGTTATCACGCTTAACTGTCATCCGTCCGGGCTCTTCCCCGGACATCCAAGCGAGCCGGCAGAGAAAAATCTCACGGCGCTGAAGAGGCTGGTGCTGGATGAGCACGCAGAGCTGGGCATTGCACATGACGGCGATGCTGATCGATTTATAGCCGTGACCCGGGAAGGAAAGTATCTATCCGGCGATGAGATTCTTGCGGTGTTTACCCGTGTTCTTGGGTTTGACAGGATAGTGGCTCCTGTGGATTCGTCCATGCTTCTGGACAATTTTGCAGAAGTGCACAGATGCAGGGTGGGCGATGCCAACGTGTCGGTGATGATGAAAAAGCTGGGCATAGAATTCGGCGGTGAAAACAGCGGCACACAGATTTTCTCCGCATGGCGCTACACGCCTGACGCGATATACTCAGCATTGAAATTCGCGGAGATTGCAATGCGCGAGGACATAGATTCCATTGTTGCCGGGTTTCCGAAATACGTGACTCTGCGAGAGAACGTTTATTATACGGACCGGCAGGAGATGGAGCGGAAAATCGAGCAATTTGTAAGCGAATACGAGTACTCAGCAATTGACGGGTACAGAGTTGCACTCGAAGACGGGTGGTTTTTGATACGCTTTTCGGGCACGGAGCCGAAAGTGCGCATAACTGTGGAGTTTGAGGATGAGCAACGTGCTAAAAATATGCTTGATAAAATTGTGAGTGCATTGAGGTAACAACGAATTGATTAATAGAAAAACGTAAATACTAAGATTTACATTAATACATCAAGGTGCTAATTATGAAATGGGTATATGTGACCCTTGTTATGGTCGTGGTGCTGTTGCCTGCACTTGCAGCTGGCGGGGCGGATGCGAGAATTGACATGCGTGGAGAGGTGCGTGTGCTTGCCTCTCATGATGCGATTCGTATAGACAACGATACTGACCTTGACTCACAGGCATCTGCTGAGGGTTGGGCGGGTAACGGAAGTGTGAGTAACCCGTATGTGATTGAGAATTATGTTATTGATGCAGGAGGAAGTACGTCCGGTATATACATAGGAAACGTAACAGAATACGTAGTAATAAGAAACTGCACGATTTATAATGTAACCTCTGTGCAATCGTATGGCTGGGGCTCAGGAGTGATGATTTATCAGACCTCGAATGTGATGATAGAAGCACTCACCGTGTATGATGTGGTCCAGTACGGCGTGTACATAGGCACAGGCAGTAATGACGTGGTTGTGAAGAATTCGCATTTTTACCCGGGAAACATGACGTACATTGCGGGGATAATAGTCTCGGGAAGCAGAGATGTTCTAATAAACAACACAATCAACGGCTCCAGTATGGGTATATGGATTCATGCCGGGTATTTCACTAAGATGTATTCTAACACAATGCTCGGCTCCTCCATTCGCATTGACTATGGATTCTATGCTGATCAGTTTGATATTCCTGCAAATAATACGGTGAATGGTAAGCCTGTGGTTTATCTCACCGGGTTCAGAAATAATCAAAGTGTGGACGCCAGCAACGCGGGAGAAGTTATACTGGGTGGAGCGTCATGGGTTGCCGTGCACGGGTTAAATATGAAAGATACAGGCTCCGCATATCTCATTCTGGGATCTAACAACGTGACGGTCAGTGACTCTGCGGTGATCAATTCCAGTTCTGCTGCAGTTTTGACCCATTATTCCCGGGACATAGTTGTTCAGAATATCACAATAACCGGAAACTCCCGCATTGCTGTGAGCGTGGTATATTCTTATAATTTCACTGCGAGAGATTTAAAGATATACGGGACATCTAATTTTATATACGGATTTTATGTTAATGCTGTGGTGGGCATGCATATATCCGGATCCTACGTTTCGGGAGCGTCGAATGCACTGTACGTTTTCGGCTCTGCGGCGCGAAATATAACCATGAGCGAATCGCACATAAATATTCTCTCGGGATATGGTGTGTACATCAATAGCGGAAGCACGTCATCTCCTCTGTATTATGTGAAAATAACCAACAACGAGTTCTTTAACAGGGGCTACGATGCGATACATTTTATAACGGTGTACGATGCGCTTATTGCAAACAATACCATTGGGGGTGATTACAATGGAAGCAACGGCATTTACGTGGCCGGATTCAGTGCAAACGTGGACATTGAGCACAACACAATCTCAGGGCAGCACACGGGAATTGACCTTGCGTCCGCAGATTCAAACACAGTTAAAAGAAACAGAATTTTCAATAATTCATACACGGGAATAACCATGTACTCTGCATCAAATAATTTTATCGTGGAAAACGTTATAAACGCATCTGGCGGGTACGGCATGATGCTGGGCAGTAACAGTAATGCAAACAACATCCATAACAACAGTATTGGCAACTCTACCTATTACGGCATATATTTGCAGAATGCCACGGCGGGAAACAGAATTTATTATAATGCGTTTTACTTCAACCACGGCTCAAATGCCACGTACAACGCATCTCACGTGCAGGCATATGATGCATCAGGCAGGAATTTCTGGAACACCACAGCGCCCGGTGGGGGCCACGGATACGGCAACTTCTGGTACGACTGGCAGAATCCGGATAGCAATAACGATGGCATAGTGGATAACCCGTACCTCATAGATGGAGGTGCGGGTGCGGAGGATTACTATCCTCTGACAACCGCGCCGGTAATTCCGGAGTTTTCGTTCTTAATTCTGCTGTTTCTGCCACTGGTGCTTCTGCTGCGGAACCGTGGAAGACCGTGGGACCGGGCACGATGAATACTGGAAAAATATGCATAACGGTAAACTTTCTTTTTATTCTTTACGTATTTTTGAGCAGGAATTTTAATCAATCCTCCTCACAGCCGTGATATTGATGCTCAGTATTTGTGCCTCGCAGGAACACAATTGAAAATCAAAAAACCATTTCTCTATATATTCAATGCAACCGTCCTGTAACTTTTATAATTAAATACGTAAACCCGAACAAAAGGAGAGTCGCCAACACACCGAGAATCAGAGAATTCAGTGAGAATATTGATAGTAGCATGGAGAAAGCCTCAATTAATGTGTTGTACGATATGGCAAGAAGTGCAAACGCACCGACAAAAACTGAAATGAGTAATTTATTTGCATATTTTGGATATTTGATTGGCAGGATCGTAATAAAATCAACAAGCCAGTGAATTGAAATAATCATAATTATATTTCCAGTCAATAAATAAGCCCACCCCCATACAAATCCAATTAAGATGCCCATAATAAGTTCATCAATATTTCTCTCAGAATGAGAAAATATATGCGATATTCCAAAAAATGTAGAAACCGCAATTAGTGCTGCAAAAGGCTCCCATGCGGATAGAAGGCCCAGAAGAAGATATCGGAAAGCAATTTCTTCAGGTATTGCAGAACCCACCAAAATTTCCACTCCTATGTTACTCAGTTTTGTATTTCTTATTTTTTGTATTAATTCTTTCTCGCGTTGTGGATTTGGTTGCAGATAGTTAGAATAACTTTTTATTTCTACAAAGAACAGTATGAGCGAGAGAGAGAAAAATAGAATGAAGTAGGATGGAGAGAACTTCCACTTTATAAGATAGATTTGAGGTGTTAACAGAGTTGCAATTATGGAAATTAAAATTAGCAACAGGATATTTATTATTTCCTCTATAAGATATTTCTTTTTTTGGCAATACCTGCTTATAAAACGATTTATTGAATACAAAGAAGCGATGTATATTGCGAGTATTATCATTAATGTGATGAGGAAGTACACTTTGGGTTAATATGATACTAAAAAATAAAATTTTTGCAGTGATGCATTATGTGCGGGATCTCAGCATGGAATTCGTGGAGGCAAATGGCATTGCAGTGCATAACAACGGGATTGAAAACACATCGTCATACGGGCTTTGGGTTGATTCAGAGAGCCAGAGCAACCTGTTCCACACAGATTGTTCTATTTTAACGACGGAAGCAATGGCACATACAATTATTTGCATTATGCAGACATACCATGCTGGACATAATTACTGAAACACTATAGCACCAAACGGCGGGTATGGCTACGGCAATTGATTAATCTGCTGACCAGCGTGACACCGGTGCCGGAGCTGAGCTGGCCCGCGCTGTTTTTCTCGGTGCTTCTGGTCGTTGCTCTTCTGCGCAGGCGCCGTGACTGATTTTATTTTTTCTTTACCCGCACATAACCACATACCTTTGAGAAAATACAATACCTGCCAATCAGTATCCTTTTTCTAAACACGGATTAGAGATTTTAGCATTTAAGGAAAATACTCACCGTTCGTGGATTTCCTTGTGTGATGTATATATGAAAAAATTAAAATTTCTCCACCGCTCTGTTAATCCCTTCCAGCAACTCCTCTTTTCTCGA
>JAADDK010000091.1 GCA_013154005.1 Methanobacteriota archaeon
CCGGCAACTATTGCGGTTACAAACAGCCCGACCGTGTCAAGAAGCGCGACAGTGAGCATGTGCTTGCGGAGCAGTGACAGTCGAATCTGAAACCCGGCAGCGAACATTACTATGAATAACCCGAACGCGCGAACATAGTAAAATAGAACGCGTGCGGTGCTCGGCAGAATCCAGCCCAGAACCGGGCCCATAAGTATGCCCATGAAAATTAACAGCGGTGTGTACGGAAATTTTGTTTTTTTGCTTATTAGCATTGCGGCAATTCCGGACAGAAAAATCAGCATCAGCGCAAGCGCGAGGGTCTCCACGCCAAACTCAAAGGTGGGGGAAGGAATCACAATGGAAATATGATATGAAAATATTTAAATTTTCTCAGTGCTTATTTTTTACGGCCTATAACCACGGCGGCTACGATTATGGCGATGGCTGTGATGCCCCCTATGATGTACAGTTCCGTATTGCTTAAGCCCGTATTATTTCCCGGCTCGGTTTGATTGTTGAATGAGTATATTTCCACGACATCGTCCGATGAATTGGGTGGTTGGTAGGGTGAAGTGGTCGTGTTGACCATGCTCACGTACAGCTCGTGGTTGTGGGGCTCCACGCCAAGTATATTGATTGAGATGCCGTTGTTATTGAATGGCAGTGTGGTTATGTTTCTCTTCGCTACCATCTGCCCGGCAGTGTTCATGGCAAACACGCCGACGCGCCTGGAGGTTGCGTTAATCGGCTCTTCAAACATTCCGTAGATAACGTGAAGAGAGGAATCGCACGCATCGATGCTGAATTGCGCATACAGCCCAAATCCCAGCGAGGTGGTGTTCCATACGCCTTCCAGTTTATAGGTGGATGTGTTGTACTCCATTAAAAGCATGCCCGTGCCCGCCGTGCCGTAATGTGTGTAGATGAACATGAATCCAGAGCAGTCGACAAATTGCATATCGCTCCACGACAGCATCGGATAATTGAGTTTGATGGGCACTTCTTTCACCTCTTTTCCCGATGCGAGATTTACAATTTTGAAGTACGCACCAGTTCCGTTGCTCTCCGGGACCCACTCCGTGCCGTGCTCGGGGTCCAGAGCGCCGTACGGGATGCTTCCGGCAACGCTGTTGTTTTTCGTGTTAATGACTGAGTACCCACTGGATGGCATGGTAGTGGGGAAAATGTAGAGCAACCCACCGTTCAAAAACATGTATGCATGGGCAGAGGGAATAACATTCGATAAGTTCAGGGTTTTCACAACCTGATAATTCTCCGCGTTTATAACGAATAATTTGCCAAACAAAGTGTTTAAAATATAAATTGAATCCGTGCTTTCATCGTAGATTACCGGAGATGATGTGAAAGTGGACTGCTGAAATCTGTGAAACGGGTTTACCACTTTAATTTCCCTGTAATTTTCGGGGTTGATAACGTAAAGTGTGCTGTTTGAAGAGGTGAGATAAACTAAATTCTTGCGGGGATTGTAAGCCATACCGTATATATCGCCAGGATGCAGCTTTTTTATGAGATACAAATGCTTCTTTTCCTGAACCGTGCCCGCCGCAGCGGAGGCGGAGAGCAACGCCACCGTAATCACAACGGCAAATACTGCATATGGACTTACCCCACCTTTCATCTAATCACCGGAAGGGGATATACGCTTAAAAAATATAAAGTTTGGGAAATTAAGAAAGCATCAGGTCTTCGTACGCGCTCAGCGCCGCCACGGCGCCCTGCCCGGCCGCGATGATAATCTGACCCGCGGTGCCGGTAACGTCGCCCGCCGCATACACGCGAGGCACGTTTGTGCGCATTTTCTGGTCCACGTTGATGTAGCCCCACTTATTTGTTTCCACTCCTATTTTCTTTGCCAGCTCGCTCATTGGCACCAGACCGACGTAAATAAACACGCCATCCGCTGCGAATTCGTGGATCTCTCCGGTTTCCCGGTCTTCGTATTTGATGCCCGTGACTTTTTCATCGCCGGTGATTTCTGTCACGCGCACATTTTTGTGATACGGAATGCCACGATCTTCTATCATCTTCTGATACGCTTTTTCGCACATGTATTTTGGCATGAACTCGAAGATTTCCGGCTCCACGCCGATGTCCTTGAGATATATGGCCGCTATTGCACCGGAGTTTCCGCCGCCGATAACCGCAACCTTTTTTCCTTTGTAGAAGTAGCCGTCGCAGGTTACGCAGTATGATACGCCCTTACCGAACAGCTCTTTCTCTCCCGGGATGCCAAGGTGCTTATGTGTGGTGCCTGTGGAGAATATAATCGCGCGGGCGATGTATTCCCCACTCTCAGCTTTAATCAGGTATTTCTCTCCCTCGGGGATTATGTCTTTAACCTCGTTTCTCTCGGATATTTCCACGTAGTTCCGCGCGTGGTCCTTGAATTTTTTAGCAAGCTCTTCACCCTTTATTCCTTCAAAGCCCAGATAGTTCTCCACGAACGGCGCATCCTCGGCGAGACCGCCGGCGTTACCCTTGTCGATTATTATGGCAGATAGCCCGGCGCGAATGGCATAGATTCCGGCGCTGAGCCCCGCAGGGCCTGCTCCGATTATTGCGAGGTCCACTTCCTTGCTCTCCCGTGAGGCGGAGGGGAGCACGAAGCCAAGTTCCATATTATCACCTCACAGCTTTTTGTACGCTTCCACCACATATTTTATGTACTGCTCATCGGGATACGCGCCTATAAACTGCACGTCCTCGTTAATCAATATATGCGGCACGCTCATTACATTCCATTTGTTTGCCCATTCCGGAAACTCCACTGCCTCGACCATCTCTCCCGTTATGTTTGGATTCAGTATTGCGAATCTGTGAGCGGTGCGCACCGCTTTGGGACAGTACGGGCAGGTCGGAGTGACAAACACCTGAATCTTCACCGGTTTATCAATCATATCCAGCTGTGCGCGAACCTCATCGCTCACATCTGCTGTGCGCCTCGAAACATCAATTATGTCCTCAATCATCGAGGAAAACTCGTAGCCGGAGGGCAATCCCACATATCGGATTCTGCCACCGTATTTGTCGCCGTCAGTGATTACCACGGTGGGCACATGCTCCAGCCCCCATTCTTTTGCCAGTTCGTCGTTGATGCTGTGCTCTTCAAACTCTATGGCATCGTGCAGGTCCTGCACCTCTTTTGCAATATCCACCGCGACATTGCAGTACTGGCAGTTATCCCCGGTGAATACGAGGAGCTTGACTTTTTCTTTCAGATACTTGTCAAATTCGCCTTTCAGGTATTCTTTATCTTTTTCACTTATATATCCCATTTCAATCACCTGCGTATGGATAATGGTGGTATATTAAAAGATTTTCTGGACAGATATGTGTATGGAAAAAGATTAAAATCACCAATTCAATACCCTATGGGTGAGAAATGATGAAGAGAATTATGGTTACCGGTGGTCTGGGCCAGATAGGCTCCGAGCTTGTTCCGTATCTTCGAGAGAAGTATGGGCACGATAATGTTATAGTTGCGGATATTCGCGAGCCGGAGAATGGCGATGAACTTTTCGTGAAACTGGATGTGCGCAGTGAGGAGGACATAATAAATGCTCTGAAAGAGCATGATATTGACACAGTTTATCATCTTGCGGCGATTCTTTCGGCGAAGGGTGAGCAGAACCCGCAGCTGGCCTTCAATGTGAACATTGTGGGTATGTACAACGTCCTCGAAGCGGGGCGCAAAGTCGGGCTTGAGCGCATAATGGTGCCCAGCTCCATCGCTGCGTTCGGGCCGGAGACGCCGAAGGACAACACGCCCAACGATACGGTGCTCAAACCCAGAACGATGTACGGCATAAGCAAGGTCACCGGCGAATTGCTCGGGCTTTATTACTGGGAAAAGTACGGGCTGGACGTGCGCGGAGTGCGCTATCCGGGCATAATTAGCTGGAAAGCCCCGCCGGGCGGCGGCACGACGGATTACGCGGTGGAGATATTCTACTATGCGCTGCGCGGTGAGAAATACACGTGTTTCCTGCGCGAGGACGCCACGCTGCCAATGATGTACATGCCCGACGCGCTCAAAGCCATAACCGAGCTTGCGGAAGCGCCTGCTGACAGACTGATACACAGAACGGATTTCAACATAAGCGCAATGAGTTTCTCGCCGGCGGAGCTTGTGGCGGAGATTCGCAAGTATGTGGATTTTGAGGTGGAGTACAAGCCGGATTACAGGCAGAAAATAGCGGATTCATGGCCCCGCACAATAGACGACTCTGCCGCGCGCAAAGAGTGGGGCTGGAAACCCGATTACGACATGCCCACCATGGTCCGCGATATGATATCAAATCTCAAAAAGAAACTGGGTTTGTGAGTTTTCACCCTATTTTTATTTGTAAAACGTCCGGTTGAAATGGAGAATATATTCCATATCTTATTTCTTTGCCTGAAAACAGTGGGGAAATTCCCTTGCTCACAGAATATTTCTTTTACAAATACATACAAAAATTAATTTATACAGTTGTGTATGCAGAGAATTTTTGAAAAAGTTATTTATACTTCCTTATTTGTTCGCAGTTATGGTCGAGCGTAAATGCATCGGTGGCATTGCTTTTTCTAAAATGGAATTTGTGAAGGAGAAATATGGCGATGAGGGCCTGAAAAGAATGCTTGAAGAGATGAAGAAGATGGGTTATGACGGTCCGGGCAGGCCCGAGGATATAAAATTGGTAAAATGGTACCCTTTTGAGCATAACCTTGTGTTTCTACGGGCGTTTATGAACCTGTTTGGGAAGGACGCGTACAGGCGAATGGCCAGGGGCTCGTTCAAGCGCGAAGAGCGTTTCAAGATGTTCATTGGCTGGGCTCGCACACCGGAGGGCATAATCACGAATGCGGGTGAGTACTGGCACAAGTTTTTCAATTTTGGAGAGTTTCACGGTGAGATGCTGGGTGAGGGCCGCGCCCGGCTGGTGGGGCGCGATATATACGTGGACCCGCTGTTTTGCGAGTTTTTAACCGAGTACTTTGCCGGGCTTTTGGAATCGGCGGGCGCGGCGGGTGTGCGCGTGCAGCACACTGCCTGTGCCGGCTCAGGCGCAAAAGAATGTGTGTGGGACGTGCGGTGGCGCGCCACGAAGGTGGACCGGAGCATATCTTGGAGCCCCGCACTGGAGACCGGCATCGAGGAGATAGACCGCCAGCACAGGTACTTTGTGAAAATACTTAACGATATAAACTCGTCAATCTCTGAAAATTATCGCAGTGCGTTCCTGCGCGCTCTCCGCTTCATGGACCATTACGCGCACTGGCATTTTGGAAGCGAGGAGAAGTACATGAAAATGTACGATTATCCGCAGTATGAAGAGCATTGCAAAGAGCATGAAAAGTTTTATGAGTACACGCAGAGCATAATGAACAAGGCGGAGTTGCAGGGCATCACCCCCGCGCTGGCGTACGAGGTGGACAAATATCTGGTGGACTGGCTCATCGCGCACATCAAGGGCACGGACCGTAGGTTTGCGGAGTTTCTCAAATCCCGAAAATTGAGTATGCCGGAGGAGCAGATGCCGGACGAGATAAAAGAAAATATAAAGGGGTAATTTATGCGTTTCTGAGATGCTCTACGATTTCTTTTGTTTTCATATGGTACGCGGTGTAAGCCACGGTGGGGCCCGTCATCACAAGAATCAGGAGCAAAGGTACCAGGAAAAAGTTTATCAGAGCATATACCGGCACCACACCGGCACTCACCAAAAGTATTCCCAGCAGAAACACGTATGAAAAGATCAATGCGATGAAATACGCTATCACCATGGTGTATATGTTCTCTCCGGCGAACAGCGCTATTATTTTGTACAATGGCACGCCAGAGACCCGCAGTATGCCGAAATCAAGAGCATATTTTTTGTTGTTCACCATTGCGGTTATCAGGGATATTCCGCCCCCCAGAACGAGCAGCACCAGAATGAAGCTTGAAGCAACGAAAAGGAACGAGTTGTACTCTCTCATAATTGCGCGATGCATGGCGTAATACGACATTCCGTACTCGGTGCCCGCCAGAAGCGGCACGTATTTTTTGTACTCTTCTATTGCATAACTCTTACCATACAAAGTTTCATTGACTCCTTCATAACTGATTTTTTCTGGAAGGCTGGCGAAGAATGACAGAGGCACGAGCAATTCTTCACGGATATGCGCATAGTAATAATGCACCCAGCGGTCTCTTATCACTCCTGCGATTGTGTATTCGTGGGTTGCCCGAACCGAGCCATTTTTTACGGTAAAGTTCAGTTTTATGTGCGCTCCCACATTCACCATAGGATAATCTCTTTTTATTTTTTTCCAGAGGGTCTGAGATACATACACGCCGTTTTTCTCCACGCTACCCTTTATGAGTTGAAAGTCACCGAATCTGGTGATATTTTGATTTATTCCCGTAATGGTGAATACCGGGAAAAACACTTTAAAGCCGTCGCTGAACTCTATGTTTGCATTGAAGGGAAGGGCAGAATCAAAATACATTTCCTCGCCGCTGAACCGGTACGGCACGGAGTTTTTGGACGGGAGCTCGCCTATATCGAATCTGCACGGGTCCGTTGCAAGGTTCTGGGGATTGAGCTGGGTTGAAAACAGGAGATTGGCGCCCATAACGCTCATTATCATGAAGAACAGCACCACAAAAACCGCAATGCGCAAATAGCGCCATCTTCCGAAACTGCGGGAGAGCTTTCTGATATAATGCAGCATCACATTTTCCACCCCCTGCGCATGAACTCTGATAGTGAGAATTTCGCAGCGTAGTAGCGCAGCAATATGTACTGATATACGATGAGAATTGCGCAGATGATGGCGGTGATGCCCAGAGCTCTTATATCAAATGACCAGATGAAAAGCAGGTGGGTAAAAATCGAGTTGAGATACCCGTATATAAAGGGAGTGAGGAGAATCAACAATATTATTGCCGCACCATACGCGGTTATTGTGAAGATTATATCCTTTTCCAGCCGGCGCATCAAGTATCTTTTCGTTGAGCCACCTGCTATTTCTATTATTGCATATTCCTGAAACAGGCGGTCCATGTCCAGCTCGTATGCGATCAGGAACAGCACAAAGCCCACGAGCACGGTGAACGCACCGAGGAGATTGAAGTACATGTTGAACATAAAAACATCAAGGGCGCGGGTGGAGGTTATCACCTGCACGCCCATACTCGATAAATAATCTTCCACCGCATATTTTGTGTAACCCTTCTTTGGCACTATGAGGTACTCGGTTAGATAGAGATACTTTGAGTTTACCAGTGAATAGGGCAGAATCAGCGAGGTTCCCAGATGCCCGATGGAGGCGGGCATTATGCCTACTATTTTCACCGTGATATTTTTTATCACCGTTTCGTTTTTTTCCAGTGAGAGATGTAGGTATTTGTTTATTCCCACATCGAATCCCGCCGCGAGCATGTCGTTGAGCAGATTCATTCCAATAACCGCTTCTCTGGAAGATTTGAAAAAGCGTCCGGAGGAGAGGGGTATGTATTTTCCCACGCTGCTGTTTCCGAACAGGGTTAAAGAGGTGAGATCAAAGTGATTGAATGTCAGGGAATAATTTTTCCAGAAATTGAGGGTGCTGAGCGTGTCCACGCTCTCAATCCATGACGCGTTTTTTATGATTCTGGGCGCGGGGGTTATCGCGGACACTTCCAGCGCATCGTTCAACGTTCCCTCTCTCACGCCCATCTGCAGCGTGAAGGGATAAACAATCAGGATCATCGCCAGAAGAAAGATGAAAAACTTGACAATCTTACTGAGCATGTTTCAAACCCTCCTTGATGACCTGACTGGTATCGTAGTTGTAGTCAAAGCAGCATTCTGCATCGTCGTCGCTGAAAAACAGCACGAACGCTATGGAGAAATTATCCTTGATGTATTTGGTGACGGGAATAACCTTCTTGTAATTGCCCCAGTTCTTGAGCAGAAAATTCCGCAGTTCAATGTATGCCTTAATATTGATGTCCAGACCCATATGAGTCCAGCCAACGGAATCGCATTTTTTGCTCACATTTTTGAGCACCGAGATTGAGAAATTCAGGAGCGTAATCATTGATTTTCCCTCGTACTGCACGTCCTGCTCGCTTATGTTCTGCCCGTGGCTGTAATTCACGTGGTCCCAGTATGACTCTGCCACAACCATATATATCAAAGAGGTTGCCATATACGCGTCTCTCTTGATGGTCTTTTCCGTGTCAGTGCGATATTCGTAATACATGAGACCATAGGCACCCAGCAGGAGTACAAACACAATGATGGTACCCCAAATCATAAGTCCTTTCTTACTTACCGCCATGCACAACACCCCCATCTTTCAGCCGGATTATTCTCTGCGAGCGTTTCCAGACCTCCGGGTCGTGGGTTGCAATAATCACCGTAATTTTATCGTTAAAGTTCAGTTTTTTGAAAAGAGAGATTATGTTTTCCGTGTTCTCGGAGTCCAGCTCGCCGGTGGGCTCGTCGGCCAGTATTATTTTCGGGCGATTTATGAGCGCTCTCGCGATGGCGACGCGCTGCGCCTCCCCGCCGCTCAGTTCGGTGGGATAGCGGTCGCTTTTGTGCGCAATGCCCACGTATTCAAGCAATTTTATCGCAATGCTCCTGAGATCATTCTTTTTGTACTTTTTGGTGAACTCTGCCGGAAACGTGAGATTTTCCAGCACTGTGAATTGGGGAAGCAGGTAAAACCTCTGAAACACGAACCCCATATACTCTCTTCTGTACTTTGAGAGCTCTCTTTCCGACGCGCTGGATATTTCCTTACCATCCACGAAAATTTTACCCTCCGATGGGTGGTCTATTCCACCAATCAGATTGAGAAGCGTGGTCTTGCCGCTGCCTGAGGGCCCGGCGATGGACACGAACTCTCCCTTTTTTATGCTCAGCGACACGTCGTGAAGCGCCCGCACGGACGTTGAGCCGGACACATAGTACTTTGAGACGTTCTGCACTTTTATGAACATTCTTATCCCTCTTTTATTGTGATTAAAATAAAATATAAAAAGATGCGTTTTTGCATCGTTTATGCCTCCGTTTACGCGCTCAGGCCACGGACTCGGACAGCCACCGCGAGAGCCATCTTATCGTTTCTGTGCGGAGAAAACATTTTAAACTCCATCTAAATAAAGGCGCGTGGACATTGAGAAGCGAATAAAGGAGATAGAAGACGAGCTGAAGATAACGAAGTACAACAAGTCCACAGAAAAGCATATTCTGAAATTAAAGGCGCGACTCACATTTCTGAAAAAAGAGCTGGAAGAGAAGCGCCGCACCGAGAAGAAGCGCATTTCGCGGGAGGGCGTGAAGAAGCAGGGCGATGCCCGCGTTTCCATAATCGGCCCGCCCAGCGTGGGCAAGAGCCGGCTGTTCAATTTGCTTACCAACGCGAAAAGCGAGGTCGGTGATTACGCGTTCACCACTCTGGACATAAAGCCGGGAATTCTGAAATACCGCGGTGCAGAGATTCAGATGCTTGACATGCCCGGGCTCATAGAAGGGGCGGCCCGGGGGCGCGGCAACGGGCGGGAGATACTCAGCGTGGCCCGCGACTCCGATTTAATTCTGTTTATGATTGACGTTTTCAATCCCTCGCTGGACGTGATAATGAAAGAGCTTTACGAGTTCGGTATTCGCGTGAATAAAAAAAAGCCGAACATATCTCTGAAGCGCACGGACCGTGGCGGAATACACATCGCTTCCACCGTACCTCTTTCTGTATCCGAGGACGTGCTTCGCGACATACTTTACGAGTTCGGGTATCGCAATGCTGAAGTTCTCATAAAAGAAAACATCACCGAGGAGGATTTCATCGATTTTCTTGCAGGTAACCGCGCATACGTGCCCGCCGTGCTTGCCATAAACAAAATAGACCTTGCAGATGACCTGACATCTTTGAAAAAGCAGTACGCCGATTGGGAGCCGGTGTTCATCTCTGCAGAGACGGGCTACGGCATCGAAGAATTGAAAGAGCGAATGTTCGATAAGATGGGCCTGATTCGCGTTTATCTCAAACCGAAGAGCGGCAAAATTGACTACGAAGAGCCGCTTATACTTCGCAGAGGCGATACCATCGAAGATGTGTGCAGACACATTCACAAAGATTTCGTGCGCAAGTTTCGCTACGCCATGGTCTGGGGCCGCAGTGTGAAGTTTCCCGGGCAGCGTGTGGGGCTGGAGCATGTGGTGGAAGATGAAGACGTTGTGCGGCTCATAATCAGAAAATAATTATTTAGCGGAATTTGGCTAACCTATTTCGATTTCACTGCCACAATGGGGACACTGAACCTTAACAGGTAATTTGGTGACATCCACCCGCACTTCAAACTTCCTTCCACACTGAGAACATTCTATTGTTACTTTTTCGATGTGTTCTCTGGGTGTACTTGTATAGGTCACATTCACCGAGGTTGTTTCGCTCACGGAAACTTTTTCGTTCTCTTTTTCATTTATTTGGAGCACCCTTTTTCTGTAGGCGAAGCACTCTACAAGCAGTGCCGTGATAAATGCTATAATGGCTATTACGGTGAGTATAAAACCTGAACCAATGGAAGAAATTAATACATACGAAGCCGTTTCCACTTTATCTCCGAACATGTTCATATCTGAAAATCCTGTATTTTCCAGGTCTTCATTTAAAGCTGCCTGATAAGCGGATAAAAAGTATCCCAACTCCAGTATTACCATTGCAATAATTACCAGAGAGAGTACAGTGCGGGCTTTTCGGGAGCCAAGTGCAGACACTATTCCAAACGCAAAAATTATTGCTAATGTGCTCATAAACATAAACCACATTATGGTAAACGTTGCGGTTCTTGCCTGAGTAAATATGGGATTATGGGTGGTGTTTTGAGAAAGATATTGTGATGGAAAAGGAAAAATTACAGACATATTTGTATGGTTGCTTTTAAAGGTTGCCCACATTCCCGCCGGAGCGAAGCTCTGCTGCTGGGAGGTATAACTGTTTGACGAGCTCATGGTTATAGTCTGCCATCCACATATGCCTCCAAGAATATAAAAAGATATACCCACAATAAGTGCGATATTCGAAATGCTGTGCAATTTGATCTTCGCCATGTATGGAGTATATGGTTGTATGTATTTATAAAATTTTTTGTTTCTAAGGATAAATGTCATATCTATGTGAGTTTTGCTGTAACACATACTTATATAGTTTGTAAAGTTAAATTTTTCAGATAAAAATTTATATAGTATATGGGGATAAAGGACTATGGACCTGCTAACCCTGGGTATACTGTTTGTGGTGATAGGATTGCTTTTGCTTATAGGTGAAGTGCATACACCAGGGTTTTTCATAGCCGTTCCGGGCACAATACTGGTGGTTCTGGGAATAGCCATGATTTTTATGGGTAATTATCTGGACATACTCACCGCCTCAGTGCTGGTTCTCGTGTCTGCGGTGGGTGCCTCGGCGGTCACGCTGGCATGGTACAAAAGCATGGGTAAGACGCAGCCGCCATCAACAACCACAGTGGATGGCCTCGTGGGCAAGACTGGAATTGTGACGGTGCGGGTGGAGCCGAATTCAATAAAGGGCAAAGTGAAAATAGACAATGATATCTGGAGCGCCACGGCTGAGCAGGTCATTGAAGAAGGAAAGAAAGTAGTTGTAGTTAAGGGAGAAGGCGTGCATGTTGTTGTGAGGGAGGTGAAATAGATGGATCCGGTTTTGATTGGAACAATAGTGTTTTTCATAGTGATACTGGTTGTGATACTTCTGAGTCTAACGGCGCGGGTTATAAAGCCATGGGAACGAGGAATATATGTGTTTCTGGGTACGTTTCGGGGGATTCTTGACCCTGGATTTCATATTGTCTGGCCGTTTGCTCAGATTTATCGTATTGATATGAGAACCCAGACGTGGGATGTACCAAAGCAGGAAGTGATAACCAAGGATAACTCACCCACAGGTGTTGATGCTGTAATATACATTAAGGTTGTGGATGCTAAGAAAGCGTTTTTCGAGGTGCAGGATTACAGACTTGCTACAATCAATCTCGCCCGCACTACCCTGAGGTCAGTGATTGGAAACATGAACTTAGATGAAATTTTGTATAATCGTGAAAGAATAAACGCGCATCTCCGGGATATCCTGGACGAGGCAACGGATAAGTGGGGTGTAAAGGTAGAAGCGGTGGAAATCAAAGAGGTTGACCCCTCCCAGAAAGTTAAGCAGGCTATGGAAGAGCAGACCGCTGCGGAGAGACAGAGAAGGGCGGCCATTCTTAAGGCAGATGGTGTTAAGCGTTCAAGTATTCTTGAGGCTGAAGGCAAGAAAAGGGCTCAGGTACTCGAGGCGGAGGGTAAGAGACAGGCGAGCATACTTGAAGCAGAAGGTATGCGTCTTGCCACCATTTTGAAGGCGCAGGGTGAGGCGCAGAGGTACAGAATAATTTCTTTGGGATCTGCCACGCTGAACTCCCGGGCTCTCAGTGTGCTTTCACTGGATACGCTGACCAAAATGGCCGATGGTCAGGCAACGAAGATTATATTCCCGTTTGAAATATCCAAGCTGATTCAGGGCACAGCCAAGTACCTCGGTATGCCACTGGAAGAGGGAAGTGCCGGCGAAGATGTGGACTATGAGAAAATTGAAAAAATAGTTGGTAAACCAGAGGATATACTGGGGCCCATCCCCTCTTACAGTGAAATCGAAGAAAGCACAAAACCTGAGAAAATTATAGAGACCGAGGAAGAAGTGAAAAAGGTGGATATATCCAAAGAAGAGGAAAAAGAGCTATTTAAATCTTAATTTTTTATATATTATAAAATTCTTTTTTTGTATCCCGCAGTGTTGGTCGCAGTGTCCTTGCTATTTTCAACTCGTTCAAATCTATGGTTGTAATATGAATGTCTTCTTTGAAATATGGTGCCTTGTATAGTTCATTGCCTCTGGGAGTATAAATCATAGAACCTCCCCAGAACTCCATGGTGCGCTGCAATCCCGCCCAGTTGACGTATATCATAAAAACAGTATTTTCTATTGCCCGGGCAGGTATGATTTTTTCAAACATTGCCCTGGATGTTATGGGGCTTGCGGAGATATTTACGATGATATCTGCTCCGCTAAGCGCTTGTATCTTTGCGATTTCGGGGAAAAATGCATCATAACAAATCTGAACGCCTATTTTAATTCCCTCGAGTTCGCATGTGACTGGAGAGAAACCTTCTTTAAAGTACAGTTTTTCCTCAAACGGCCCAAAATTTGGAAGATATATTTTTCTTGCAACACATACATTTCCATTATGTATTATTGCTGCTGAATTATAAATAAATTTATCGGTTTCCGGGAATCCAAAAATCAGAGTTTTTCCGTGGACGTGTTCGGCTATTTCATGGATTAGTGATGAGTCCTGATTTATGGCATAGGCGGGCAGATCGTCGCGAAGCATGTACCCTGTAAGATAAAGCTCCGGGAATACGTATATATCTGCCTGATATTTAGAAAGTATATCCAGCATACGCTGCACATTTTTTTCAACATCAAACTCTGGATAAACCTGTGCGGTGAGGATTTTCATATCAATCACACTTTATACAATTACTGATGTCTTCCCTCGACCTTTGCTTTAAATTTATTCTTGTTTATTACATATCTCACATGTTCCCCTTCGGCAATCTTCGCATGTGGGTCAAAAGCCTCTATTTGAAACACAATCTTATTTCGCTCCACGCGTTTTAGTCTCACCACCACTTCAAAATGCTCGCCTAAACGCGTGGGTCTGAGATGGCTTATGCATATTCCCCCTCCCACAGTTGATTCCTCCTCGCTTAGATACTTTGATATTGCCTCATGCGCAGTGAGTTCCATTGCAAGAATAAGTGCGGGGGTGGAAAGCACCTGGACATCCAGACCTATCCCCTTTGCCACCATATCTTCAGTTACTTCGAACCTTTTCTGATGAATTATATCTCGAGGGATGTTTTCTGCACTCATACAGGTATATAGGTTTTTGATATTTATTTTCATTGTTATTCAAGATACTTTCTCATATTTTCGGCTTTATTCCATACTTCATCTATTTTTTTCGTAATTTCCTGTATTTCTTCCACCATCTCCATTATTTTGGAGCGGGTTTCTTCATTTTCTATCTCTATCTCTGCAGTCGCAAGGATTGTTGCAAGGGGATTTCTTATCCTATCCACCATGGTGGCAAAATCGTTAATCACATCGTTTATGTATTTATATGCCCGCGCTCTCTTTTCCTCAAGTGCTTTCGATGATATATATTCTCCAAAATGATCAACTGCTGAGAGTATTGTTCTTACCTCGTCGTTCGTGAGCTCTTCGTTTCCCATATTTAGTATGAAAAGTGCGGGGTGTGGGGCGTTGTTCATAGGGAAAATATAATAATTATCCCCTCCTTTGATGGTTTTTATTATTTCCTTTTCGTTTTCATATCTTTTTATTTCATTACGTGTGAGGGCAATACCTGATGAGAAACATTCTATCATCTCAGTATCCCTGAAAAAGTATATTCCAACTCCTGCAAATCCCTCTATTCCCTCCAGCTTTGTTTTAATGCTCTGAATCACATCATCTACATTTTTGTTTCGGAGCATTTCATCTGTTATTGTGGTGGCCGCAAGTAAAATTCGATTGTATCTCTTTAGAAATTCCATCATTCTTCCCTGCATTTCCACGAGTACAGCAGCCTCTCTTAGAGCATAATGAGCATATAAATAATCATTTATTTTAGCAACGGCGATTAGGAATTTTCCAAATACTGTATCCATTATATTGAGCGAGTGGGGCAAGTTTTTGTTTTTTGCCTCTTCGAGGGGGCACTCTTCCGGAGGTTCGTTTGTATTATGCATAAGTTTATGGCATTTTGTTCCTAAAAGTTTCTCTTTTTTTATACCCACCAACTCTTCCATTTTGTCGTTCATATCCACAATTATGTGCTCTTTTGAAAGTATCATAACAGGTAAAGGCATGTTTCTGAACATTGTTTCCCAGAAATTTTTGTTTGCTACACTTTTTATTTTCAGTTCTTTTATGATATATCTTGCCCCATTTTTTTCTATTTCAATCTCCCCATATAGGGTCTCGCCTGTTTTACTAAGTGCAACCACGGGTCCTGAATAATATCCCGTTTTTTTAAGTGAAAGGCTAAGCGGTTCTCCGAAAAATGGTGATTTACCCACAAGCTCTTTCGGATTAGAGTAATTCAATATTTTTGCAAACTCCGAACTACAGCGAAGAATCTTCAAGTTATCATCCGTTTCACAAGCTCCCACCAGGTAATAATCATTATTCATACGGCGCCAACCTTTCTATGTATTATCATGCCGTCAACATATAAATACTTTATTAGAACTCAAATGCAGTTAAACTTAACCGTCCTGAATTAAATGACTTTTTCTTCATTTTTAGTATTGCATAGTTATTGAGGTAAATATCCATTTTTATGTGATGTTTAAAGGATGCGGAAGGGTTAAATTTATATATTTAGAGTCTTAATATCGAGATGTGTTGCTTATTTCGTGGAATGTAAATGGTATCCGAGCATGTGTAAGAAAAGGTTTCATAGAGTTTCTCAGGTCACATAATCCCGATATACTGGCTATTCAGGAACTCAAAGCGGATCTGAAAAGCATACCGCCAGAGGTAAAAAATTATCCCGGATATTATATCTATTTCAATCCTGCAAAGCGAAAAGGCTATGCGGGCACCGCGCTGTTTTCCAAACCCAAGCCGGCAAATGTAGTGTTTGGCATAGGCATATCCAAATTCGACGACGAGGGCCGGGTAATCACCGCGGAATATGAGAAATTCTATTTTGTGAACGTTTACTTTCCCAACTCGCAGCACGGTCTCACGCGCCTTGATTTCAAGATTGAGTTTGATAACAAAATTCACGAATATCTCAACTCTCTGCGGGAGAAAAAGCCCGTGGTGGTGTGCGGCGATTTCAACGTGGCGCATAAGGAAATAGACCTTGCGAATCCGAAGCAGAACGTGAAGAACGCCGGGTTCACTCCGGAAGAGCGGGCATGGATGGACCGGTTCATCGAGGATGGCTGGATTGACACGTTCCGCTTATTCACGAAGGAAGGCGGGCATTACACGTGGTGGTCGTACAGGTTCAATGCTCGTGCTCGCAATATCGGATGGAGAGTGGATTATTTCATAGTCTCGCCCGAACTGCGAGATAAGGTCAAACGCTCGTGGATTCTCAGCGACGTCATGGGCTCGGACCACGCGCCCATCGCGCTGGAGCTGGAAGTGTGAT
>JAADDK010000108.1 GCA_013154005.1 Methanobacteriota archaeon
TTGACGACGTATTCGTTTATGGAGAGAGCTATGCCCAGGCAATACCGGAAGAATATCTCTGGACCTAATTTTTTATTTTTTACCACAACTTTTTTATTGCTTGATTCAATATCATCTTTATGAACACACTCTGCTGCCTTGCAATAATAATTGTGCTTCTTGCTGTACTTGGGATATTAAAATTCTTCCTGAAACTTCTGCTGTGGATCTTAATAGCAGCAATACTTATAGGTGCGATTGCGGTGGTAGTGGTGTTTTTCTCTTCTCTAATCCCCTGATGGTTTTTTTGGGCGAGAGCATATTGCCTGCTCATCACCATCTATAAAAATTTCCCTGTCGGGGAATTTTCTGGCGAGTTCTTCCATAATCTCAACTATCTCGCCCACAGTTATTTCCGGATGGTCTTTCAGCTTTAAATGAATAACCTTATCTTCCATTACAATTTGCTAAATTCCCTCGCCCTATTTATATTTATCTCTTATTTGCACTATTGTATAGCCCAATATCGCCTATTGACGAATATCAAATTTATTATGTGATATCGCAATTACCCCCTGCAGAAATAAAAAGTGGAGGTAATAAAATGCATCCGTTAGACCCAATATTCAAACCGAAAAGTATAGCAATCGTCGGAGCGAGCAGGGATCCCAAAGCGATAGGACATCAGTGCGTTAAGAATCTGATAGAGTCAAAATACGAAGGCAAGATATATCCCATCAACCCCAAAGCTGACGAGGTGGCCGGACTCAAATGCTACCACTCCATTCTGGAGGTGCCCGATGAGGTGGATATCGCCCTGATTGTGGTGCCTGCCAAATATGTGCCCGCAGTAGCCGAGGACTGCGGCAAGAAGGGTGTGAAGGGCCTGGTGATAATCGCTTCTGGATTCAGCGAAGTGGGGCGCAAGGACCTGGAGGATCAGGTTCTGGAAATTGCGCGCAAGTACGGAATGCGCATTTTAGGTCCCAACGTTGTAGGTATAATGAATAATCCGCTGAAAGCGAACGCATCGTTCGGGCCGTATCTGCCATATCCGGGTAAGGCGGCCTTGATTTCGCAGAGTGGCGCGCTGCTCATAGCCATGGACGCAAGGACTTGGAGTGATAAGGTGGGTATTTCGCATATGATTAGCATCGGCAACATGGCGGACCTGAATTTTGGAGATTTGATTGAATATTTCAACGAAGATGAGGATACAAACGTTATCTCACTGTATATGGAAGGCGTGAAGGACGGGCGCAAGTTTCTTAATAATGCACGAAAGTCCAGGAAGCCGATAGTTGCTTTGAAGGCTGGCGTGTCTCAGAGAGGTGCCGCCGCTGCTGCCTCGCACACAGGCAGTCTGGCAGGAAGCACAAAAATCTACGATGCTGCGTTCAAGCAGGGGCATGTAATACGCGCTGAAAATCTGGACGCGCTGTTCGATGAAACGATGGCCCTTGCGCTCCAGCCACCGATGCGTGGAGACAATCTTCTCATAATAACCAACGGCGGTGGTGTGGGTGTGCTTGCCACAGATGCTGCTGAGAAGTATGGCATACCCATCAAAGATGCGCCCGACGATCTTAAATTACTGATGATGAAACACATGCCTGAGTTTGGCAGCCCAAAGAATCCCGTGGATTTGACAGGTATGGCCGATGACGGGCAGTATTACGGCTCTATCAAAGATGGTATCAAGCATGACTGGGTTGACGGCGTTGTGGTTCTTTACTGTGAGACCTCTTTCACTGACCCGCAGAAGATTGCAGAGAGCATTTACAACGCGTACAAGGAGAGCGGTGTGAATAAGCCGATCGTGGTGAACTTTACCGGTGGAGAGAGAAGCGTGAAGGCGGGTGAGTGGCTGATACAGAATGGCATACCGTATTATAAGAGCCCCGATGCGGCGGTGCGTGCCATATCCTCGCTCAGAACGTATGGCAGATATCGAGAAAAAGAGCATACTGAGTTCAAACCCTACGAGGTCAATTACGAGCGTGCAAAGGCGATAATAAACAGAACTCTGGGGTGCGGAAGAAAGATACTCACCGAGCCAGAAGCTAAAGAAGTGTTCGCCGCTTACGGATTACCAGTGCCAAAAGGCAAGATGGCCAAGAATGAGGAAGAGGCTGTGAAGATAGCACGTGCGGTGGAGTATCCTGTGGTTATGAAGATAGTATCTCCCCAGATTATCCACAAGAGCGATGCAGGCGGTGTAAAAGTAAATCTGAAGAGCGACGACGAGGTTCGAGAAGCGTTCAAAGATATTGTGGAAAATGCCAAACATTATGACCCGCACGCCGAGATATTCGGAGTGTACGTCCAGCACATGGAGCCGTGGGGCACCGAGACGATCATAGGCAGCACTTACGACAAGCAGTTTGGACCCACGGTGATGTTCGGACTTGGTGGCATATTCGTGGAGATTCTTAAGGACGTAACTTTCCGCATAGCGCCTTTCTCCGAGGATGAAGCAATGGATATGATAAAGGAGATTCGAGGATACAAGATACTGAAGGGTGCGCGTGGTGAGAAGCCGAGGGATATCAAGGCCATAGCGGAGGCAATAAGCCGTCTGTCCCAACTCGTCTGGGATTTCAGAGACCAGATAAAGGAAGTTGATGCGAATCCGGTGATGGCCTACGAGCACGGCCTGAAAATTGTGGACGCGCGCATCATTCTGAAATAATCTTTTTTTCTTTTTCTCAGAAAAGTTTTTTAATCAGGCATATATGTGGAAATGGTGGAAAGGTTGAAATATCCTGTTGAATTTGAGGGAAAGCTTGTATTCTTCACCGCCACAGACCGCGTTAAATTATCCGGATTTCTCGTACCTGCGGAGGGCAAAGATGTGGCGGTGTTCGTGCACGGCATGGGTGGCAGCTTTGCCAAAGACGGCGTGCTGAGCGGTGCCAGAAAGTTAGTGGAGCAGGGTATATCGTTTTTCTCGTTCACCAATCGCGGTGCGGAGATTGTGAAATCGTTCAAGAATGCGCGGGGAGACAGGTACATGGTGATGGGCACGGCGTTTGAGAAATTTGAGGATTCTGCGCGGGATATCAAGGGTGCGCTCAATTACCTTGAAAGCATCGGATATGAGCGTTTTCATCTTATCGGACACAGCACCGGGTGCCAGAAGATTCTGTATTATGCATGGAAACGAAGAGATAAAAGAGTGAAGAGCTTGATATTTCTCTCACCCTCCGATGATTATCCAATCTGGCGCGTGTACCTGGGTGAGGATTTTGGAAAGGCAGTGGAGATTGCGCAGAATATGAAGGACCTGGGCCACGGAGACGAGCTTCACTATTTTGTTTATCGCCGCACGGGTGCCATATGGTCCGCTTCTCGTTTTCTAAGCTTTGCAGACAGGGATTGTGTGGAAGCGTCGCTTTTCAATTATGATTCCTCGCTTAACATTCTTTCACGGGTGCATCTTCCCATGCAGTTTTTCTTCGGAACCGCGGACGATACGCTTTTTTACCCGCTTGAATTCTACGAGAAAAAAATAAGAGATGCGTACATGGGCCCGCGTCTGGAGGTGGAGAAAATAAAGCGCGGAGACCACAGTTTTCACGGGAAGGAAGATGAAGTGTT
>JAADDK010000034.1 GCA_013154005.1 Methanobacteriota archaeon
AACGAGATACGCATGCTCGCAAAGAGCGAGGTAAAAGTGTCGCACAATCCCACCAGCAACATGAAGCTGGGCAACGGCGGTGCGATGCCGCTTCCTGAGATGCTCCACGAAGGGCTTCTCATCACGCTGGGCACGGATAGCGCGGTGAGCAATAACTCGCTTGACATGTTTGAGGTGCTGAAATTCGCCGCACTGCTGCACAAGAACGAAAGATGGGACGCCAGCGCGACGAACGCACAGATGGTTCTTGATTTCGCCACCGTGAATGCCGCAAAAGCGCTGGGGCTCAACGCGGGGAGCATTGAGTCGGGCAAACTGGCGGATATAATAATAGTCAATCCCGAACCCAACGGCCTGCCGTTGAGAAAGGATACGATAGTGTCTAACATAGTTTACGCTTTAAACGGACTGAACGTGGAGTACACGATAGTAAACGGAAAAATAAGGTACAAAAATTAAGGAGTGGGCATATCCTTCACGTACACGTCCAGCTGCGGGAACGGTATCTCTATGCCCTCTTCTCGGAATTTATTGTACAAAGCGATGCGCAGCTCGTGAGCCACGCGCCACTGGTCCATTATGTTTGGAATCCACGCGATGATGAGGAAATCCAGCGAAGAATCGCCGAAATTGGTAAGCCGCACAAGAGGTTTGCGGTCTCCGATTTTCACTATTTCCGGATGCTCGTTGACCACTTCTTCTATGACCTTCATAACTCTATCCACATCGCTGCCGTAGGCCACGCCCACGGTGAACTTCACCTTTCCCATCTCGTCCGGCTTCATCATGTTTATTATTTTATCATTTGCGAGCAGTCGATTGGGTATGATTACCATCTCGTGGTTGAACACGTCGTATGCCTGCGTGGAGCGCACGCCCACCTTTTCTATGCGGTACACGGTGTTTATTCCCTCAAGCTTGATGTAGTCGCCTATTGAGAACGGGTGGTCGAGGAGAATGTGCATTCCCGCAAAGAAGTTTGAGAGCGCGTCCTGCGACGCCAGCCCGATAATCAGGCCGAGCCCGCCGAGTCCGGCAAGAAATATGGTTATATTGATATCCATTGCTGTGAGCAGCCACAGAAATCCCGCTATGAGAATCAGTATATCGCCGATTTTCTCGATTACGGGAATGAGTATATCGTCAAGTTCGCTCGCGGTTCTGTTCGCGAGTTTCTTTCCCTCGTAAAGCATGAGGTCGTGAAATATGCGGTACGCCAGATACGTTATCACCAAAATGAGCGTGATTTCGTAGAGTTTGTTTATGTAGTAAAGTGCGGTGGCGCCGATGGGAAGCAGGTCTGCAGCCGCCACGAATCCGTACAGGAAGAGCATCACGATTATGGGCACGCGTATTATCTTCCAGATTATATCGTCAATCTTGGTTTTTGTCTTCTCGGTTATTTTTCTCACGATTGGCGCGATTACAAATACGGTGAGCAGTCCGATACCTAGCCAGAATACCACGGTTATGATGAACTGACCCACCCAGTTCTGGTCCTGACCGAGCCACGTTATTATCGGCTGTATGAACCATGCCGGATTGATGAGCAGAATGGTCACGTGCGATTCTTTCGTTTCTATTGGGTTCACGCCGTCCACTTCATATATTGCGAATTTTATCGTTAAATCCAGCTCTGCACGCTCTAAATTTTTTGCCGGGTGCAGTATTATCGAGACTTTTTGCACACCGTACGGTTTCAGGGTGAAACTCTCTGCAGGCACGAATTTTACAGAATATTCCTCCGAATAAGGTACATCAATCTCCACAACCAGGGTGCGGTTAAACAGGTTGGTGAGAGTGTAATTCAGATAAATTGGAGAGTCGCCCCGATGTATGATTTCCCGTGCGCCGTGATACTCCACATCTATCGAGCGAGCGTTCACTCCTGAAAGCATTGCGAGGAAAATCGCCCCCACGAGAAGAAGAATTAGCGCACGCTTGAATCTCATGCCCCACAGATTGGCGATGAGATATTTAATATTTACCTCGTTCGTATTCGCAGAATTATATTTATTGCGGGTTTGGAGCGGCGAAAGATTTATATTGTATAAAATATCGTTAAAATGCCAAACTGGTGCTGGTGATTTAAATGGGTAATAAATCATATATGCTTGAAAAAACGCTGGTTATTCTATCTTTATTCATTTTGCTCGTTCCGGGCGCGCTGGCCGGGGCGGCGCAGGGGCCGGCGTTTCACGAGGTTAAGAAGTTAAATATGAATGTGCGCGTAATGGCTTTTAATTCCGGGGCCGGGCTTATTTATGCGGGCTCATCGCGCACTCTTTACGTGCTGAATTCTGAAACTTACGCTGTGGAAAAGAAGATTGGCGTGCTGAGTTCTTTTCCCGCAGTTTATCATATAACCGGAGTAGGGTACGATTCAGGCACCGGCAAATTGTACATTGCGGCGTGGCCAGATAAAGTAGTGGTGCTGAATGCGCAGAATTATCAAACTCTAAAAGTCATCAAGACGACCTCACCGGGAAAGCTGTACGAAGATGTATCGAACGTGTATGTGGACACGCACACGGATATGATTTACGTTAAAGTGCTCAACGAATCCGGAAATTACGCGCCCATGTACGCGGTGATAAACGGCAAAAACGACACGCTGAGCGGGTTCATTGATTACGGAGCGCTTTACTTCGCTCACAACGAGCTCTGGGTGTGGACAAGAAGCATCAAAAATTTCACGCTTCAGGTGCGCTCTCTGAGCGATGGAAACGTGAAAAGAGAGATAACCGTGCCCGTTTCTCAGCTCAACGGCTCGTGGGAAAACCCGAAGATGCTTGTATTTTCCTCACTTCTCTACATTCACCCCGCAGAGTCTGCCGACGTTCTGGTTTACGATTTGAATAGTTATTCACTGGTGCATCACTGGAAAAACGCATCGCTGGCAGAAACAACTTTCAGCGCTTATGACGCAAAGTACAACGTGCTCTTTGGCATTCACGGAACGCCGGTAAATTTCACCGCATATTCTGTTGGGCTGGTGGCGGTCAACGCGAGCACTGGCCGAACGGTGGCGCGGCTGGACAATATTACTATCACCTCACTATACGGCGGCGGCACGCTTAAAGTTCTGGGCTTTGATTCCTCCGGGTATCTTTACGCAAGTGTGCAGAAAGACGCAAACAGCACAGCAACTCTGGAAGTGTACGAGTTCTCTGCCAGCAGTGCCGAAACGCCCACCTTCCCGATGGAGATTATAATCGGTGTGCTCATCGCCGTGGCCGTTGCGGCTGTGGTTGTGTATGCGGTTAAGGTGAAAGGCGGCAAAAAATAAAACTAATTTTCACTTTTTTGTTTCATGCAAAAAATACTTTCAAAAACCCACTAAAACGCCAAACAGACGGTGATGATTTGTATTTGTAGTTTTAGTAATATATTTTCATTCAAAAAAAGATTTAAATACTTTTTCATTATTAGACATATTATGAGAATTAGAGCGCTCCTGAATATACTGTTTGGGGCCATGTTGTTTGAAGACTGGAGTGGCATCCACGCGTGCTGAGGTGCTTGCAATGAGATGGCAGATACCTGCACTGCTAATATTCGCGCTTCTCCTGACGC
>JAADDK010000119.1 GCA_013154005.1 Methanobacteriota archaeon
AGATAATATAAAACCCTTTAGAAAATTATTTAAAAAACAAAAAATAAAGACATTGGAAATTTGCTTATTTTACTGTCCCTGCTATACTGCCAGAATAACTGGATGCACCCATGGTTACTGAGGTACCTGGGCTTATGGTAGTACCTGTGTATATTATTAAAGTATCTCCATTATCCAGTTTACCGTTTCCGTTATTGTCTACATATGTCCAACTATTGGCGGACAATGTATTGCCGGGTGCTACGTAGGTCAATTTAGTTGTGCCAATATGCACAGTCACAGTGGTAGGATCAACTCCGCTAGATGGCTGGGACATCATCACAGTAAAGTTGACCCATCCCTTGGTTGGGTTGGAAGTCAACTGGTTATATGCCAGAGATCCCTGCAACTGGGCAGGACCAGAACCATATCCCGCCACCATTAGGTACACGGTCGCTGCCAGCACCACCGTAATAGCCACCATCAGGATGGTAGCGATCACGGGGCTCACGCCTTCTTCTTTTTTCATATATATCTTCTTCATTTTTTCAGTCCTCCTGCCCATTATGGGCATGATACACATACCCATAGGGGTACTTAAATCTTTCGCCAAATTTCTGTTATTTTAGAGTTTTTTTATAGTGATATATGTTATCACGCCGCATATTTTTTAAATTACTTTTTTAATGTTTTAAATTCCAATTATTTTTTCGACATCCACGCAAAATCTTTAAATCTGCAAACTCAATATCCATCGCCATGTATATTATCGTCATCGGTGGTGGAAGGATCGGGGAGTATCTGATAGACATGCTTGTTGAAGAGGGGCATGATGTGGCGTTGATCGAAACGAATGCCGAGCGAGCGAATCATATGGCAGAGAACTATGATATCCTTGTGATAAAAGGCGATGGCGGTGAGGCAAAGTATCTGGAGGATGCGGGGATACACAAAGCGGACGTGCTGGTGGCATGTACGGGCAGTGACCAGATAAATTTTGTTGCATGTCAGCTTGCAAAAAGCACTTACAGCGTGCCCAAGGTTATTGCGAGAACCACCAATCCAAGCAATAAGATTATTTACGAGAAACTGGGTGTGGATGTGGTTGTCAGTACAACCGAGGCTTCTGCCAAGGCGATTTATGCGGGCATCAAAGGATTTTCTGCAGTTCTCACGTTCAGTGGAGACGTGGAGCTCATTTCAGCTCGTGTTACCAAAACCTCTCCTGTGGCAAACAGAAAAATAAATGAGATACACCTACCGTGGGGCAGTATTCTTGCCGCCATTCTGCGAGACGGTGAAATCCGGGTGCCCACAGAAGATATGCGTATTCAGGAAGGTGATGAGATAGTTATTATCAATAAAAAAGGCGTGGAAAACAAGGTTCGCGATTTGATCGCCGGAAAGTGAGAGCATGAAGGTGTGGTACTTTGTTCTTAAACTTTTAACGTATATCACTCCATTTATGATTTTCGATGCAGTTTACGCGTTGATAGTGGATAGAAGCGTTATAATTGCCCTCTCTTTTCTTTTTCCCGCCATCTGGGTTCTGTTTCTCTGGACCACGGTGATGAACCGTAAAGTACCGGAAAAATTATCGTTGAGAGAGTCTTTCAGAGTTGCGGCATTGGGCTGGCTTATGATGTCTTTTGTCGGTGCGGTGCCTTATTTTCTCTCAGGATATCTGTCTCCGCTCCACGCATGGTTTGAGAGCATGTCCGGGTTCACTGCCACCGGTCTGACAATGTTTCCCGACGTGGAATCTTTACCAAGAAGTATACTTCTCTGGCGCTCTCTCACAGAGTGGATTGGCGGCGTGGGCGTGATTGCTCTTTTCCTATCGGTGATGTATCGTACCAGCAAGGTTGTGCAATCTCTTTACTTTGCGGAGGGCCGAAGCGATAAAACCGAGCCCACCATCGTTGGCACAGTGCGAAAAATATGGCTTATCTATCTTTTTTACACTTTGCTTTTTGCGTTCATATTTTATATGCTTGGGGCACCCCTGTTTGATTCTTTCAATATCGCCATGACGGCGCTGGCCACCGGCGGTTTTGCAGTGACCAATAACAGCATTGCCGCGTATCCCGTGGGCGTGGCCATAGCCATGATTTTTGCCATGTCGATAGGTGCAATTTCATTTGTATCTCATATCAATCTCTTCAAGGGCCGTGTCAGGGATTTTTTCTCTATAGAAGTAAAAGCAATGCTGGTAATAGTTGCATTTTTCTTCGCATTAATGGTTCCAAAACTTGTGATGTCCGGAATGCCGCTATCCACGGCATCTTTAGATTCCATGTTCCATATAGTATCTGCACTTTCCGGAACTGGATTTAGCATTTCTGACCTGTCACATATGAGCGATTATAGCAAGTTCATACTGACCGTTGCCATGATATTTGGAGGCGCATATGGTTCTACCGCATCAGCTCTAAAGCTAATCCGTGTGGTGGTGTTGTTTTACGGTATATTCTGGTATGTGCGTGTGAGACTTGCACCAAGAAGTGCCGTGATTCCCTTTAAAATCGGAAAAAAGGTGTTTGAGCCTGCGGAAGTGAGGGATGTATCTATATACACAACTACCTATCTGGTGGTCTTGCTTGCTGGAGCCATGGTGTTTATGGCGTACGGTAATTCTTTTGCCAACTCCATCTTTGAAGTCGCCAGTGCTGAGGGTAATGTGGGGTTGAGTGTGGGCATAACCGGCCCGCACATGCCAGTGATTGAAGAACTGGTGCTTATCATAGAAATGTGGGTTGGACGCCTTGAGATATTTCCTGTAATAGTTATGGTTGCTGATTTACTTAAAAGATGAGGATATCCCCCGGCATTAACAGCATCTATCATTGCTCAAGATGTCTGACCCTGCCGGGGGTTTATAGGGCATTTTCTGGTCCGTGCCTCACAGTGCGGTGACCCACCGCTCTCCGCCGGGGGCCCATATGCCCATTGTTTCAACACTGTTTGCCATAAAAGCTTTTCTCTTATTTTCCGTTACATGGAAATGTTTCACCTTTGGGTAGTAACATTTTTTTGAAAATTTTTTCCTCATGAGGGGGGTTGATATTTTTTTGGCAGAATCATTAATTCTATTTGAATCTGTTAAACTTGGATGTGTTTTTTAACTATTGCGTGTAACCGACATTTTTGAGTATGGGCGATGCTGTTTGTAAAATTAGTTATAGACAGGTAATTTTGTAAATTTTCAATATTACACAGCTATGTGTAACAGAAAAATGCGTGGGAATCAATCCGAAATAAATATATACTCTTATGTGATAGTTATATACAGTGAAACTTCCGCACTGTGGTCTGTGAGCATGGTGCGTGGGTGGTGATGAAGAATGATGAAAAAGATAGATAAGAAAAAATTGGTGGTAATTGGAATAATTACCGCAGTGGTTGTGTTGAGTGGACTGTATGTTGCAGTGTTGAGAGGGACGGGGCTCTCTGAGGGCACGGTTCCAATCACGCAGGGGTACAGGGCTGAAATTTTGAAGGATGCGCAGTATATAGGGCCAGCGGATCCGAATCAGGAGATATGGGTAACGATATCGCTGAAATGGAAGAATGATGAGGAATTGAATG
>JAADDK010000053.1 GCA_013154005.1 Methanobacteriota archaeon
AAAATACGCAAAAAATGATAACTCCATGGAAATTGGATTGACCCTCCGCGGAAATGTGTACTATCGCCTTGTGAACTGGGAGGGTATATGGGACCATGTTAAAAAATTCCTTACTCCGGGCATAGAAAAAGTAAAGACATCAACCATTACTAAAAACACCACAAAAAGTGATTCTCCTGAAAGAACAAATTCGGTCTCAATAGCACCAAAATTTGTGGGTAAATACAATGCTACCGAGCTCCGGGCACTTTTTGGGGGCGATGTGCAGGTCACAACCTCAAGTTATAATGAAACACGACCGAGCATAACCAGAACAAGCGACGGAACGCTGTGGATTACATACGACTATGCGTACTCAGCCACGGACCATGATATTTACGTCGCAAATTCTACGGATGGTGGTAGCACATGGAACGTATACTTTCTGGATGCTTCCACCGCAAACACGTCCAATCCTGTGATACTTTCAGATTCACTCGATAATGTGTATATATTTTTTGAGAACCATACCTCTGGAGCATATTTTGAATATCTGGAATACGAGAGTTCAACAAATGAATGGATGTATGTATATATATCCACCTGGACATGGTGGGGTTCAGTTACCAATTTATCCGCCGCGACTTACACGTATGGGACAGATATCTACATCTATGTTGTCTTTGAATATATATACTCTTCTACCGACCATGATGTGGGCTATGCAAAAACGGTGGACGGTGGCAGCACGTGGTACGAAGATCATGATAGCTCAACGTCCATTGCATACACGGGAAGCTGGGAGGGCCATCCCAGTGTATCGATTTCCACAGGTACCAACCCGAAGGTTTTTGTGGCCTACGACGTTTTCGATGGCAATTACTGGAACGTAACAGTTAAAAATAATACGGGGATAAACGGTACGTCATGGAACGGAGAAGTTTTCTATTTGAACGGATATAATCTGTATCATCCCTCAGTATATGCCACCGGAGATGATGCGTATGTGGCATTTGAACTGGAAGTCTCCTCAACAGACCATGATATAGGCATATTTAACACCACAGATAATGGAGTCTCGTGGAAGTGGGCCAGCTGGGCCGCGAGCACCACCGAGGATGAAAGGTATCCGATGGTGGTTGCGTATGGTGCTGATGTATATTTATTGTACCTTAATGTCACTTCTGGATATATATGCGAAATATATTCCGCGGACTACGGCCAGACATGGAGCAATGTGAATCTGGTAAGTGACCTCGGCTCAGGGGTGGCAATATACCGCACAGTTTACGCATATTACTATGATGGAAAAGTGTACGTGGCCTGGACTGACAATCGCAATGGCAATTATGATATATACTTTGATTCTGCCACGGTGCCTGAATTCAACCCCACAATACTCATTTTCTTATTGGTTGTCCTTGCATTGATTTCAACACGCAGAAAAAATTTAAGTATGCTCCGCCATGCACGGCACGGTGAAAAGAATGTACGCAGTATTCAAGTTCAGCAAAAGCGCGAAAGAAATTGATGCACTTTACAGGGATGATGTGGTGGCCCGGCAGACACTCATAAAGAGAGATGGTTCAGCGCTGGGGCTGGATGATGCTATCTACATTGTTGTGGAGGGCAGTGAGGAGGCAATCAACCGGGCAAAAGAGCTCGCTAAAGAATTCCTGCTAAATGACAGCGACGCGAAGGATGTCTACAAAAAGATTAAAGATGAGGAAGAATCCGCATCGATGGGTATGGGGGCACTGTTCGGATGATGCATCTTATACTTGCCGACTCTGAATTGGAGCTTGTGCCGCAGCCCATTCAGGGGCATCCTGCGGTGGTCAAACATGCCAAACTCAGAAAGAAAAGGCCTTCAAATCTGTTACTGGATGCTACGTATCATCATCAGGCCATCAGAAAAAGATACGGTTCAGAGGCAGAGCGGCGCGGTAGACCCGACATAGCGCATTTTTTCCTGATGAACGCGCAGGAATCTGTGCTAAATAAACAAGGTAGGTTGCGTGTGTATGTGCATACTCGCAATAACGAAGTGATTTATATCAACCCGGAAACGAGATTACCCAAATCATATCCCCGATTTGTGGGATTGATGGAAAATCTTTTCCATAACGGAGTGGTGCCAAACGCAGAAAGTCCTTTGCTCTGGCTTGAGAAAATGTCTCTACCCGCACTGGTGGATAAAATAGGTGCGCATAGTATTGTTATGAGCGAAAAGGGTGCCATAAAGAAACTGGGAAATCTGGATATGCCCGGTGATGTGGTGGTTATAATTGGGGGTTTTCCCTCTGGAGATTACATTACCGATATGAGTTTTGCCGATGAGATTGTATCCATATTTGACGGAACTCTTATGGCATGGGTTACTGCCTACGAGGTCATTGCCGAGTATGAGCGCAGTTACAGATAATTTTTTATCCCTTCGTACGATATTGCGATGATGCCAACTCTTGTCAGAAAAAGAAGTGGAGATTACGTACTTTACGATCGCCGCAGAATTGTGGAGGCAATCAGAAAAGCACTGGAAGAAACCAGAGAGAGAGACATAAAAGTTGCTGAAACACTTGCAGAACAGGTAGAGAAGAAAATAGCAGACTATGATGTACCCACCGTGGAGCAGATTCAGGACGTTGTGGAAGAGGTGCTTATGGATTCGGGCCTTAACGCTACTGCCAAAGCATATATATTGTACCGAGAAAAGCGTAAGAAAATCAGAGAAGAGAAGAAAATTCTGGGTGTGGAGGATGACTTAAAGCTGAGCATAAATGCTGTACGGGTTTTAGAATCCAGATATCTGCTAAGGAATTCTGATGGAAAAATTGTTGAGACCCCCAGACAAATGTTTCACCGTGTTGCGAGATATGTGGCACTTGTGGACGTTCTGTACAGTGACGAAATATATGACCCAGCAGGGAAACAGAAGCAAAGAAATGAAAGGGGAAGAACCGGCAATCTCAGCGAATACGAACTGAAAATGCTAAGGCGGGCATTTCACCGTCTAAACAGAACTGGCCATATGCGGGTGGATTTTGGTGAAGTTATCAAAAAGCTTGACGCAGATAAAGAGCGTATTGAGGAAGTAACAAGAGATTTCTACGAAATTATGGTTCGGAGAGAGTTTTTACCTAACTCACCCACCATGATGAACGCCAACACCAAGCTGGGACAGCTCAGCGCATGCTTCGTTTTGCCCGTGCCCGATAGTATTGAGGGCATATTCGATGCGGTAAAATATGCTGCAATTATCCACAAGAGCGGAGGAGGTACAGGCTTCTCATTCTCCCGGCTCAGGCCGAAGGGCGATGTGGTGGCCAGCACGCAGGGCGTGGCTTCCGGCCCGCTCTCGTTCATGCGCGTGTTCGATGTCGCCACCGACGTTATCAAGCAGGGTGGAAAGCGGCGCGGCGCGAACATGGGTGTGCTCAGCGTGCATCACCCGGACATCGTGGAGTTTATCACCTCCAAGGACTCGGAGAACCGCGTGCTGAGCAATTTCAATATCAGCGTCG
>JAADDK010000126.1 GCA_013154005.1 Methanobacteriota archaeon
TTCAGGCCGGCTTTGAGATTGAACAGTCGCTCGGCGTTCCAGATTCTCTCGCCTATCTTCAACCAATCTTCGGTGCTCAGGTCAAACCCGAACGCGGCGTTGAGCAAATCTCGATAATCATCCGCACCCATTCCGAACGTGGTGAACACGCACAGTCCGGCGGCATCAATAACAGCCGTCAGGTCCTGGAACACCATGAGCAGTTTCACTTTCTCGTCGCTTATGTCGTGCGGGTCGGTTTTGACGGGATACCCCAGTATCTCTGGGCTTATCATATACGCCTTTATGTGGTCTCCACCGCGGTTATCCGTCGCATAGCCCAGCCCATGGCCTTCGGCTCCGCGCGGGTCGTACGCAGGCAACTCCTGCTTCTTCACGCCCATGAAATACTCTACCGCGTTGTATTTCTTAGCCAGACGATATCCACCCTCTGCGAGAATGTCGCCGAAGCCCTCGCGATGCGCGATTTTTTCCAGATAGTAATGCAAAACTTCGGTGTTGCCAAATCGCAACGGCGGAGCATCGCCCAGCTCATCCTGCTTGAGCACGCCATGCTCATACATATCCATTGCCGCTGCCAGCGTACCGCCGGTGCTGATTGTGTCCAGTCCCATCTCATCGCACACATGATTCGCTTCTATTATGCTGCCGAGGTCGTTGATGCCGAGATGCGCACCCAGTGCCCAGAGACTTTCATACTCAGGGCCCTCTGTCTCGCCCACAGTGCTCATCACATTCACTCTTCCACACCCTATGGGGCATGCAAAGCACGGCTTGTTTCTCTTCAGATACTTCTTTGCCATCGCTTCGCCGCTCTGCTCCTCCGCATATTCAAACTGTCCCTCGTGGAAATTGCGCGTTGGATAAAGGCCGTTCTGATTGATTATGTTCACCAGCACCGCCGTGCCGAACGAGGGCAATCCGCTGCCCGCCACCGGGTCTTTCTTCAGTATCTCCGTCTTCTCCTTCACTACGCTTGTGAACTTGCTTCTGTCTATTACTTCAACCCGAGTATGGCCACGCACGACTATCGCTTTGAGTTTCTTCGAGCCCATCACCGCACCAACGCCGCCGCGAGCCGCTGCCCTATGGCCATTGTTCATTATCGCGGAGAAGCGCACAAGATTCTCACCCGCCGGTCCGATTGATGCAATCTGCACTCTCTTATCGCCAGCTTCTTCCGTCAAAATTTTCTCGGTTTCGCTTACCTTCTTGCCCCAGACATGCGATGCGTCTTTTATTTCGATAGAATCGTCCACTATCTTTATGTACACGGGCTTTTCACTCTTTCCCTCGATAATCAGCATATCCCAGCCGGACATTTTCAGCTCCGCGCCGAAGAAGCCGCCGGAGTTTGCCATTGCTATGTACCCCGTCAGCGGACTTTTCGTAATGACCATGTATCGCCCGCCAGTGGGTGCCGTGGTGCCAGTCAGCGCACCGGTCGAAAAAATCAGTTTGTTCTCTTCGCCCAGCGGGTCCGCTTTCGGGTCCATCTCTTTGAGGAGATAATGTATTCCAAACCCGCGCGTGCCAAGCCACTTCTTCACAAATTCCTCGTCAAAATGCTCCACCGCAATTTTTCCGGTGCTCAAATTCACTCTCGCTATTTTCCCATGATAACCATACATACTTAACGCCTCCGCATGCATCTACGGAAAAATAATATTTAAATGTTTTGATTTAATTATGCCCAAAAAAGCATAACGCTATTCCTTTTCAAAGAACATCACATACTCGTGTTTGAACACGTAGTACCCATCTTTCAGAGCACGGTAGCGCCAGAGTGCGTACTGTCCTCTTTTACCGCGATTCTCCTCTATGTTTTTCACCACTATGCTTTTAAGATTAAACCCGTTGCGCATCACCCGCTCCATAGTATAAAATCCCAGCGGAATCCATGAGCCGTGGGAGTATTTATCGCCTATCACAAGCACCAGAAAGCGCCCGAGGTCAAGATGCGCAGCCACGTTCTCGACCACACGCTCAAATCCATCAAGAAACGCATCGATGCTTCTCACCGCGGATAAATCTCCGGGGATATTTGAAAACTTTATTATGTCCCAGTACGGCGGGTGAAGTATGGCAAGTTGAAACATGCCCAGGTTCTCGTAAAGCTCAGAATTAGCCGCATCGCCCACTATTATTCTCGTCTCCACACCGTGCGGATTCTCTTCCATTTCTATTATTTTCCGCGCTTTATCGGCAATTTGGGGGTTTATTTCTATGCCCGTGCAGTGCCTGCCCAGTTTTCTCGCTTCTATGAGCGTTGTTCCGAGCCCGGCAAATGTGTCCAGAACCCGCTCGCCTTTACGGGTGTACCGCAGCATCGCCTGCCGGGGAATCTGAGGAATGAAATTACCGTGGTACTCCGGGCTATGCGCGCCGCTGTTGTCTCGCGAAGGTATGACCCAGAGAGAGTCAGTAATTATTTCATCGTAATCCTTCCACCTCTTCAGGTCAATATCGTTGAGCTTCACGGTGCTTTATCGCAGCATAGCGTTAAAAAATTTCGGTATGTCATCGCAAAAACTTTATTTACTCCCTCTTTCTTTACCTGCTTGCGGGGCCGTGGGGTAGCTTGGCATCCTTCCGGCTTCGGGAGCCGGTGACCCGAGTTCAAATCTCGGCGGCCCCATTAATTTTCGTTTTTCATTCCAAATCTTTTTATAGTTCGGCAGAATGTCGAATAAGGGGGAAAATTTCTCCGAGCAAAGTCAGAGAATATTTTTCCTCAAAAAAAAACCAAAAAGGAAGTGTAGAGAATGGAAGGAGAAATAACCAAAATAAAGGACCTGAAGCCAGATACCAAGAGAGTGAATGTTTTGGCAAAAGTTGTGAGTAAGAGCGAACCCAAAGAGATAACCACCCGCTACGGCGAAATCAAGCATGTGACTGAGGCCATAGTGGGCGACGATACCGGCGTTGTGACAATGTCCCTGTGGGACGAGCAGGCAGACCTCGTGGAGGAGGGCGAAACCATACTTGTGGATAATGGCTATATTTCCCTGGTGCGCGGGCATATGCGCCTGAACGTTGGGAAATATGGAAATATTCAGAAGAGCGAGGAAAATGTAGATGAAGTTAACGAAGAGCTGGATATGAGCGCTCAGGAGCACGAGCGCAGATACAACTCCTATAATAATCGATACGGCGGGAGAAGCAAGTACGGAAGCAGAAGGTACTGAGCCTTCCCATAACTTTTTAATGCCATTTTACTTTTTCTTTTTATGTTTGCCAATATCGGTGTGATAGGTGGCTCATCCTGCGAGGGCGAGATTTGCGAGCTTGCGTATCGAGTGGGGTTTTTAATAGCGAAGAAGGGTGCAGTTCTAATATCTGGCGGCATGGGCGGTGTGATGCTTCACGCCTCCAGAGGTGCGAAGGACGCTGGTGGCATCACTGTTGGCATTCTACCGTACGGAAAAGAAAGCGCCAACGAGTACGTGGATATAGCCATACCCACATACTACGGTCTGGCGAGAA
>JAADDK010000037.1 GCA_013154005.1 Methanobacteriota archaeon
GGCGCGCTCCCTCGCTTCGCTCAAAGCAGATAGATAGCCATTGATATCTCCGTTCAAACGCGTGGGAAAACTGCGAATTTCCAGCTTCACGAGGGATTATGCGCGAGTGGTATTTTAAACTTGCATTTTTCAAAAGGCGTATATACCGCCATGCATTTAACTTGCATATGAATGCAAAAAAGATTCTTGAAAGTGCAGATGTGGATGCGGTGGTTATTTACAACGGCAGCAACGAGGACCTGAACTTTTACTATTTCACCCGGCTGCTCTACGGTGGCATATTTGAGGGCTCACTGGCAGTCATAAGCGAAGAGGGCGTGAAGGTCATAACCTCCATCTTGGAAGAGCAAAGCGCAAAAAAAGGCAGCAACGAGGTGCTCATCTATCGCACTGGCGAAGAGCGAGAGAAACTGCTACGCGAGGCGGTGGGCTCTGCCAACAGAATCGGCCTGAACTACGCATCGCTGAGCATGAGCGATTTCAATCGTCTCAAAAAAATAATGGGTGAGCGAGAATACGTGGACGTGTCGGAAAAAATCATGGAGATGCGCATGATTAAAGACGAAGAAGAGCTGAAAAATATGCGCGAGGCAGCGAAGATAGCGAGCGAGGTCGCGGACATCATGCCCGACTTTATGAAAGAGGGAATAAGAGAATACGAGCTTGCCGCACGGCTGGGCTACGAGATGTTCAGGCGCGGTGCGGAAGATTTCGCGTTTACCACCATAATGGCGTTCGGAGAGAACGCGGCAGAGCCACACTATCTTTCGGGTGCGAGAAAATTGAAGCGTGGCGATTTCGTGCTCATGGATTTTGGAGCGCGGTACCATCACTACAACTCGGACATAACTCGCACGTTCGTGTTCGGACGCGCAAGCGAGGAACAGAAAGAGATGTACTACACCGTTTTAGAGGCGCAGAGAATCGGCATAGAGATGCTCCGTGCGGGAGTGAACGGCAGGGACGTGGATATGAAAGTTAAAGAATACATAAACTCCACGAAATATAAGGATAGAATGATTCACAGCACCGGGCACGGGCTCGGGCTGGCAGTGCACGACCATATAGGGCTTACCTCCCTTAAGGACCTGATTCTAAAAGAGAACATGGTGGTCACAGTTGAGCCGGGCGTTTACATACCCGGATTCGGCGGCGTGAGAATTGAGGATGATGTGCGCATCCTGAAAGACGGTGTGGAGGTGCTGACCTCCGCAAAGAAGAACGAGCTCATAGAAGTTTAATTTTTTTATTTTTAAAAAGTCCCGGCTCCCGGATTCGAACCGGGGACCTGCGGATCTCTGCTGAGCGGCGTTTTGCATCCGCCCGGATGCGTCCCAACTACAGTCCGCCGCTCTAGCCAGACTGAGCTAAGCCGGGTAATTTCCGTTATTATCAGGACATATTTAAGATTTTTCTTTTCCCGTTAGAATTTTTCTGCAAGAACCTCCGCCATATGCTCCGTGGCATCACTTTTGCTCTCATCATAATCACCATAATAATCAGACTCAAGGTCCTCCTCGTAATAATCTTCATCGCTCCGCAGATAGTAATGGTTGGGAATCTCGCCAAACGCCATGTACAGGAAAACCACTGCCATTAACAGGAGAACAACCCCAATTAACACCACATAAAGAATCGCACCCGCAAAAGTGAACAGAGTGGCGGTTCTAAACTCGTAAACGTGAGTGCTCTTCCACATGCTCCACCACGCAATTGCCTGCAACGTTCCGCTGACGAGCACGATGCTCCACATAGTCAGCCACAGAACCTCAAATCCAGCATGCATAAGATAATCCCTCTGAAAATAGATAATCGCAGCCATCAGTATGTTGAAAATTAGAACAAGCAAATATGCCAAGTACGGCTTGTAATTTCCAGAGATGGTATTTATATTTTTCAATCCTGAAAGTATGAGCAGGCTCCCTATAACACTAATCACGACACCCAGAAGGGGGATAAAACTGCCAATAATCTGCAATACCAGCCCTATTCGGCACATCTCTTTGCCGCTATCCACCAAGCCCATACAGCACCACATGCAAAAGGAACTAAAATACTTTGGGTTATTAATAAAGATATGGCAATTTTTAAATAACACCATATTTGTCAATATGATAAAAGATATCTATTAATTATTAATCCGAAATTGATATTTTTTAATAAAAAGTGGATTTCGGAAAAATTTAAATATATCATATCTCATTAATTATATCCGGGAGGTATATGCATGTGTGATACACATATAAAAAAATATGCTGTGATCGTTTTACTGAGCATTATAGTATTAAGCGGTTTTGCAGGAATGGCAAAAGGAAGTTCTCTTACAACAACTAACGCGGAGCACATTCTTAGAATTGGTGTTGTGAGCACGGGATTCAATTTTAATTATTTTGACCCGGGAACCTACAGTCAATCCAAAGATGATATCATGGCATGGGTCTTCGAAGGATTAATGGATGTGGACTACGATGGCTCAGCATATCCTCGTCTGGCTGAGAAAGTCTCATTTGATTCATCCACCATGACAGCCACCATCTATCTGAGACACAACGTTACATTCCAGGATGGCACCCCGATGACCGCAAAAGATGTTATCTTCTCGTACTGCGCTCTGCGTCAGGGTACCACAGTGTCCGGAACCGCATTCGCTGTGCCTTTTGATGATAACAATGATGGTACTATAAGTCTCCAAGAAATCGAGAACCATGTGAAATATGTAAATGAGTATGAAGTTCAGATATCAACCAGACAGCCATATGCTCGGTTCTTTATGAGTACACTTACAATACCGATAATACCCGAGCACATCTGGAAAGACCATTTGACCACAGATTACAGTGGAGAGAGCACAAGCGTCAACGCTGAAGGATACACTGCGGGAGTCGTAGATCTGACATGGCACAGTAATCCAGAAGCAATGATCGGAACAGGCCCGCTCATGTATGCAGGTAGCGGGGCCACTTCATCACTTGTAGAGAAACCATACAACGGCTACTGGGGTAAAAACATAAAAACTCCTGACGGGTATCCTCTATGGAATCCCGGAATATCTGAAATTATTTACAGAGAGTACTCAAATGCCCAGGAAGCCACATATGCTCTGAAAGCAGGAGAGATTGATTGCTTACCTTTCAACATAGGAGCTTCTGGAGCAAATTTGCTCAAAGATGATTCCTCTGTAAATCTGTATAAAAGCACTGAGAATGGCTATTATTATCTGGCATTCAACGAGAAAACACAGCCAGCAAACTACATAGCGTTCAGACACGCTGTGTCGCACGTCATCGACAAAAACACCATCGTACAGAAGTATCTGGGAGGATATGGACAGGCTGGCGATTCTCCAGAGCCGCCGTTTTTCACCGCGTGGTACAATGCTTCCGTGCAGCACTATCCGTATGACCTCAACACAGCAAAGGACATTTTAGATGGATATAAGGTCGTTGCAGATAATGGGTTCGTGGAGCAGGACC